>NZ_NBYR01000009.1:0-190775 GCF_002119345.1 Halomonas sp. CSM-2 | reverse complement strand
GTCCAGTTTCGTCAAGCAGGAACTGGCCGAGTCGGACCGCCCGGAGCTGGGTGGCGCCAAGGTGGTCATCTCCGGTGGTCGCGGCATGGGCAACGGTGAGAACTTCAAGCTGCTCGATGGCATTGCCGACAAGCTTGGGGCGGCGATTGGTGCCTCCCGCGCCGCGGTTGATGCCGGCTTTGTTCCCAACGACATGCAGGTCGGTCAGACCGGTAAAATCGTTGCCCCGGAGCTGTATATCGCGGTGGGGATTTCCGGTGCCATCCAGCACCTGGCGGGCATGAAAGACTCCAAGGTGATTGTCGCGATCAACAAGGACGACGAAGCGCCGATCTTCCAGGTTGCCGATTATGGCCTGGTGGGCGATCTGTTCGAGATCCTCCCAGAGCTGGAAGGTAAGCTGTAACCATCTGAAATCTCGAAATTAAAAGCCGACTTCATGTGAAGTCGGCTTTTTTATATGAGCTGGGTTAGATAAACTCTCATTAGTTGACTAAAATGCTGGGGCAAAAGCGAAATCAGCCCCCTTGCGGTTGAAAAAGCAATGAGGTGACCATACCTAGTTATTGAAACCGGATATTGCTGAACGCAAAGAAAGCCACTGAAAGGAGATGATCAATATGGCACATACACTTCCAGAGTTACCCTACGCGTACGATGCGCTAGAACCGCACATTGATGCGATGACCATGGAGATCCACCATTCTCGTCACCACAACACCTATGTCACCAACCTGAATGCTGCGCTGGAAGGCACCGGGCTTGAGGACGTGCCGGTGGAAGAGCTTGTGTCCAACCTGGACCGTGTTCCGGAAGACAAGCGTCAGCCCGTCATCAATAACGGCGGTGGTCACGCCAACCACTCCATGTTCTGGCAAATGATGTCACCCAATGGCGGCGGTCAGCCACAAGGCGGCGTGGCCAAGGCTATCGATGCCGAGTTAGGCGGTTTTGAGGCTTTCCAGGAAGCGTTCAAAAAAGCAGCGCTTGGTCGTTTCGGTAGTGGCTGGGCCTGGCTATCCGTCACGCCCGAGAAAAAACTGGTCGTTGAAAACACACTGAACCAGGACAGCCCGCTGATGCACGGCAATACGCCGGTGTTAGGCCTGGATGTCTGGGAGCATGCGTACTACCTCAAGTACCAGAACAAGCGCCCTGACTATGTCGCCGCTTTCTTTAACGTAGTGAACTGGGAAGACGTCGAACGTCGCTACCAAGCGGCCACCGCCTAACCCCTAGCCGCGCTACGTATGACGCCATCTGATGGTGTCTGCTTAAAAACCGCCTCCTTAATCGGAGGCGGTTTTTTTTGCTGTCGTGAATAGTAATGGGCAATAGCTGTCAATATCCTGTGGATGAAAAATACCACATATGCTTGAATTGATTTTCTGATGGTCTATATATAGTATGCGTTGTAGCTTCTATAGGGGGCGGGCACAAGATATGCCCTACCCGAAAAATGCCGCTATGAAAAGGGAAATGACCATGGAAATTCAAATTTATAGCAAGCCAGCCTGTGTTCAGTGCACCGCTACCTATCGCGCGCTGGACAAGCAGGGACTTCCTTATACCGTGATCGACATCACCGCCGAATCGGGTGCCCAGGAAGAAGTTGAAGCGCTGGGCTATCGTCAGTTGCCGGTCGTCGTTGCCGGTGAAGACCATTGGTCAGGCTTCCGTCCAGACCGCATCCAAGCCCTGGCGTAAGTTACCCATGCTGACAGATGGACGCACGCCCTCCATGGTCGGCAATCTGGTGTACTTTTCCACCAAATCAGGTAATACCCACCGTTTCATTGAAAAAACAGGTTTGGTTGCACAGCGCTTGCCGCTTAATCGGGAAGCGCCGGTACCCCAGGTGGATCAGCCTTACATTTTGGTAACGCCCACCTATGGTGGCGGCCAGGCGAAGGGCGCGGTGCCGGGTCAAGTGATCCGGTTCCTGAATGACGAGCACAATCGCCACCTGATACGCGGGGTGATTGCCGCGGGTAACACCAACTTTGGCGACGCGTATGGCTTGGCGGGCCGCATCATTGCGGAAAAATGCCAGGTACCGTTGCTTTATCGATTCGAACTGTTTGGCACCGACGAAGACGTCGCCAAGGTCCGTGAAGGAGTAGAAGAGTTTTGGAAACGACAACGCTAGCCTCAAAAAACGTCACTGAAACGCAAAGGCCTGCGGCGGCAAGCGACGGTCGCACCATGGATTACCATGCGCTGAACGCCATGCTGAATCTTTACGGCGCCAACGGCGAACTGCAGTTGGATAAAGACCGCGAAGCCGCGCGTCAGTACTTCTTGCAGCATGTCAATCAGAACACCGTGTTCTTCCATTCCCTCGAAGAGAAGCTCGATTATCTGGTGGAAGAGCAGTACTACGAAGCGGGCACGCTGGCGCAGTATGACTTTTCTTTCGTCAAGGCACTGTTCGAGCAGGCGTATGCCTACAAGTTTCGTTTTCCAAGCTTCCTTGGCGCCTTCAAGTATTACACCAGCTATACGCTGAAGACCTTTGATGGCAAGCGTTACCTTGAACGCTACGAAGACCGCGTTTGCATGGTCGCGCTTGCCCTGGCGCGTGGGGATGAAACCCTGGCCAAGTCGCTGGTCGATGAAATTATCAGCGGCCGTTTCCAGCCGGCGACCCCCACCTTCCTGAACTGCGGTAAGCAGCAGCGCGGTGAACTGGTGTCGTGCTTTTTGCTGCGCATCGAAGACAACATGGAGTCGATCGGCCGCTCGATCAATTCGGCGCTGCAGCTTTCCAAGCGTGGCGGTGGCGTTGCCTTCCTGCTCAGCAATATTCGTGAGTCAGGCGCCCCCATCAAGCGCATTGAAAACCAGTCGTCGGGGATTATCCCGATCATGAAGCTGCTGGAGGATGCGTTTTCCTACGCCAACCAGCTCGGCGCGCGTCAGGGGGCCGGTGCTGTGTACCTGAACGCTCACCATCCCGATATCCTGCGCTTCCTGGATACCAAGCGTGAAAATGCCGATGAAAAAATCCGCATTAAAACGCTCTCGCTAGGGGTGACGATTCCCGATATCACCTTCGAACTCGCCAAGCGCAACGAAGATATGTACCTGTTCTCGCCCTATGACGTAGAGCGGGTCTACGGCGTGCCCTTCGGTGATATCAGCGTGACCGAGAAGTATCACGAAATGGTGGCGGACGCGCGTATCCGCAAGCAGAAGATCAACGCACGGGCATTTTTCCAGACCCTGGCCGAACTGCAGTTCGAGTCCGGCTACCCGTACATCATGTTCGAAGATACGGTAAACCGCGCCAACCCCATCGCGGGCCGGATCAACATGAGCAACCTGTGCTCGGAAATCCTTCAGGTGAACACGCCGACGGATTATGACGAAGATCTCGGCTATCGGCATATCGGCCAGGATATCTCCTGCAACCTGGGGTCGATGAACATCGCCAAGGTGATGGACTCGGGCGATATCGGCACCAGCGTCGAGGTGGCCATTCGCGGTCTGACGGCCGTGTCGGAAATGAGCAACCTGAGCAGCGTTCCCTCCATCGCGGAAGGTAATGCCAAGTCCCGGGCGATCGGTCTTGGGCAGATGAACCTGCATGGCTTCCTGGCCCGCGAGCATATCTATTACGGCTCGGATGAAGGCCTGGACTTTACCAATCTGTATTTCTACTGCATCGCCTTTCACGCGCTGCGGGCGTCAAATCGTCTGGCAATCGAGCACGGCGATACCTTCGCCGGTTTTGCCGACTCTACCTACGCGTCGGGTGAGTTCTTCGATCAGTACACCGAACACGCCTGGGAGCCGCGGACCGAAAAAGTGCGTGGGCTTTTCGAGCGCAGCGGTATCGCCTTGCCGACCCAGCAGGACTGGCAAGAGCTGAAAGCCAGCGTCATGGCGCACGGGCTGTATAACCGCAACCTGCAGGCCGTTCCGCCCACGGGCTCGATTTCCTACATTAATCACTCGACGTCGAGCATTCACCCGGTCGCGGCCAAGATCGAGATCCGCAAGGAAGGCAAGCTGGGGCGGGTTTACTACCCGGCACCGTTCCTCAACGAAGCCAACTTTGATTACTTCCAGGACGCCTACGAGATTGGTCCTGAAAAGATTATCGACACCTACGCCGAGGCGTCCAAGCACGTCGACCAGGGCCTGTCGCTGACCCTGTTCTTCCCGGATACCGCCACCACGCGTGATATCAACAAGGCGCAGATTTACGCCTGGCGGAAGGGCATCAAGACCCTCTATTACATCCGCCTGCGCCAGAGTGCGCTGGAAGGTACAGAGGTTGAAGGCTGCGTATCCTGCACGCTTTAAGCGTCCGACGACTTTCAAGAGACTGACGATATGAACATGATGCAACGTTTATCGCGGGTCGATGCGATTAACTGGAACCGTCTGCAAGACGATAAAGATCTCGAAGTGTGGAACCGTTTGACCAGTAACTTCTGGCTGCCGGAAAAAGTCCCGCTGTCCAACGATATCCAGTCGTGGAATACGCTGACGGATAAAGAGAAACAGCTGACCATTCGCGTGTTCACCGGCTTGACGCTGCTGGATACCATACAGAGCAGTGTCGGCGCACCGGTACTCATGGAAGACGCGCGCACGCCCCACGAAGAGGCGGTCTACACCAATATCGCCTTTATGGAATCGGTTCATGCGCGCTCCTACAGCTCGATTTTCTCGACGCTGTGCACCACCCGGGATGTCGACGATGCCTTTCGCTGGAGTGAAGAAAATCCGACGCTGCAGGCCAAGTCGGAGCTGATTCTCGGCCGCTATCGCTCAGACGATCCGCTGATGCGCAAGGTGGCCAGTGTTTTCCTGGAGTCGTTCCTGTTCTACTCCGGCTTCTACCTGCCGATGTACTGGTCGAGCCACGCCAAATTGACCAACACGGCGGACCTGATCCGCCTGATCATCCGCGACGAAGCGGTGCACGGCTATTACATCGGCTACAAGTTCCAGCAGGATTTGGCTGAGGCAACGCCGGAGCGTCAGCAGGAGGTCAAGGACTACGCCTACGAGCTGCTGCTGGAGCTTTACGACAACGAAGTCCGCTATACCGAGTCGCTGTACGACGAGGTTGGCCTGACCGAAGATGTCAAAAAGTTCCTTCACTACAACGCCAACAAGGCGCTGATGAACCTCGGCTTCGAGCCGCTTTTCCCCAGCAGTGAAACGGATGTGGACCCCACGATCATGGCGGCGCTATCGCCGAATGCCGATGAGAACCACGACTTCTTTTCCGGCTCAGGGTCGTCCTATGTGATTGGTAAGGCCGTCGCCACCGAAGACGATGATTGGGCTTTCTAGACAATCATTGAGCACACAGTCTAATAAAGATCGGGAGCCCCAGCGGCTCCCTTTTTTGTTTTGTAGCAGGCTAAAGTTAGCTGAACGCTAATGATAAATATTGTCATTTATTTTATAAGTGGGTAGGCTATGGGCACTCGATATGAAACGCAACTCGTTCTTATATTTGATGTGTTCTCTATAGCGGCAGGGTGACTGCCAGTGATCAGTGACGGAGAGTCGATGTGCTGAATAAGCCTTTCTTTGCCATGCAGGGCTGCTGGCTAGCGTGCATGCTGGCCAGCAGTTCGCTAATGGCAAGTGACGAGACGCTCGAGCAGGCCAGTCAAGGTATTGATGCCCAGCAGCTTCAAGCCGAGCTTCAACAGCAGATAGATAGCGCCGATGAACAGACCCGGGCCGCGCTGCAAGAGCTGCGCGAGCTAGAGCGCGATACTCGCCAGCTTGAATCCCAGAACGCCTCGTTAGCGGGCCGCTTGGCCGAGGAAGCCGAGCGGCAGGCCCGCCTGGCTTCCGCGCTGGATACCCTGGCCGATACGCGCGCCGCGCTGCCGGACATTGAGCAGAACATGCAAGCCCAGCTCACCCAGTGGATCGAACGCGATCTGCCGTTTCTTAAAGAGCAGCGGCTGGCCCGCATCGAAACCTTGAAAAACGACGAGGGTGCGGAGCCCGCCGAGCAGATTGAAAGCATGCTCGATATCTGGCGCACGGAGCTGGATTACGGCCGTGAAATGGATACCTGGCGTGGGCGTTTGCGCTTAGACGATGATCAGCAACTGGAAGTGGACTTCCTGCGCATCGGGCGTATCGGTTTTTACTACCTGACACCCGATGGCCGCGAGGGCGGCGTATGGAATGCCGAGGACGGCGAGTGGCAGTCGTTGAGTGCCGAACACCTTCAGGCGGTGCGTGACGGGCTGCGGATAGCGGAAGACCAGCGGGCGCCGGATATCCTGACGCTGCCGCTCTCCATCACCGTCTCGGCCGATCAGGGAGAGCAGCCATGATACGCGATCTCAAGAAGTGCCATCGTTATGTGATGGTAGCGCTGCTGATGGGGCTGACCAGCTTGAGCCCGTTGGCGAACGCGCAGTCGCAAGAGGCAACCTCACTGCGTGAAGCCCGCGAAGCCGCTGAAATTCGTGATCAGCAGCGCTTGATCAAGCTGCTGGACGACCAGGCGGCGCTTGAGGAGGCACTGGAGCAGGCGCGGGATCGCCAGCAAGCCGCCCAGTCGCGTCACGATGCCTTGCAGGCACAGGACGCCGCTCAGTCGGCCGAGGCGGAGCGCCTGGCGGCGCGTCAGTCAGAGCAGGGCGAAGCGCTGAGCAATCTGCTGGATGCGCTCAACCAGCACAGTAACGAGGTGCGTAACGCACTGGGCGAAGATAGCTGGCTGACCCTGAACGAAGAAGCGTTGCCGCCACGGCTGAGTGACGTCAACGTACTCGAGCAGGAGGTGCTGGAAGACGTGGTCGACAGGCTCGCCACGTTGACGCGCAACACCGGCAATGCGGAGCGGCTTGAACGTCCCGTGGCCGATGCCAATGGCGAAATTGCGCCTCAGACCGTCGTGCGGCTGGGGGATTTTGCAGCGTTTACCAGCACCGATTTACTGCGCCAGGACGATGATGGGCATCTGACGGTGCTGCCCCGTACTCCAGCGGAAATAGCTGATTATCTGGCCGCTTATCATCAGGGCGATACGCGCGTGATGGCCATGGACCCAACTCGAGGTAGCGTGATCGATGCCCTGGCGCAGCGTCCTACTCTGATGGAGCGTTTCCATCAAGGCGGGTACGTCGGCTATGTGGTCGTTGCCTTGGGGGGCGTCGGTCTACTGGTCGCTTTGCTGCAATACCTGTATCTGCTGGCTACCAGCCAGCGGGTGAACCGCCAGCTCAAAAGCACCGATCAACTCACGGATCATAATCCGCTTGGGCGTGTGCTGCTGCGCTTTGAAGGAATGGATAAGCATCAGACGCCGGAAGCACTGGAAGCACGCCTGGATGAGGCAGTGCTCGCCGAGCTGCCCCGTCTGGAACGGGGGCAGCCGATTGTCAAGCTGCTGGCGGCCATCGCGCCCTTGCTGGGGCTGTTGGGCACGGTCACCGGCATGATCGTGACCTTCCAGGCGATCACGGTGTTTGGCACCGGCGACCCACAGCTAATGGCGGGTGGGATCAGCCAGGCGCTGGTGACGACCGTCCTTGGCCTGATTACCGCCGTGCCGCTGCTGTTCGCGCAGACGGCGCTGTCAAGCCGCAGTCGCCACCTCACTCATGTCATTGAAGGTCGGGCAAGTGCCGCGCTGGCCGACCATCTGGAAGCGCAGCAGCCTTCCCAAGACGCGTCGGTGAGATGATATGGTGACCGTTCCCCTTTGGCTCGAACCCGTCGAACGGCTCATGAGTGCGGGTGGCTTGGTGCTGGTCGTACTGGCCGTTGTGGCGTTGCTGGTATTTGGCATGGCCATTGAGCGCTTCTGGTTCTACCGCATGACCTGGCGGCGAGCGCGCCGCCAGCTTGTCAATCGCTGGGCCAGGCGAGATGACCATCATAGCTGGAGTGCTCGCACGCTGCGCAACGTCTGGACGGAGGACCTTGTGATCCGTCTGCGCCGTCCGCTGCCCTGGTTGAAGCTGCTGGTGGCGTTATGCCCGCTGTTTGGCTTGCTGGGTACCGTGACGGGCATGATCGGCGTCTTCGACAGTCTATCGCTGAGTGATACACACCAGGCCCGGGCAATGGCCGATGGCGTGGCAAGGGCAACGTTGCCAACGTTGACCGGCATGGCAATTGCCGTGGTCGGGCTTTTATTCATCAGTCGCCTGGAACACATCATTCGGCGCGAGGATCAGCGGTTGCACGACCGGATGGCGCGGGCAGTGGAGGAAAATGATGCGTAGACGACGTTCGATGGGCAGCGCTGACGAAAATACCGAGGTGAACCTCACGCCGATGCTGGACGTGGTGTTCATCATGCTGATTTTCTTTATCGTCACAACCAGTTTTATCAAGGAAAGCGGGATTGAAATCAACCGACCGGAGTCGAGTGACGCAAGCCCCAGGCCCGATGCCCAGGTATTGGTTGCGCTTTCGCCCGAAGGGGCGGTATGGGTGGATGGTCGCGCGATCGACGCCCACCGGGTGGGCGAAGAAGTCGCCGGGATGATCAGCGAGGATGGCTCGGTCGTCATCCAGGCGGATCGCGAGTCGACGACCGGGCTGCTGATTGAAGTGATGGACCGTCTTGAACAGGCCGGCGTGGACCAGGTGGCGGTGGCGGCTAACCGGAGCGGCCAATGATACGCCAGGCATTATCCATGGTGAGTGGTGGGATCTTGGCGATTGGGCTGTTTTGGCTGTTGGCATTGCTGGTCGCGCCGCCGGATGAACAGGTGGAACCACCAGAGCAGACGGTCTCGATGAACATGGTGGAGGCACCCGACGTCGCCCCGCAGGAAGAGGCGCCTCCCCCGGAAACCGAACAGGCACCCACGCCTCTGCCTCTGCCGCAGCCGATGCCGACCCCCGAGCCGCCCCCGGTGTCCGACAGTACCATTGCCTTGCCGGAGATTGATCTACCCGAGCCGCCCGACGAGCCGGTGGAGATGGAGAGTGAATTGCCGGAATTGACCGAGGCGACGCCCGAGCCGGAACCCGAGCCGCCTCCAGAACCGGAACCGGCCCCTGAACCAACGCCGCAGCCCGACCCCGTTGCTCAGCCAAGTGAAACCGAGCCTTCCGATGCCGAGCGCGAGGCAGCGCCAGAAGCGCCGCAGGAAGTGTCGGATGAACCGGTCAATGTCGGTCAGGCCGCGCCGACCAGCCGGGTCAATCCGACGTACCCTGCTCGCGCTCAGCGTCGCGGCATGGAGGGGTTTGTTGAGGTATCGTTTACCATTCGTCGCGACGGCAGCGTTGATGGCTCTTCGATTCGCATTACGGATGCCCAGCCACGCCGGGTGTTTGACGATGCGGCCCGCGACGCGATTGCGCAGTGGCAGTTCGAGCCTAGCGATCGGTTGCGCAACGCGACCCAGCGGATCGAGTTTCAGCTGCGCTAACGACTTTATTGAGGTATGACCATGCGTGTATGGGGGTGCATCTGTTTAATCGGCTTGTGGGCATCGTTTGCCAACGCCAGCCCGGCGCTTCCCGGCGATATCATTGGCGACCTGAACCGCTTGCAAACGCAACTACGCGAAGCGCAATACGCCAGCGTGGTCTCCCGGGCCACCCAGCAAGCAACCCGCCTGCAAACGGGTAACGCGGCTGACCGCTGGGCTAGCGCGCTGTATCAGCAGCTTGCCGCTAACGCACTGGCGCACCAGGGCCAGCCGGGTGATGCCGCAAATCGATTGGCGCAAGCGCGTGAACTGGCCGCGGGCGAGCAAGCCCAGGTGGCCCGCTGGCTGCGCGAAGAAGTGTCGTTGCGCCACGCGGCGGGGCAAACGACGCAGGCCAGCGACTTACTTGCCGAGTGGCTCGAGTCCCAGGACGCCGCTGCCCCTGCCGAGGATTACTGGAAACTGACCCGTTGGCTCGCCGACGACCAGCGTTGGCAGGAAGCGGGGGAATGGCTTGAACGTAGCCTGAACCAAACCGCTGAGCCTGATGCTACCCAGCGCAGGTTGGCGCTGGTTGTCTATCAGCGCACCCAGCAAACCGATCAGGCGCTTGACCTGTTGCTGGGCGGGCTTGATGAAGGCAGTGATGGGGCTCACTGGCGCGAAGCCGCCGGGCTCGCTCAGCAGTCCGGTCAGCCGGGTATCGCCGCGGCGCTGTGGGATACCGCCTGGAAGCTGGGCAGGCTGGATGAAGACGGTGACCGCTGGCAATTGATAAACCTGCACATGGCGGGGGGAACGCCCGCCCGGGCCGCCGAGTATCTTGAGACATGGCTTGAATCGGGCGACATCGTACGGGATGAGACCTCGCTCCGCCTGTTGGCGAACGCATGGCATCAAGCCCGCGATAGGACTCAGGCGCTTGATGCCTGGCAGGCGTTAGCGACACTGAGCAAAGAGGGCAGCGACTGGCGTCAGTATGGTCAGCTCGCTTTTGCCTGGGGGCAGGATGAACGTGCCGAGAAGGCGCTGTCGCGTGCCCAGTCGCTGGGCGATGACCAAGCGGGTGAGTGGCTGGCGACGCTTGAGCAGTCGCCGCCCCATTCACTATAAAGCTGGCCGCCGCGGTTATTCCGCCGGTGCCAGGGTAAGCGAAAAATCGCTCCAGGTTGGCGCGTGATCGGAGGGCCGCTGCATACCGCGCAGCGCATAGTCGATCCCTGCGTCGCTGATACGCTCGGCCAGCGGTTGGGTAACCAGAATATAGTCGATGCGCAGCCCGCGCTTGGGTTCACGATCAAACCCCTTGGAGCGATAATCAAACCAGCTGAACCACTCAGCATCGGTTGGGTGGCAAAGCCGGTAGCTGTCGCTCAAGCCCCACCCCTTGATGCCTTCCAGCCATTCACGCTCGATGGGCTGAAAGCTGGTTTTGCCTTCGCGCAGCCAGCGTTTGCGATTGGCTTCGCCGATGCCGATATCCTGGTCCTCGGGCGAAATGTTAAAGTCCCCCATTACCGCCACGCGCTCGTCGGGTTGGTGCTGCTCATCAAGCAGGCGCGCCAGCTGTTGGTAAAAGCGGGTCTTGTACGGGAACTTGGTGGGGTGGTCGATATTTTCCCCCTGGGGGAAATAGCCGTTCCACACGGTGACGGGCTGGCCGTCGTCGGCGAGGAGTTTGACGCCGATCATCCGCCGCTGAGCGTCTTCCTCGTCGTCAGGGAAGCCGTAAAAGACGGCTTGTGGCTTGTGACGGCACAGCATTGCAACGCCGTAGTGACCTTTTTGGCCATAGTAGAAAACGTGATAGCCCATGGCCTCTACATCGGCAAGCGGGAACTCGCTATCCTGCACCTTGGTTTCTTGAAGGCCGATCACGTCGGGCTTTTGCGAATCGATCAATGCCTGCAGTTGATGAAGTCGCGCGCGAATGCCATTGATGTTGAAAGAAACAAGGCGCATCACGAACGATCTCCCGGCGGGTTATCCGTATCCTTGTCAGGGTGAATGGCGATATGTTGCCCACTCTGCTGGCGGGCCAGCTTGCGCACTGCCTGAAGTTTGCGTTGCTGCTGTTTTTTTGCCACAAAACGGCGTGATGATGTCACCTGGTCAGGGTTATCATGACGCCACTTTTTATAATCTTTACGCCGACCGGTTTTGATGGTTACTTTATCCGCCAGCGAACGGGTCTTTTTCTTACGCGTCATATCGCGCTCCTTGGTTCGGTAATGGGCCTATTCTAACAGCCTAGCAACCTCCTTCGACAGCAGGGCGCGCTCTTATCGCCAAGCCCTGTTACAATGCGCGCGTCAAGATGACTAATATCCACAGCAATGGACAGATAGATAGCCTATGAGCGAGTCGGAACAGACCACAGCATCGGCCCAGAATCGCAAACCTAAACGTCGTCGTCGGAAGCCGCGTCGTCGTCAGTCGAATTGGGATCTCCGTCAGTTTCAGGTGCCTGCCGTGGCCGGCAAATGGCGCTTTCATGACTTCGATCTGCCGCTGCCGTTAATGCGCGCGATTCATGCTCAAGGGTTTGAGTACTGCACGCCCATTCAGGCAGAGGCACTGCGCCATACGCTGCTCGGCGGCGATATTGTCGGCAAGGCACAGACCGGTACCGGAAAAACCGCTGCCTTCTTGATGTCGGCGCTGGCCTATTTTCTCGAGGAGCCAACACCGGATGGGCAGAAGCCCGGCGCGCCGCGTGCGCTGATTATCGCCCCCACCCGTGAACTGGCACTGCAGATCGAGAAAGACGCCAAGGCCCTTGCCCGTTTTACCAAGCTGAATGTGGCAAGTGTTGTGGGCGGGATGGATTATCAGAAGCAACGCGACAGCCTTGGCAAAAAGATCGACCTTCTTGTCGCCACGCCTGGCCGTCTGCTCGATTTTCACGAGAAGCGCGATATCGATCTTTCCGAGGTCGAGGTGCTGGTGCTGGATGAGGCCGACCGCATGCTGTCGATGGGCTTCATTCCCGATGTGAAGCGAATCATTCGCTACACGCCCAAGAAAGAAGAGCGCCAGACCTTTCTGTTCTCGGCCACCTTCACCGACGATATTCTCAATCTGGCCAGTCAATGGACGCTGAACCCAGCCCACGTTGAGATCGAAGTGACCGTCGAGAATCAGGCCGACATCGACCAGCGGGTCTATCTGGTCTCTGACGATGACAAGCAGCGTCTGCTGGTCAAGCTCTTGGAGCAGGAAAGCTTCGAGCGGGTGATGGTGTTCGGCAATCGCCGTGACCTGGTGCGCCAACTCGACAGTCTGCTCAAGAAAGCCGGTGTCAGTGCCGCCATGCTGTCGGGCGATGTGCCGCAAAACCAACGTATCAAGACCCTGGAAAGCTTCCGCGAAGGCGAAATCCAGGTGCTGGTGGCCACCGATGTGGCAGGGCGCGGCATTCATATCGAAGACGTCAGTCACGTGATCAACTACACGCTGCCGGAAGACCCGGAAGATTACGTTCACCGTATCGGGCGGACCGGCCGGGCAGGCGCAAAAGGCGTCTCCATCAGTTTTGTCGGTGAAGAAGATGCTTTTTCTCTGCCTGAGATCGAGCGCTATATCAACGACAAGCTGCCCTGCGAACATCCGCCGGAAGGTATGCTCTAAGCCGCATGCTGGATACTGCCCTTAAAAGCGAGATTCAGGACGCCTACCGTCGCGTGGTGGAAAACCTTGATTTGACCCCGCGCTACGGGCAGCGGCTGATGATCGCTGAAATTGCCCGCACGCTGGGTGGCATCGAGAGCGACGACGAAGGCAAGCGCAAAAGTGATAACCACGTTTGTGTGCTGGAGGCGGGTACTGGAACGGGCAAAACCCTGGCCTACCTGATAGCCGCGCTGCCCATCGCCAAGGCACGTGGCAAGCGGTTGATCATCTCCACCGCCACCGTGGCGCTCCAGGAGCAGGTGCTCAACCACGACCTGCCATCCCTGGCCAGCCACAGCGGTCTGGCGTTTCGTTATGCGTTGGCCAAGGGGCGTGGGCGTTATGTCTGCGTCGCGCGACTGGATCAGGCGCTGGAAGGCGCGGAGCCAAACCCCACGCTTTCGCTGTTCGAGCAGTCGCAACAGGCGCAGAGTAGTGACCTTGGCGTGATTGCCAGCGATATGGCCGAGGCCTACGGGCAGGGTGAGTGGGAGGGCGATCGTGATAACTGGCCGCATGCGATTGACGATGCCCACTGGCGTCGATTGACCGTCGATCATCGCCAGTGTACCGGACGCCGCTGCGGCCATTTTGGTGCCTGCGCGTTTTTTCGCTCCCGCCGGGAACTGGAAAACGCCGATGTCATCGTGGCCAACCACGATCTGGTGTTGGCGGACTTGGCGCTGGGTGGCGGGGCCATCCTGCCGGATCCCGCCGACTGTATTTTCGTGTTTGATGAAGGCCACCATCTGCCTGACAAGGCGCTGTCGCATTTTGCCCACCGCTTTGCCGTCAATGGTTGCCTGCGCTGGCTGAAAACCCTCAAGAGCAGCTTGACGGATCTGAATCAAGGGCTTGCTGTCCAGCCGACGGTTGCCCGGTTGCTTGCCGGTTTGCCCGAACTTATTCATACGCTGGAACCGGCGTTGGGCGATGTGTTCAGCACAGGCCACCAGCTCGCCGGGCGCGCGAATGGTCTGTCGGACGAAGAAAGCACGCTGCAGTCGCGGTTTGAGAAAGGCGAGATTCCTGATGCGCTGCGCGAGCAGGCCGAGCAGTTGTTGACCCTGTTTGCTACCTTGTCGCGCAGCCTTGAAAGCATCAGCGATGTACTGCGCGAAAGCCTCGATCCAGACAAGCAGACAGGCCTGGACCGCGAACAGGCGGAAACCTGGCTGCCACTGGTGGCGCTGCTTCACGGACGGGCGCTGGATGCCCACTCACTGTGGCAAGCGTTCAGCGACCGTGACGCGGCCAATGCGCCGCCGAGCGCTCGCTGGATCACCTTGAGCCGGGTGGCTGGCGAGCCGGAAATCGAATTTTCGGCAAGCCCGGTATCCGCCGCACACACATTGGCCAAGCACCTTTGGGGGCGCTGTCATGGCGCTGTTGTCACCTCGGCAACCTTGACGGCGCTGGGTCGCTTCGAGCGGCTCCAGGAACGGGCAGGGCTTGCCAATCGCTACCGCTATCAGGCACTGCCCAGTCCGTTTGATTACGCCAATGCCGTGCTGAGTGTGCCCAAGGAAGCGACGGACCCGAGTGACCGTGACGCCCACGAAAAGGCGATCGTCGACTTTGTGACCCAACTGGCGGATCGCGAGGCGGCGCTGGTGCTGTTCTCATCCAGGGCGCAGCTGCGAGGGGTCGAGAAAGCGCTGAGTGAGGCCGTCAGGGAGCGCGTGCTGGCTCAGGATGCATTGCCCAAGCGGGAACTGATTGAGCGTCATCGCACGGCGGTGGATAGCGGCAAGGGCAGTATTATTTTCGGTCTGGCCAGCTTTGCCGAGGGTATCGACCTACCCGGTGATTACCTGACCCATGTGGTCATCACACGGTTACCCTTTGCGGTGCCGGATGATCCCGTGGGGGCGACGCTTGCCGAATGGATTGAAAGCCAGGGCGGCAACCCGTTCATGCGCATCAGCGTGCCGGATGCATCGATCAAGCTGGTACAAGCCTGCGGTCGGCTGATCCGCAAGGAAAGCGATAAAGGCACGATCACCCTGCTGGATAAGCGCGTCATCACGCGACGCTACGGTCAGGCGTTGCTGGATGCGCTACCACCCTTCAGGCGTGAAATCGCTTCGTGACATGACGCCCACCGCACTCAACGCGGTGGGCGACAGGTAGGGTTACGACGGGCGGCGCTTGGTCAGAACCGGTGCCAGCTTGTCGTTCATCTGGGTAAAGGCGTCAACGGTCGTCTGCCAGTCGATACAGGCATCGGTAATCGAAACGCCGTATTGAAGGTCTTTCAGATCGGCCGGAACTTTTTGATTGCCCCAGCCAATATTGGATTCCACCATCAAACCGATGATGGACGTATTGCCCTCCAATATCTGATTGGTCACGTTTTCGAGAACCAGGGGCTGAAGTGCCGCGTCCTTGTTCGAGTTGGCGTGGGAGCAGTCGATCATGATATTGGCGGAAAGGTTGGCTTTTTTCAGCTCTTTCTCGGCCAGGGCAACGCTCACGCTATCGTAGTTGGGCTTGCCGTTGCCGCCGCGCAGTACCACGTGGCCATAGCCGTTACCGCGGGTGCGGATGATGGCGACTTGCCCCGACTGGTTGATACCCAGAAAATTGTGTGGGCTGGCAACGGATTGCAGCGCATTGATCGCCACATCCAGGCTGCCATCGGTGCCGTTCTTGAAACCGACAGGTGAAGACAAGCCCGAGGCCATCTCGCGGTGGGTTTGCGATTCGGTGGTGCGTGCGCCGATAGCTGACCAGCTGATGCAGTCCTGCAGATACTGGGGGGAGATCGGGTCGAGAGCTTCGGTAGCCAGTGGCAAGCCGATCTCGGCAAGGTCGACCAGCAGCTTGCGGGCGATATGCAGGCCTTCGTCGATTTCAAACGAGTCGTTGATGTGCGGGTCGTTGATCAGGCCTTTCCAGCCGACGGTCGTGCGGGGCTTTTCAAAATACACCCGCATCACGATATACAGGCTGTCGCTGACCTCATCCGCCAGTTTACGAAGGCGCTTGGCATAATCCAGAGCGGCATCGACATCGTGAATAGAGCAAGGGCCCACTACCATCAGCAAGCGTGGATCGCTGCCTTCCAGAATACGCTGGATGGTATGGCGACCCTCGATCACGGTGCGCTCGGCAGCGTCGGTAAGCGGCACATCCTGCTTGAGGGTTTCGGGGGTGGTAAGTACATCCTGGGCAAGGACGTTAAGATTATTGACCTGCTGATCTGACATTGTGCTACCTGTGCATGCGTGATGGTCGATTCATGCCGCCTACTATCGCTTGTCAGCGCAGTAAAAATCAATTGTTGCGGAACTTGGCGAGGTAAATTGAAGTCAGCCGCTGGGTTTTGTTCAAGGGGTAAACGCTTGATGCGCCGTGCAGAACGCGTAACACTTAGCTATCAAAAGGCGATCACGTTACAGTGCCAATTCATGTCATTCGAATGATTAACCAATGCCCAAGGAACGTTATGTTGCTTGCTGTCAACACCCAATGTATCGGGTTTAAAGGAAGAGTTGCGCTCGGCGGTCACCGTCCGGGTGGGGGGAGCGTGTGAATGGGCACTCATGAAACAGATCAACAGCTTGTAGAACGTGCCCAAAAAGGCGATACACGTGCATTTGATCTGCTGGTAAAGAAATACCAGCATAAAATTATTGGCCTGATTGGGCGCTATGTCCATGACCATGCCGAAGTTCACGACGTCGCTCAAGAGGCTTTTATCAAGGCCTATCGAGCGCTGGGAAAGTTTCGCTCGGAAAGTGCCTTTTATACCTGGATGTATCGCATTGCGATCAATACTGCCAAAAATCACCTGGTATCCCGCGGGCGGCGTCCACCCGGCAGCGATCTGGATATATCCGATGCCGAAATCGTCGACCAAAGCGGTCGCCTGGCTGATGCCGAGTCTCCCGAAGCGTCGATTGCACGTGACCAGCTGGAAGCCGCCGTTTATGAGGCGATCGAAAAGCTGCCGGATGATTTGCGCACCGCGATTACGCTGCGTGAACTTGACGGGCTGGCGTATGAAGATATTGCACAGGTGATGCAGTGTCCGGTGGGTACGGTGCGTTCGCGCATTTTTCGTGCTCGCGAGGCCGTTGACGAACATATTCGCCCCCTGGTGTCCACGGCACGGAACAGTCGCGATGATTAATGGTCAATGTGGGTAGATTAAACGTGAATGGCGAAAAATGACTGATCACCGTGAACTGTTTGGTGTCATCATCGTCAAAGCCATTACATTCCCCAATGGGAAGCGACAGCGAAGCAGCCGGTGAATCAGCGTAAAAGCAACCTATTACGATGGCATCAGCGCTTCTTCTCAACAGTGTGAGGGTGTGAAGTATGAGTCAAAACACACGGGAATCACTTTCGGCATTGATGGATAGCGAAAGTGATGAGCTTGAACTGCGCCGAGTGTTGAAGGCACTACCGAACGATGATGATGCCGCTGATACGTGGCGACGCTATCATTTGGCACGCAGCATGATGCGGCGCGAACGGGACGTGGATGTGAGTGTTGATCTTTCCGCTGGCGTAATGGCTCATTTGCAGAGTGAACCCACACCCGCGTCGGAAGACGACTCGATGGTAAGCCGTAGTGCTGGAAGCGTGTCTTTCGCACGTGGTGCCGGCGTGGCAGCGGCAGTTTCGCTGATGGTGATTACCGGCGTTCAGTTTTTCGGCAACAATGCCGGAACTGTCGAGCAGGGTGGTAATGAAGGGGTAGCAACCACTACGACGCCTGCCTCTAACCAGGTGCAGCCGGTCAATCTTGCCGCCACACCGGCTGTCTCCGGTGGCCAGGCAGCGGGCGCTGGGCAAAACGAAATGCCCATGTTCGAGCAGACCCCTTTTCGTATGAACGCGCAAGCCTCGGGCAGCGGCCTGATGAATGTCAGTGAAGGTGGCTTCGTGGGGCCTAGTTCCCAGCAGGCTGTCTCGGCCCAGCAAGGGACGAATATCGACATTGAACAACTGCGCATGCTGCAGTCTTATCTTGAGCAACAGACCCAAGGCGCAGCAGGATATCAAGCCGATCAAGGGTCGACGTTGATGCGGTCCGCAGGAGTGACAGAGCCCTTGGGCCAACGCTGATCAACAAAACGAGCGGCCAACATGGAAAGTGATAAATGGACGTTGAAAAGAGCTTCTCTCTATTTCAACGTCCATTTTTTGTGGGTGCCGATTGGGTGATCACTCCTCGGCGACTTGTGGAGAGGGAAGTGATGCCGATATTACCGAGCAAGACGTTTATTGAGCGCAAGGCGCGGGTAGTGGGCTACCACGACAAGGGGATTATCGTTGAAGCGACGGCATCGTCTGGCTGCACTCAATGCGCGAAAGGGCAGGGTTGTGGGCTGGGGCTTCTCTCGCGTCCCCGCTCGTGGCAGTTGGAAATAGACGTACCAGCATGTTGGGAAGGAGACCCCGTTCCGCCACTGAACAGCGAGGTAACGGTGGCGATAGAAAAAACCTCAGTGACTCGGTTGACGTGGTTGGTCTACGGGTTTCCGCTTCTGGCCGGATTGGTGGTCGCCGGCCTGGGGAGTGTGGTGAGTGATTCGACCTGGCTTGCCCCGGGGCTTTTTTTTGGTGTCTTGATGTGTGGCATGGTGGGTCTTAAATATGCGTTAGGTCAGCGAGCGGAGTTATTTCGCCCACGATTGATCGACGCACCGTGATGGATGGCTCGCTGTGAGCTGTATTAACTTGGCATGATAGTGTTTTTAGTAGGAGTTCTCATGAAGCGCTTAATGTTTTCCTCCACATTGTGGGTATGCTTTGTCGTGTTGTTCGCTTTGGGGCAAAACGCCCACGCCCAGGATCTGCCTGACTTTACCGATCTCGTTGAAGACGCTGCCCCCGGTGTGGTCAATATTTCCACTAGTCGCACGGTGCAGCGCGGCGGGCCCTCATTTGACAATTTTGGCGGGCAGGAGATACCCGAGATATTTCGCCACTTCTTCGGCGATAATTTTAGTGATCGTTTCCCGTCACCTCCAGGTAGCGGTCGTGGGCGAACAGAAGAACGCCAATCACTGGGCTCTGGCTTCATTATCAGTGAAGACGGCTATGTGATGACCAACGCCCACGTGGTGCAGGATGCCGATGAAATTCTGGTGCGTTTGAACGACCGTCGTGAATTGAACGCCGAGCTTATTGGCAGTGATCCGCAAACTGATGTGGCGCTTTTGAAGGTGGAGGCAAGTGATTTGCCCACGCTAGAACTCGGCGATTCCGACGAGCTTCGCGTCGGTGAGTGGGTGGCGGCGATAGGTTCTCCATTCGGATTCGATCATTCGGTGACCGCTGGCATTATCAGTGCGATCAATCGCACGCTTCCGCGGGATGCCTACGTGCCGTTCATTCAAACCGATGTGGCGATCAACCCGGGTAACTCCGGTGGTCCGCTGTTCAATCTCGATGGCGAAGTTATTGGTATCAATTCACAGATTTTCACGCGAAGCGGCGGGTTCATGGGCGTTTCCTTCGCCATCCCGATCAATGTCGCGATGGATGTGGCCGATCAGCTTCGCGAAGATGGGTACGTTAACCGTGGCTGGTTAGGGGTGATGATACAGCCCGTATCCCGTGACCTGGCCGAGTCATTCGGCATGGAAGAAGCCGAAGGCGCGCTAATCGCTGATCTTGACCCTGAAGGGCCGGCGGCGAAAGGCGGGCTTCAAGCAGGTGATGTGATCCTTGAAGTCAACGGCGAAACCGTGGACAGTTCGAGCAGTCTGCCGCGTCTGATCGGGCGTGTCGCGCCGGGCAACGAAGTGGACTTGCTGTTGATGCGTGATGGAGAAGAGCGCAGTGAGTCAGTCGAGCTGGGGACCTGGCCGAACGTTGAACAAGCGTCTGTACCATCGTCGTCCAGCGATAGTCAGGTACGCCTTGGGGTGTCGGTGGCCGAAATTGACCAGGAAACCCGTGAGCAACTTAACCTGGAAGGCGGTGTCATCGTGCGTGAAATAGAGCCCGATAGCGTGGCAGCACGTGCAGGGCTGCGTGCAGGTGATGTGCTGGTGAGCCTGGACCATCGCAGCTTAACGTCGCCTGAAGAGCTGCGTCGCATCGTGGAGGAGTTGCCCACTGATCGAGCGATTCCGCTACGCCTCTATCGCGAGGGGCGCTCGCTCTTTGTGGCGCTGCGCTTTGAGTAACTGATTAACCTCTCTATAACGGCAGTCCGTTTTCACTTAACGGGCTGTCGTTTTTTTTGCTCTTTTTTTTGCACATAGCACCGGGACCGTCGTAACGGTACAATGGCGTCAAATTTCTACTGCGTATACCACAGCAAGACTGTTAACCGTACATGGTTGCGTACATATACCGGATAAAAACGGCCAATGACCCAAGAAACAGTTAGCAAAATCAAGCACATTAGAAACTTCTCGATCATCGCGCACATTGATCACGGCAAATCCACCCTATCAGACCGGTTGATTCAAACCTGTGGTGGTTTAACCGAGCGCGAATTGAAAGAACAAGTGCTTGACTCGATGGATATCGAACGCGAGCGTGGCATTACCATCAAGGCTCAGTCGGTAACGCTGGACTACACCGCGTCCGACGGGCAGGTCTACCAGCTCAATTTTATCGACACGCCCGGGCACGTCGACTTTTCTTATGAAGTGTCCCGCTCGCTTTACGCCTGCGAGGGCGCGCTGCTGGTTGTCGATGCCGCTCAGGGGGTTGAAGCCCAGTCGGTTGCCAACTGCTACACCGCCGTTGAACAGGGCCTGGAAGTATTGCCGGTGCTGAATAAAATCGACTTGCCCCAGGCCGACCCTGACAGGGTGGCTCAGGAAGTCGAGGAAATCATCGGCATTGATGCGACCGATGCCTGTCAGGTGTCCGCTAAAAGCGGGATTGGCATCGATGAGCTGTTAGAACGTCTGGTACGCGATATACCGCCCCCCAAAGGCGACCCTGACGCCCCCTTGCAAGCGTTGATTATCGACTCGTGGTTTGATAACTACCTTGGGGTTGTGTCGTTGGTTCGCCTGTTTGACGGTACGCTGCGCAAAGGCGACAAGATCCGAATCAATTCCACAAATAGGGATTGGAATACCACTGAAGTGGGTATTTTTACGCCGCTGCGCAAACAGACCGATATTCTGCGTGCTGGCGAAGTGGGCTTTATCGTGGCGGGTATTAAAGACATTCACGGTGCCCCGGTGGGTGATACCATCACGCATACCAAAACACCGGATGTGCCCAGGCTGCCAGGCTTTAAAAAGGTCAAACCGCAGGTGTATGCCGGGATCTTCACCGTCAATTCCGATGATTATGAAGATTTTCGCGATGCGTTGGAAAAGCTGGCACTTAACGATGCCTCGCTCGAATACGAACCTGAAAATTCGGATGCGTTGGGCTTTGGTTTCCGGGTAGGTTTTCTTGGCACGCTCCACATGGAGATCATTCAAGAGCGCCTGGAACGTGAATACGATCTGGACCTGCTGACGACCGCTCCCACGGTGGTCTACGAGCTTTCCATGAAAAATGGCGATCTCCTTTACGTATCGAACCCCTCCAAGCTGCCCGACATGGCCGACGTTGAGCAAATGCGCGAGCCCGTTGTGCGAGCAAGTATTCTGGTACCCCAGGAGTTTGTCGGGAATGTGATTTCCGAATGTGAACTCCGTCGCGGCACCCAGCTGGACATGCAGTTTCTCGGCAACCAAATCCAGTTGACCTACGAATTACCGATGTCTGAAGTCGTGATGGACTTTTTTGATCGATTGAAGTCTATTTCACGGGGTTACGCGTCGCTTGAATATAATTTTGAGCGTTTTGAAGCGGCCCAACTGGCCCGCCTGGACGTGCTGATTAACGGTGATAAAGTAGATGCCCTCGCGGTGATTATTCACCGCGATCACGCCCACTCGCGGGGTCGACTGCTGGTGGAGAAAATGAAAGAGTTGATCCCCCGGCAAATGTATGACGTGGCGATTCAGGCCGCTATCGGAGGGCAGGTCGTGGCGCGCTCCACTGTCAAAGCGCTGCGTAAAAACGTGACGGCAAAATGTTACGGCGGTGATGTTAGCCGTAAGAAAAAACTGCTGGAAAAACAGAAAGCTGGTAAGAAACGTATGAAGCAGGTCGGTCGGGTGGAGATCCCCCAGGAAGCCTTCCTTGCTGTACTCAAGGTTAACGACTAAGGAAGACGTCCACCCATGGATTTTGCATTACTGCTGGTACTTGCCGTTGCGCTTTCTGGCGTTATCTATTTGCTTGATGTGGTTTGGCTGCGTCCCAAGCGTCGGGAGCGTGTCGAGCGCGCCGACGCCAATACCCAAGAGGGGGTGGACTCGGCCACCCGGGAAAAGCTGCTTAAAGAGCCATGGCTAGTCGATTATTCGCGCTCATTCTTCCCGGTATTGCTGGTCGTGCTGGTGGTACGCAGCTTTATCGTTGAGCCGTTTCAAATCCCTTCCGGGTCGATGCGTCCGACCCTTGAGGTGGGCGACTTTATTCTGGTCAACAAGTTCGCTTATGGCCTGCGCCTACCGGTCGTCAATACGCGGTTCCTTGAAGTCGATGATCCTGAACGTGGCGATGTCATGGTGTTTCGCTTCCCTGAAGAGCCCTCGGTCAACTTCATCAAACGCGTGGTAGGTCTGCCTGGTGACCAGATTCGCTATGAAGGCAAACAGCTGTACATCAATGGCGAGCCGGTGCCCAAGGAGCTGATGGAAGAGAGCGCGACTCAGCAGCCGTTATTTGAAGAGCGTTTAGGTGACGTGGAGCATTATATCTATAACAACCCCCGTGATCCCGGGCCGCAGATGCGTGAGGTGGAGGTGCCCGAAGGCCACTATTTCACCATGGGCGACAACCGCGACCACTCCAACGACAGCCGTTACTGGGGGTTTGTGCCTGAAGACAATATTGTCGGGCGCGCCTTTGCTGTCTGGATGCACTGGGATGGTGGTCTGCCAAGCTTTACCGACGTGCGCCGTATTGAGTAATGAAAACAATCGTCATGTATAACCATTTATTTTTAGTCGACGTCAATGACGTAGGGGCCCCGTGAGTACTTCGTTAACCGCTTTTTGCCGACGTATTGGCCATACCTTCGGCGATATTACGCTGATAGAGCTGGCCATGACCCACCGCAGTTACGGCGGCCGCAATAATGAACGCCTGGAGTTTCTGGGCGATTCCATCGTCAATTTCGTGATTGCGGAAGCCCTTTATGAGCGTTTTCCGCAGGCCCGTGAAGGTCAGCTATCGCGCCTGAGGGCGCGTCTGGTTAAAGGACAAACGCTGGCAGAGCTGGCCAGGGAAATGACGTTTGGTGAATGCTTACGGTTAGGCTCAGGCGAAATGAAAAGCGGCGGGCATCGCCGGGAATCGATTCTGGCGGATGCGGTAGAAGCGGTGATCGGTGCCATCTACCTGGATGCAGGCATGGATGCCGTTCGCGAGCGTGTCCTGTCATGGTACGCCGAACGGCTGGCGGGTATATCGCTGCAGGACACCCAGAAAGACCCTAAAACACGGCTGCAGGAATTTCTTCAGTCTCGCCAGGCGGCGCTACCCCGCTACGAAGTGGTTAGCGTCAAGGGGGAGGCCCACGCCCAGATGTTCACTGTGGAATGTTACATTGATCTGCTGAGCGAACACACAACGGGCAAAGGCCCCAGCCGTCGCCACGCAGAACAGCAAGCCGCTGAAGAAGCGCTCGCCCACCTTGAAAAACGTCCTGGAGACAATGCATGAGCCAGTCCTGTGGATTCGTTGCGATTGTCGGCCGCCCCAATGTCGGCAAATCCACTTTGATGAATCGTATTCTGGGGCAGAAGATTTCGATTACCTCCCGGCGGCCGCAGACCACACGCCACCAGGTGATGGGGATCAAGACGGAAGGCGACGCCCAGTTTATTTACGTCGATACACCGGGCATGCACATCATGTCCAAAGATCGCAATAAAGCGATTAACCGGTTCATGAACCAGGCGGCGACCCAGGCCCTGCGTGACGTTGACTGTGTCGTGTTCATTATTGACCGCACTCGTTGGACCGATGAGGACCAAGCGGTGCTTAAGCGCCTTGAACACGTCGATGCGCCCATCATCCTGGCGGTTAACAAGGTGGACCGTCTCAATGACAAAAGCGACCTGCTCCCCTGGCTTTCCGAGGTGGGAGCGCGCCGTGAGTTTGCCGCCATTGTGCCCATTTCCGCCAAGCATGGTACCCAGGTAGATACCCTCGAGGAAGAGGTTGCCAAGCATCTTCCCGAAAGCATTCACTATTTCCCCGAAGACCAGATTACCGATCGTAGCCTGCGGTTCATGGCGGCTGAGCTGGTGCGGGAAAAAGTCATGCGCCAGTTGGGTGACGAGTTGCCCTATCAGATGACCGTGGAAATAGAAGAGTTTCGCGAAACTGAGCGCGTGACCCACATCAGTGCGCTGATTCTGGTGGAACGCCAGGGGCAGAAAGTCATTTTGATCGGTGAAAATGGCGAGCGCATCAAGAGCATTGGCCGTGAGGCGCGCCTGGATATGGAGCGTGCGCTGGGTACCAAAGTCATGCTGAATCTGTGGGTGAAGGTTAAACGTGGCTGGTCAGACGATGAGCGCGCGCTGAAGAGCCTGGGCTACGATCTCGATTGAGCATGGCAATGTCGGCGGAGCCGGCCTTCCTGCTTCACCGAAGGCCATACCGCGAAACCAGTGCGCTGGTGGATCTGTTGACACTCCACCATGGGCGTATCCGAGCGGTCGCCCAGGGCGGTCAGCGACCCACGTCAAAATCGCGCCAGCGGCTTCAGCCTTTTACTCCTCTTCTAGTAACCTGGCGAGGCGAACGTGAGCTCAAGCGGCTGAACCTGATGGAATCACGGGGAGCGACAGCGCTGTTGGCGGGCGAGGGCCTGCTTTGTGGGTTTTATGCCAACGAGATTGCGACTCGCCTGTTGCCGCTGGAACTGCCCGCAGGCAATGTCTTCGCCTTTTACACGGCCTTGCTGGAGGCGCTGCCGGTGCCAGCCGCCCGTGCGCTGGCGCTGCGCCGTTACGAATGGTCGCTCCTGGAGGTCCTGGACGCCACGCCACGCTTCTGCACCCCCGACGGTGGCGCACTCGATCCACATGCCCACTACCGATTCGATGCGGCCAGCCGGGCGTTCATCCCGGCCGCCAAAGGGCTGGACGGTCGAACCCTGCGTTATATTGATCACCATGACTGGCAGGAACCGACACTTTCCAATGCGTTGAAAGCCGTCATGCGTGCCGCCCTGGCACCGCATCTGGGGACCACCGCATTACGCTCCCGGGAGTTGATGCGCGATCTCGCCCAGCGTCGCCAACGTTAGGTAGTCACCCTTTATAAAACTGGAGGTCATTTATGCATCCCCCCCGGATACTGTTAGGTGTCAACATCGATCACATTGCCACGTTGCGTCAGGCACGCGGCACCCGCTATCCGGATCCTGTGCAGGCGGCGCTGTTAGCCGAAGAGGCGGGCGCCGACGGCATTACCGTGCACCTGCGTGAAGATCGCCGCCATATCCAACCGCGCGACGTGAAGCTGCTCGCCGAGGTGCTCAATACGCGCATGAACCTGGAAATGGCGCTGACCGAGGAAATGCTGGCCCTTGCCGAGGAGATTCGCCCCGCCCATGTATGCCTGGTGCCCGAGAAGCGCGAAGAATTGACCACTGAAGGCGGTCTCGATGTGGCGGGTGGTTTCGACGCTGTTGCCAGTGCCTGCCAGCGACTTGCGGCAGCCGGTTGCGAGGTGTCGTTATTCATTGATCCGGACGCTGACCAGATCGATGCGGCGCAGCGCACGGGTGCGCCGGTCGTTGAATTGCACACCGGTGCGTATGCCGAGGCGCGCCCGGGCAGTGAGATAGCCACGGCCGAGTACCAGCGGTTAACCGCTGCCGCCACGCACGCGGTATCACTTGGGCTGGTGGTCAATGCCGGCCACGGGCTGCATTACCATAACGCTGAGGCCATCGCCGCATTGCCGGGCATCAATGAGTTGAATATCGGCCACGCGATTATTGCACGCGCTCTCTTTGTTGGTCTGAAAGACGCCGTTGCCGAGATGAAACGGTTGATAATCGCGGGTCAGGAAGCCGGTCTGATGGCGGCGCTGGATGCTCATGACCATGAACATGAGGAGCAGCACGGTCATGTCCATGATGGCTGCTGTGGGCACTGATCCGTGATCGTCGGTATCGGCTCAGATATAGCGCGGATAGAGCGTTTTGAGCGGGCCTTAAAGCGTCATGGACCGCGCTTCGCACTGCGTATCCTGGGCCCTGAAGAACACGTCATGTGGCAACAGAAAGCGCATCCCGTCGCCTTTCTGGCCAAGCGGTTTGCGGCCAAAGAGGCTTTTGTCAAAGCGCTGGGCCTGGGATTGCGGCATGGGTTGCAGTGGCGCGATATTCAGGTGCTCAATGATGCCCTGGGCAAACCCTACTTTAACCTCCAGGGGGCTGCCGCCGAGAAAGCGTCAGCCGCCGGGGTGGCCGCTCTGCATATCACGTTAAGCGATGAAGATGACTATGCCATTGCGTTTGTAGTCCTGGAAAGCTAAGTGGTCCTGGAAAGCTAGGTCGTCCTAGCCAAGCGTTCCGCGCTGGGCAATGAGCTTGTCCATGGCCCGGTAAAGATCGTTGATGAGGGTGTCCGCATGGTCCAGCCCGCTGGTGCGCAGCCGGGTTTCCAGGGTCTCGACAATCAGTGCTAACTCGGGGGTCCCGCAGTAGCGGCTGGCACCGTTCAGGTCGTGGACGTTGTCCAGCAGCGCTTCAATGTCGCGCTGCTGATGAGCGGCATCCATGGCTTGCCGCGTGGCGGGCAAATTGTCGATCAGGCGCTTGATCTGGGCCCGTGCAATGTCGTCCTTGCCGCCGGCCAGGCGTGTACCCAGCGTCAGGTCGATCACCGGTAACGTGGCAGATGTCGAGGTTTCGCTGGGCAGCTTTTTAGTCGGCAGGGGCGCTGAATCCGGTGCGTCAATGCCCAGGAACCGGTTGAGCAATTGGTTCAAGTCATGTTCGTCTATCGGCTTGATAATCACGTCGTCCAGCCCTTCGGCCAGCCAGTGCTGACGCTCACTATTCAGCGCGTGCGCGGTCACCGCAATGATCGGACAGCGGCTCCAGGCATTGCTGATGCGTCGCAGCGTCTGGGTGGCTTGGACACCATCCATCTCAGGCATGCGGATATCCATGAACACCATGTCAAACGTCTGCTCCCGACCAATCTTGATCGCTTCATGACCGCTTTCCGCCAAGGTAATGTGCCGACCGGGTGCCTCCAATAACGCACTGAGCAGTTGTCGGTTGGATGTATTGTCGTCGACAACCAATAATCGATACCCCTCGTCCGCGGCAGGTAACGCCGGAAGAGGAGCGTTTTGGAGGGAGGGGACTTCGCTGACCGACACCAATAGATGCGTCAGCGAGACAGCCAGTTGCGAACGGGTAAATGGCTTGCAAAGCAGCTCGCCTTTGAACGGAAAATCGAGTTTTGGCAGTTCAAAGCTTGACCCGTTGACCAGCACCAGTACGGGACACTCGGCGGCACGGATGATGTCCTGCCATTGGCTAAGCGCCTTGGGTTGTAAATCATCCTGGTCAAGACTGATGAGCAGCAAATCGCTGGCCGCGTTGCTGGAAAGCGCGACCGGCATTGCTCCCCAGCGTTCCAGTAGATGATCCAGCACATGGCGCGTGGTGGTGTGTGGTTCGTGAACGCGGATGATCGGACCGTCAAGGCGCAGCTCTGGGCTGCGCTCGTCGGCGTGGGTGGCCTGGAGGGGCAGGGTAAAAGAGAACGTCGAGCCTTTATTCAGTTCGCTCTCGACGCTGATCTCGCCCCCCATACGGTGAATGAGCTGACGGCAGATGGTCAAGCCGAGCCCGCTGCCGCCAAACTGCCGGGGGTGGCTGGGCTCGGCTTGAGAAAAGGCGCTGAATAACTGTTGCTGGTGTTCTTCGCTCAGGCCGATGCCTGTATCGCTGACGCTGATATTCAGCACGACATGTTTGCCCGCATAGTGCTCCAGCATGACCCTGACGACCACATCGCCCTGATGGGTAAACTTGAGGGCATTGCTGAGCAGGTTGTTGAGCACCTGATGCAGTCTGAGCGGGTCGCCGCTGAGCGGTGTTGGCACATCGTCGTACACCATGGCCACCAGATGAAGGTGTTTACGCTGGGCTTCGGGGGCATGCAGGCCGAGAACCTCATCAACCAGCGTCACGATGTCGATATCGGCTTCTTCCAGGGTTAGCCGGTTGGCTTCCAGCTTGGAAAAGTCGAGCACATCGTTGACCAGCATGAGCAGGTTATCGCAGGCCCTATGCACGTGCTGTAGCCAATCGCGCTGGCGGGCATCCAGGGATGAACGGCCCAGTAGCCGACAAAATCCGATGATCCCGTTCAGTGGTGTACGGATCTCGTGACTCATGTTGGCGAGAAACTCCGACTTCACCGTATTGGCCCGCACCGCGCTGCGATGGGCCAAGTCGAGCTTGATATTCTGTTCTTCGATGGTCTCCATGGATTCCTGGAGTTCGCTGGTCGCCTGTTCGATTTGCGTTTGCATGTCATGTTTGGCGCTTTGGAGATGACGGGCAAGGGCATTGATCTGTTGGGCTAACCGGTTAAGCTCGACGGCGTCATGTGACATCGCCGTTTGCTCATAATCGCCCCGCGTCAGACGATAAAGTGCATGGTTTGCCTCTTCAATGGGCCGCGTGACATAGCGGCTGATCGCAAAGGCAATCAGGAACAGGCAAAGCCCGAGAAGCATGCCGCCCAGGCTTAAACTGGCAATCATCTGATAGCGAGCAAGGTTTAGTGAATAGGTGTCAATCGTGGCTTCGAGCCACCCCGCTCGTGAGGGAGATTCGTTGCCTGTCGTCGACGCCTCCAGAGGAGCTTGCAAGCGCCATCCATCATCAGTGGTGACCAGTTGTGTGGTATCGGGATATGACGAGAGCGGTGATGCTGAGTTGGTGCGCCCGCGCACCATGAGACGGTTTTTGTGATCATCGAAGATGGTGACTGAACTGATGCTCGGCTGTGCCAGGAAGGCGGCAACGTGGGTGTCCAACTGATCAATATCTGTTTCCAGTAACGCCTCTGCCATGTCGGGGGCAATGGCGTGACTGGCGCTTACAATACGCTCCTCTAACAGCGCGTGGGCTTTTTGGTCGTTTTGGATGATGAGCAGTATCGCCATGCAGGCATAGACCACAAGCGGAAGGCCAAGCAGCGCAAAAAGAAGTCGCGTGTTCAAAGACATGAAAGCAGCCTGCTGATTCAAGAGGGTTACCTGTCCAGTGTACGTTAGCACCGATATAATGTAGGTAACGATCACGATAAGGAATTGATGCGATGGATTATCCCACGTTAGAAGAGGTGGTTGGCAACACGCCGTTGGTGCGTCTGAAGCGTATCAGCGCGGGGCGCAACAATACCCTCCTGGCGAAACTGGAAGGTAACAATCCGGCAGGGTCGGTGAAAGACCGGCCCGCGTTGTCGATGCTCAGCGAGGCAGAAGCGCGCGGCGATATTACGCCCGGCGACACGCTGATCGAGGCCACATCGGGCAATACCGGGATTGCCCTGGCGATGGCCGCTGCCATTAAGGGTTACCGCATGGTGCTGATAATGCCCGAGAGCGCATCCGAGGAGCGTAAGCAGGCCATGGCAGCATTCGGCGCTGAGCTGGTGTCGGCAAGTAAGGAAGGCGGCATGGAAGAAGCCCGGGATATTGCCGACGACATGATTGCTCGGGGGGAAGGCAAGCCGCTCAACCAGTTCGCCAATCCGGACAATCCCCTGGCCCACTATCGGACGACAGGCCCTGAAGTCTGGCGGCAGACGGGCGGCGAGGTAACCCATTTTGTCAGCTCCATGGGGACAACCGGTACCATCATGGGGGTATCGCGTTATCTGAAAGAGCAGAATCCTGCCATCCAGATTGTTGGCCTGCAGCCAGCAGATGGGGCGAGCATTCCGGGGATCCGGCGCTGGCCGCAGGAATATCTGCCAGCCATCTTTGAAGCGCCACGAGTGGATGCCACGCTGGATATTGCCCAGCACGAAGCCGAGGAGCACATGCGGCGTCTGGCGCGTGAAGAGGGCATTTTTGCGGGCGTCTCCTCCGGCGGGAGCCTGGCGGGCGCGCTGCGTATTGCCGAGCAGGTGGAAAATGCCGTGATCGTGTTTATCGTCTGCGATCGCGGAGATCGCTATCTTTCCACGGGCTTGTTTGCCCCGGAGGTATAGATGGCCATGCTGGGAAAACGGCGACCGCCGCGTCCCGCGTCGGGGCATTCCGGGCTGGCACGCCAACCCACGGCGAAACCCTCGAGCCAGTCGCCGCAAGAGTCAAACACGCTGGTGATAGAGCGCCTGGCGCATGACGGCCGGGGGGTGGCTCACAACGCCGAGGGCAAAACGGTTTTTATCGACCAGGCGCTACCCGGCGAGTACGTTGACGTGGCGGTTCACCAGACCCGCAAGCGCTACGACGAAGCGCACGTCAAAAATCTGCTGACCCCCTCGGCGCAGCGTGTTGCGCCGCCGTGCCCGCATTTCAGCCATTGCGGCGGCTGCGATCTTCAGCACATGACAGTGGCGGCGCAGCGCGAGCATAAAAGAGAGGTCGTGCGTGATTTAATGGCCCGCCAGGGAATCGAACTGGGTGAGATCGAATCGTTGCACGACGATGTTCAGGGCTACCGTCGGCGGGCGCGCCTGGGCGTTAAGGTCGATGCTGACGGCCATCCACGGCTGGGCTTTCGAGCGGCCCATTCTCACAGACTGATCGACATCGAACGCTGTGTGGTGCTGGTCGATGGGTTGCAAGCGCTGATTGCTCCCTTGCGCGATCTGCTGGCAACGCTGGATGCCCCGCGTCAGGTTGGGCATATCGAACTGCTGGCGACCGCCAGCCAGCGAGTCGTTCTGGTTCGTCAATTGAAAGCCAATCCATTGGACGCCGAGCGCTGGCAGGCGTTTGCTGACCACCACCAAGTCGCTTTAGGCACCTGGTTAGGGCGTGAGAGCCCGAGACTGCATTGGTATGGTGCAGCGCCGGTACTGGAAGAGACCCTCGATAGGCCGGATGCGACGCCGTTGACTCTTCATTTTGCGCCTGGTGACTTTTTACAAGTCAACGCCGCCGTGAATCAGCAGATGGTCAATACTGCCATGCATTGGCTGGCGCTTTCGCCCGGCCAACGAACGATGGACCTGTTCGCCGGTATCGGTAACTTCAGCCTGCCAATGGCAGCGGCCGGAGCATGTGTACATGCCGTGGAAGGCAGTCCTGCCATGGTCGAGCGGCTTGCGGATAATGCCCATCGAAATCGACTTGATGTGACGGGCCAACAGGCCGATCTCAGCGACCCGGATACCGTCGCCTCCCTGCTCAAGGCCGAAGGTCTGGAGGCACTGGTGCTTGACCCGCCACGTAGTGGGGCCGAGGTCATTTGCCAAGCACTGGCGCGCAATCCGGTTGCCAGGATAATGTATATTTCCTGTGATCCCGCCACGCTTGCCCGTGATGCGGCACATCTTGTGCATGCAGGTTACCGCATCAACCGCGTCGCAGTGGCCGACATGTTCATGCACACTGCACATATGGAAACGCTGATGCTGTTTGAACACACTAAGTGTGCCTAAAACGTCGTTAGCCTCGGCAGCGGTGTCGCAAACGGCTGCCTCGAATGGATGAGAATCGTCATGGTAAAAGTGCGTGAAGACCAGCCGCTAACCGACAGCGGAACGGTGGACTTGCAGAAATGGTTATCTCGCCTGCAAGAAGACGTGCGTCTTCCGGAACCAGCGCGTTTACGCGAGGCCTGTGAGCTTGCTCAAACCCTGGAGCTCGAGGCGCCCAGGTCACACCGTGTGTGGCTGACGCCGGGTTCCAGCTTTCGTATGGGCCTGGAGATGGCCGACATCCTGGGGGAACTCAAGCTCGACCAGTCAACGTTGGAAGCAGCCGTTCTCTATCGTGCGGTGCGAGAAGGCCTGTTGAGTTTGGAGGGAGTCACCAAGCGCTTCGGCGATGAGGTGGCCAACCTCATCGATGGTGTCTTGCAGATGGCCGCGATCAGCTACCCGCTGGCCCCCAACCATGGCATGGGCCAGCACAACCAGCAGGAAAACCTGCGCAAGATGCTGGTCAATATGGTCAGTGACGTGCGCGTGGCGCTGATCAAAATTGCCGAGCGTGCCTGTGCCCTGCGCCAGGTCAAAGATGCGCCCCGTGAAAAGTGCCAACAGGTCGCCCGGGAAGTGGCCGATATCTATGCACCGTTGGCGCACCGCCTGGGTATTGGCCAGCTCAAGTGGGAGCTGGAAGACCTCTCGTTTCGTTATCTCCACGAAGATGAATACAAAGCGATTGCCAAGCTACTGGCGGAAAAACGCCTTGACCGGGACCGCTATATCAATGATGTCGTAGAGACCTTGAAAGGCTTGATGGAAGCTCAGAACATCCATCATTACGATGTCGATGGGCGCGCCAAGCACATCTATTCGATCTGGCGCAAAATGAAGCGCAAGCGGATCGATTTTTCCCAGGTTCACGACGTACGCGCCGTACGTATCCTGGTGCCTGAAGTGGCCGATTGCTACACGGTATTGGGGATTGTTCATTCCCGTTGGCATCACGTACCCAACGAGTTTGACGACTACATTGCCAACCCCAAGAAAAACGGCTACCAGTCGCTGCACACGGCTGTGATGGGACCGGAAAACAAGGTTCTGGAAATTCAGATTCGCACCTTTGCGATGCACGACGAAGCCGAGCTAGGGGTCTGTGCCCACTGGCGCTACAAGGGCCACGACACCAACGCCAAGAGCCGCAGCTACGAGGAAAAAATCGCCTGGCTGCGCCAGGTGCTCGAGTGGCAGGACGAGGTTGGCGGCTTTGGCGACCTGCGCGAAGGGCTTTCAAGTGATGTCGCCCCGGACCGCATCTACGTGTTTACCCCCGATGGCCACGTGATCGATTTGCCACGGATCGCCACGCCTATCGATTTCGCCTATCGCGTGCACACTGAAATTGGACACCGTTGCCGCGGGGCCAAGGTCAATGGCCGTATCGTGCCGCTTACCTACAAGCTGAAATCCGGTCAGCAGGTCGAAATTCTTACAGCGACAAAAGGCGGGCCAAGCCGGGACTGGCTCAACCCGAGTCTTGGCTATGTGCGCACCTCCCGGGCCCGGGCGAAGATCCAGGCCTGGTTCAAGTACCAGGCCCGCGATCAAAACCTGGACGAAGGTCGCGTGCTTTTTGATCGTGAAATGCGCCGCCTGGATGTCGATGGGCTCGATCTTCCCAAGCTGGCCAAAGCGGTTAATTACCAAACGCCGGATGACATGTATGCCGCCTTGGGGGCGGGCGACTTGCGCATTGGACAGGTTCTTCACCAGGCCCAGCAGCTGTTTGGTGAAACCGATGACCAGGACCAGCTCGACCGACTGCTGGCCAAGCCCAAGCGTCAGTCCAGCAAGGCGACCAAAAGCGATATTACCGTGCTGGGGGTCGGCAACCTGAAAACCAGCATGGCGAACTGCTGTCGCCCGGTTCCCGGCGAACCCATCGTCGGTTTCATTACCCAGGGTCGCGGCGTGACGGTACATCGCCAGGATTGCAGCAACATCCTGCAATTGCGCCTGGACGAACCCCAGCGCATTATTGAGGTGGAGTGGGGTGAGCGCGCCGAGACGCGCTATCCGGTAACTATCGAGATCCAGGCCTGGGACCGTTCAGGCCTGCTGCGCGATGTCACCGGTCTGCTGGGCAACGAAAAAGTCAACGTGCTGGCGGTGAATACGCTGACCGACACTGACGAAGGTATTGCCCGGCTTCGCATTACCCTGGAAGTCGATGGTCTGGAAGCGCTGGGGCGTCTTTTCTCACGTATTCAACAATTGCCCAATGTGACCGAGGTGCGTCGCCTGCGCGACACCGACCCAGACAAGACAGCGCGGGGGGGAAGGGGCTGATGCGTTACTCGCTGGATGATTTGCTCACCCTGATGCAGGTGCTTCGAGACCATGAGCAGGGCTGCCCCTGGGATATCAAGCAGGATTGGGACAGCATCGTGCCGCACACTCTTGAAGAAGCCTACGAAGTTGCCGATGCCATCGAACGCCGCGCTTTTGATGAATTGCCCGGCGAGCTGGGCGATCTGTTGTTTCAGGTGGTTTACTACGCCCAGTTCGGGGCGGAAGAGCAGCGCTTCGATTTCCATGACATTATCGATACGCTCACCGACAAGATGTTGCGTCGCCACCCGCATGTCTTCCCCGACGGCACCTTGAACTCACGTCGACCACCGGGGGTCAGTGCCAGGGACGTACAGACACAGCAGGTGAATAGCCGCTGGGAATCGCTGAAAGCCGCAGAACGTGACGAAAGGGCGCGTGCTGACAGGGCAGGCGTACCTGCCTCGGTGCTTGATGACGTGCCCCGAACCCTGCCCGCACTTAGCCGTGCGGCCAAGCTTTCCAAACGCGCGGCAAGGGTGGGCTTTGACTGGCCGGATTCCCATGGCGTTCTGGCCAAGATCCGCGAAGAGCTTGATGAAGTGGAAGAGGCCCTTGCCGCAGGCGACCAGCAGCACGCCCATGAAGAAGTCGGTGATCTGCTGTTTGCCGTCACTAATTTAGCACGCACGCTAGGGGCCAACCCGGAACAGTGCCTGCGCGCGACCAATGCCAAATTCGAGCGGCGCTTTCGCTACGTAGAGGGCGAACTCAGCGCTGCCAAGCGGCCACTCGCCGAGGCCACGCTGGACGAGATGGAAGCCCACTGGCAGGCAGCCAAAGCCGAAGACACCCAATAACATCGTTATCAACCGTTTATACGCGACCCCTGCAAGGAGGCCACGCCATGAGCCATGATCTACACGAATCGCTGCGCGATAACGTGCGTATTCTGGGCGACAGCCTGGGGCGTACCATTGCCGACGACCTAGGCCAATCATTTGTCGATAAAATCGAAACCATTCGTGCCCATGCCAAGCAGGGGCGGCAGGGTGATTCGCTACAGCAACGTGATTTGATTGAATACCTGCGTCAGCTACCTGAGCAGGATTTGCTGCCCGTCACCCGTGCTTTCAACCAGTTCCTCAATCTCGCCAATATCGCCGAGCAGCACTACCGGGCGCGATTCCGCCGTGTTGAAGACTACAAGCCAGGCTCGCAGCCGGTGCTAGGCGAGCTGCTCAAGCGCGCCGAGCAGGCAGGCAACTCGCCGCGCAAGCTGGTCGAGAGCCTTGCCAATATGCGGGTTGAACTGGTGCTCACCGCGCACCCTACCGAAGTCATTCGCCGCACGCTGATTCAAAAGTACGATGCCATCGACGACTGCCTGACGGCCATTGAAGGTTCTGATGACTACCCTGAGCGTGGTGCCCGCGCACAGGGGCGGCTGGAGGAACTGATCAGTCAAGCCTGGCATACCGACGAGATTCGCCATGAACGACCCACGCCCGTCGATGAGGCCAAGTGGGGCTTTGCCGTGATTGAAAATTCGCTGTGGCAGGCGGTGCCTGACTTTCATCGTGATCTGGACAACCTGCTGCTCGATACCGCTGGCGAACGCTTGCCGCTGGACGCCGCGCCCATTCGCTATGCCTCCTGGATGGGAGGTGACCGGGATGGCAACCCGAACGTCACGGCCAAGGTCACCAAAGAAGTGCTTCTTTTGGGGCGTTGGATGGCAGCAGACCTCTACCTGCGTGACCTTGAGCAACTCAAGACCGAGCTCTCCATGTGGAAGGCCAATAGCGCCCTTAAAGCCGAAGCGGGCGACGTGGCAGAGCCTTACCGCGAAGTACTGAAGCGCCTGCTGGCGAAAATGGAGTCCACTCGCGACTGGGCAAAGGCCGAGCTGGAGGGGCATAACTATGACGGCGGGCCGATTATCGAAACCCGCGACCAGCTGTATGCGCCCTTGCTGGCCTGCTACCGTTCTCTGTGCGATGTGGGCCTGGACACCATCGCCAACGGCGCGCTGCTGGACACCCTGCGCCGGGTGGCGGTCTTCGGCGTCACGCTGACCAAGCTCGACCTGCGTCAGGAAGCTAGCCGTCATGCCCAGGTAATGGAAGAGCTGACCGACGCGCTGAACCTGGGTCACTACCGTGAGTGGGATGAAGCCCAGCGCCAGGAATTTTTACTGGCCGAACTTGAATCGCGGCGGCCGCTGATCCCGCGCCGCTGGGAGTGTTCGGCAGAATCCCGCGAGGTGCTCGATACCTTCAAGGTGGTCGCCCAGGAGCACAGTGAAGCGCTGGGGACCTACATCATCTCCATGGCGGCTGAACCGTCAGACGTGCTTACCGTAGCGCTGTTGATGAAAGAGGCCGGCGGCAACGTGACCCTGCCGATTGCACCGCTGTTTGAAACCCTGAACGACCTGGATCACGCAGGCGACGTGATCGACCAACTGCTGGCGCTGCCGGGCTATCGCAAGCTGATGCGCAAGGGCCAGGAGGTGATGATTGGCTACTCGGATTCTGCGAAGGACGCCGGGCAGCTGGCCGCCGCCTGGGCCCAGTACCGCGCTCAGGAGTCGTTGGTCAATGTGTGTGAGCGCCATGGTGTCGACCTCACCCTGTTTCATGGCCGCGGTGGCACCGTTGGCCGTGGCGGCGGCCCCGCCCACGCGGCGATTCTTTCCCAGCCGCCTGGCTCGGTGAACGGCAGCCTACGGGTGACTGAACAGGGCGAGATGATTCGCTTCAAGTTTGGTCAGCCCGATATTGCCCTGCGTTCGATGGAAATTTATGCCTGTGCGGTGTTGGAGGCCACGCTGCTGCCGCCGAGGGCACCCGAACCGCACTGGCGCGAAGAGATGGACCAGCTTTCCAGCGTTGCCCACGCCGCCTATGTTGGCGTTGTGCGTGAAGACCCGGACTTTGTACCTTACTTCCGTTCGGTAACACCGGAAGGCGCACTGGGTAGGCTGCCGTTGGGCTCGCGGCCAACTAAACGCCGCCAGGATGGTGGGGTGGAGACACTCCGCGCGATTCCGTGGATTTTTGCCTGGACGCAGATACGTCTGATGCTGCCCGCATGGCTGGGTAGTGGCGAGGCGTTCTCGCACCGGCTGGCGCAGCCGGGCGGGCGCGAAGTGCTACAGGAAATGCGCAACGAGTGGCCGTTCTTCGGCACCTACCTCGATATGCTGGAAATGTTGTTGGCCAAAGCCGACGTGGCGATTGCTGCCTACTACGAGCACCGCCTGGTGGACGAGCCTTCGTTGAAGGCATTGGGTAAACAGTTGCGTGAGCGGTTCGCACGGCTGGAAGAGTCCGTGCTGGATATTCTGCAGCAGGAGGAACTGCTGGAAAATACGCCGCTGATTCGTCAGGCGATTGATGTGCGTAACCCCTATATCGATCCGCTCCACGGCTTGCAGGCGGAGCTCTTGCAGCGTAATCGTGACGCCGACGGGGCTATCAGCGCCGATCTTTCAAGAGCACTGATGGTTACCATGGCGGGGATTGCGGCTGGTCTACGTAATACGGGCTAGTTTTTATCACCATCAGCGTTTTTGTCACCATCAGGAGGCGTCAATGTCATCAGATGCTCAAGCGGTACTCGATTTCTGGTTTGAGGCCTTGACGCCTGCGCAGTGGTTTAAAAAAGACCCCGAGATGGATCAGGTGATCCGGGAGCGGTTTGGCACTCTGCATGCCCAGGCAGCGCAGTGCGAGTGTTACGCCTGGCGGAAAACGCCCCAAGGGCGGCTCGCGGAGATCATCGTGCTGGATCAGTTCTCGCGCAATATCTATCGCGACGACGCCAGTGCCTTTGCCACCGATACCTTGGCGCTGGCGCTGGCTCAGGAAGCGGTGGCCGCTGGCGCCGATGCTGAGTTATCCAGTGAGCAGCGGGCGTTTCTGTATATGCCCTATATGCATAGCGAGTCGGCGACAATTCACGAGCGGGCGATGGAGCTGTTTAACCAGCCTGGGTTGGAGAAAAACCTCGACTTTGAAGTGCGCCACAAAGCGATTATTGATCGCTTTGGGCGCTACCCGCACCGCAATGCGCTTCTGGGGCGGGAGTCTACCGACGAGGAACTGGCGTTTCTGAAGCAGCCCGGGTCGTCTTTTTAACCGTTTATTTATCTCTTTCAGCCACATGGCGTTCTATGACGTTACGAAAATCTACCCGTATCAATAAATATATCAGCGAGAGCGGCCTGTGCTCACGGCGGGAAGCCGACCGTTTTGTGGAGCAGGGCAACGTCTGGATTAACGGTCGCCGGGCGACCACCGGTGATCAGGTGGTGGCAGGCGATCGGGTCAAGGTGAACGGCCAGGATATCGAGCCCCAGGAAGAGGAAGATCTCGTCCTCATCGCGCTCAATAAACCGGTGGGTATTGTCTGTACCACGGAGCCGAGCGAAAAAGACAACATTGTCGATTTTGTAAAACACGGCACGCGCATTTTTCCCATTGGCCGGCTGGATAAAGACTCCCAGGGACTGATCCTGCTCACCAATAATGGCGACCTGGTGAACAAGATTCTGCGTGCCAACAATCATCATGAAAAGGAATACCGGGTAACGGTTAACAAGCCGATTACCGATGACTTTATTCAAGGGATGCAGAACGGGGTGCCCATCCTTGGCCAGGTCACTAAAAAATGCCAAGTGGAGAAGGTATCCACCTTCGAGTTCACGATAACGCTGGTGCAAGGGCTGAACCGCCAGATTCGCCGCATGTGTGACTATTTCGGCTATGACGTCACCCAGCTCATTCGCACGCGCATCATGAATGTGTCGCTAAAGGGCCTGGCGCTGGGTGACTGGCGCGACTTGACCCCGAAAGAGATCGCGACGCTTGAGGCGTTAACCGCCAGTTCAGAGGCCAAGCCCGCGCCGCCGTCTGCTCCAAAGCGTTCGGGCGGTCAGAACAAATCCCGGAAAAATGCGGCGGGTACGCCGGGCAAGCGTGGCGGTAAATCCGGTGACAAAACGCCGAGCAAAAGGGCGGGAAAAGCGGCGGGAAAACGCACTGCCAGCGCCTCGGGGCGGCCCAAGGCCAAAAGCGCTGGCGGCAAACCAGCGCTTAAAGGCAAGTCGAGTGGGGTTCCTTCCGGCCGGAAAGCAGCCGGACAGGGCAAGCCTGTGAAAAAAAAGCCGGTTAAAGGAAAGCCGGCCCCCCGCCGAAAGTAGTGGCGATGGCGTCAGGCTGCATAGGCAAACAGGAAATTGCCAATCAGCTCCTTGCCGCCCTCGGTTGCAAACGATTCCGGATGGAACTGAATGCCGTGGATGGGATAGTCCCGGTGTTTAACGCCCATCAACTCAAACTCGCCGACCGCCTGCCAGCGGCTACGCTGTTCAAAGTTGTCCGCCGCCAGGGCGCCAACCGTGGCGGTCACTTCCAGGCACTCGGGCAGGGTGGTCGCATCGGCAATCAGTGAGTGATAGCGCATCACTTCAAGCTGGTCGGGCACGCCGTTAAATACCGAATGGTTGTTGTGGTTGATGGGACTGATCTTGCCGTGCATGGGTAGCGGCGCCTTGACCACCTGGCCGCCGAACACGTGCACAATGCCCTGCATACCCAGACAAACCCCCAACAGCGGGGTGGTCTTGCCAAGCTTTTCTATCACCTCGGCACAGACGCCAAAGTAACGCGGGTCATCCGGTGAACCGGGGCCGGGGGAGATAATAATGCGGTCCGGCGCCATGGCTTCAATCGCTTTGAAGTCGATCTGGTTGTTGCGCTTAACGAGTATCTCGAAATGGGGCACCTTACCGCGATTTTTTTCCGTGGTCAGAATCTCACCGATGAACTGATAAAGGTTATAGGTGAAGGAGTCGTAATTATCGATGATCAGTACCTTCATGCTTGGCTCTCCATGTCCGTCTCCATAAAGGGGGCAAGGGCTTTGCGGGTGCCGGCAAACTTGCGGCGAATCTCTTCGTATTCATCCGCAGCATTACTGTCAAAGACGTTACCGCCGCAGGTTTGCACATAGGCGCGCTCGCCGTTCACGAAAACGGTACGGATGGGAATCGCAAAGGTGCAGTCGCCGTTGAACGAGAACTGGCCCACGGCGCCGCCGTAGGGGCCGCGCCCATCGGTCTCCAGATCGTCGATGATTTTCATGGCTTCGATCTTGGGCGCGCCGGTGAGGGTGCCCGCCGGGAAGTTGCTGGCCAGGGCACTGAACATGTCGTCACCTTCGGCGATAATGCCGACAATTTCGCTTGAGATATGCTGAACGTGGCTGAAACGCTTGATATCCATCAGGCTGCGCACCTTTACCGTGCCAAACTGTGCCACCCGGCCAATATCATTGCGGTGCAGATCGACGATCATGTTGTGCTCGGCGATCTCTTTGGGGTCATTGAGCAGAGCCCGGGCAAGCTGGGTATCCTCTTGAGGCGTTTGACCACGAGTTGTTGTGCCCGCCAGCGGGAACGTCTCCATTTCACCCTGGCGCAGCCGGAATAGAAGCTCGGGGCTGGCGCCAATCAGCTTCTGATCGCCAAACTTGACGTAGTACATCTGCGGCGAGGGATTAATGGTGCGTAGCTGGTCATACAGCGCCAGGGTATCGCCCTGAATCCGGAAGCGCTTTTTAAAGCCGACCTCGCACTGGAAGACCTTGCCGTCGATGATGTCCTGTTTCACCTTGGCCACGGCCTCGGCGTGCTCCGCCTGGCTCATGGTATCGCCCAGGGCCGTGATATGCAGCGGGCCGGGCGGCGCGTCCTCGGCGTCAATCAGCGACTGCAGGAACTCGTAGCGGCTATTGTCGTAGTAAAAATAGATAACCTCACCGGTCATCTTGTCGAGAATCAGTCCATCTTTATAGAGCCCGAACCGGAACGTATCGAAATCATCGCTGGCTTTTAACGTCAGCGATGGCTCGAAGTACTGCATCGCGTCGTAACCGAGGTAACCGCTTAATCCGCCGGCGTATTTACGCGAAATAATATTCTGCGGGATGAGGCTGCGCAGCAGTTCATATGGGTTATCGCTCGGATAGTGGTTGGCATGGCCGTCGCGGTCTTCGATCGTCAGCGTCTTGCCATTGGCATAGAGCGTGTATTCTGGGTCAAAGCCGATGATCGAGTGGCGCGCCATGTGGCTATCTTCGCCCAGCGACTCCAGCATGTAGCAGTTAGTAAACTGCCGCTCGATTTTTTGAAACAGGGCAAAAAAGTCGCAGTCCGCCGCCAGCGTCACATAGTGCGGCTTGCGCGGCAGCGTAAACGGCTCAGGCCCTGTCGATGCATGCGTATCAGCAGTGGTCATGATCAATCATTCCGTGAAGTGGGTAGCGAAGAAAGTGGCGATGTTGAAGAGGGTAACGTGGCCAAGGCGCGGGAACCCCGTGATACCGTAGCGATGCCCACGCCCAGTGTTTCGGCAATTTTGCGGTGTGGCACACCCTCGCGTAGCAGCTTAAAAATCTGTAGGCGCTTGCTGATTTCTTGATATTCTGCAGGGGTCAGCAGGCTGGCCAGCGCCTCATCCATTGCGTCCGGCGAGTCGATGGCGAGCAAGTGCCGAATGAGTTCAGCCTGATAGTGTTCGTTTGAGGGCATGGTCAAGGTCGATGAATAAGTGTGTACTAGCGTACTAGTACGGTATATTGTTAGCTGGAAAAGTCAAGCAGTGAGTGTTGAATTACGTTAAGGAACGTCGATGACCGGTTATTTTATTCAAGCCTTTATTTACCTAGTTGCCGCGGTGATTGCGGTACCGCTTGCCAAGCGTTTTGGCCTGGGATCGGTGCTGGGTTATCTGGTGGCCGGGGTGGTGATTGGCCCTATCCTGGGGCTGGTGGGGCAGGAGACCACCACCATTCAGCACTTCGCCGAGTTTGGTGTGGTGATGATGCTATTTTTGGTGGGCATGGAGCTTGATCCCAAGGGCCTTTGGGCGATGCGCGTGCGTCTATTTGGTCTGGGCGGGCTTCAGGTAGCGCTAACGACGACGGCTGGCACCATCACCGCTTGGTGGCTGGGGCTTGTTTGGCAAACTGCCCTGGCAGTGGGGTTGATTTTTGCGCTCTCTTCCACAGCCATTGTGCTGCAAACGCTCAATGAGAAAGGGCTGGCCAAAACAGAAGGCGGGCGCAGCGCCTTCTCGGTGCTGCTGTTCCAGGATATGGCGGTGATTCCCATGCTGGCGTTGATTCCGCTGCTGGCGCTGCCCGAGCTGATGGGTACCGGCGGCAGTGATGGCCACGCCAGTTTAAGCCTGGTCGCGCACTTGCCCGGCTGGGCGCATGCCTTGGTGGTCGTCGCCGCTATCGCCAGCGTGATAGCGGCGGGCTACTATCTAGTACCGCTGCTGTTTCGCTATGTGATTGGCTCTGGCCTGCGCGAGGTATTTACCGCCACGGCGCTGATGCTGGTTATTGGTATCGCCGCCCTGATGAGTGTGGTCAATCTATCTCCTGCCCTGGGGGCCTTTCTGGCGGGCGTGGTGCTCGCTAACAGCGAGTTCAAACATGAGCTGGAAGCCAATATTGAGCCTTTCAAAGGTCTGCTGCTGGGGCTTTTCTTTATTACCGTCGGCGCGGGCATCAACTTCTCGGTACTGGCGGCAGAGTGGGGGACGGTACTCTCGTTGGGCGTAGCGGTCATCGTTGTCAAAGGTTTAATTTTGCTGGGCTTGGCACTGCTCTTTCGGGTGCATGGCAGCAACGGCTGGCTATTCACGTTAAGCCTTGCCCAAGCCGGTGAATTCGGCTTTGTGCTGCTCACCTATAGTGTACAAAACAACGTGATTTCGACCGATATCTCCCAGGTGCTTTCGCTAGTGGTGGCACTTTCGATGTTCGTGACGCCGCTGCTGTTCATTGCCTATGACCGCTTAGTGCTACCGCGTTACCTAACAGTCAAAAACGATGACCGGGAGGCCGATACGATAGAAGAGCAGGCGCCGGTTATCGTGGCAGGCGTAGGGCGGTTTGGGCAGATTATCTGCCGCTTGCTGCGCGCTAATAACATTCCCATTGTGGCGCTGGATCTCGAGATCGAACAAATCGAGAACCTGCGAAAAATTCGCATAAAAAGCTATTTTGGTGACGCCAGTCGCTCCGATTTGCTCGAAACGGCGGGAATTGAGTACGCTCGGCTGCTCGTCATCGCGCTGGATGATCGCGATCGTGCCTTGCAGATGGTCAGGCATGTCAAGCGTGCCTACCCCCATGTTTGGGTGCTTGCCCGCGCCTTTGACCGCGGCCACAGCTACCAGTTACGTGAAGCGGGGGCTGATGATGTGGTCAGTGAAACCTACCATTCGGCGCTGGAACTGGGTGGCCACGCGCTGACCGCCGTGGGCGTTCATCCCATGCGCGCCAAGCAGATGACCTGGGCATTTGTACAGAACGAAGAGGCCCACGAGGATGAGCTGTTTGCTGCCTGGAAAGAGATAGAGGGAGGTATCAGCTTCAGCCCCCGCTACGGTGAGTTGTTTATGAAACTGGAAGAATCCCTCAATAGTGCCATGCAGCAGGATTGGCCCGAGCCTCAGCGTGAAGATGTGCCGATCTGGACGCCACCAGATAGCTCGGAAAATCGTTAAAACGGCAGGTGCAGCGAAGCGCTGAGCATATTTAGATGATCAAGGGTAGGGTCGTCCACCCGCTCGTATTCCAGGCGGCTGACGAGACGGTCGACGGTGAGAGTGGCGCCAAACCCTTGCAGTAGGGCGGTGCCGCTTTCATCAATGCCTTGCATTGGCCGGTAGCTTTCACCGCGCCACTCGGTAAGCCCTGATTTGGCGTAGATGCTGAATGCTCCCATACGCAAACCTGCCACCACAGCGCCACCTAGGCTGAGGGTGTCCATGATCAACGGCTTAATACTTGATGAGATAGGCACTTCTTCGCTCTCGCGGTAGGCCAGTTCAGCGCCGATATCCAACTGGGGCAACTGCCATGGGCTGAAGCCGGCGGTTAACCGGAAGCCGCTGGTGTAACTGTCGATACTGCTCAGGTCGCTGCCTTCGAGGATGACGCCATTGTCCAGTTGCATTAACTCACTTTGCGGCAAGGCATACGAAGTGGCGGGCGCGAGCTCGTCAGCATGGGCGCCAGCATATGGCACGGCGCAAAAGAGGAGGGTGCTTGCCAAGCGTTTCATTGGCATTTTTCTTACACCTAGAAGCGTAAAGTGAAGGCAGACCTTTTAAGCGTAGCAACGGGCCTTGATTTCTACCAATTTAATTGCGCCATTGACCAGGTTTTCGACCAGGTGCTTGCCCATCTGGGTAAAGCGGTCGCCGAACACCCAGGCTGGGGAGAGTACCGCCGTCCGTGGAATCTGCTCTTTATGTCGTTGGCGCTGGCGCCATTCCAGGGCTGTATCGCTCCAGTCATCGAGGTGTTGAATGTGAAAGCCCTTTGATTCGAGCAGATGGACTAGTGCGTCCTGGGTAAGCAAATGGGAATGCGCTGGCGAATCCGCCCAGGGTACGGGGTAGACAAGGTCTTCCACGTTGGGACCGCTGATCACTTCGTGCATCACCAGTTGACCGTTAGCGCTCAGCACGCGGTGACATTCATCCATCACCCTGACCGCGTCAGGCATGTTGAGCAGGCTGTGCTGGAAGACCACTGCATTGAAACACCCCGACTCAAACGGCAATGCACAGGCGTCAGCAGTGATCGAGACAAGCGGCGGGCTGCCTGCCAGTGCGCTAAGGGATTGGTTGAGAACGTTAAACCGATGGGTAATATCAAGGCCGACCATGTGATAACCCAGCGCCGCTCCCTGGCGCATTAGCCCGCCCAGACCAGCGCCTATATCCAGCACGCGTGTGGGGGCAACGGGATCAATCAGGTTCAGCAACCTGGCGGACGCCGCCATACCGCCAATATGCAGTTGGTCCAGGGGAGCAAGCTGGGGCAGCGTCGGTCCGTCAGGGTAATGGGCCCGGATTTGTTCAAGCACTTCGCGGTCACGAAGTGCCTGATGGTAATGCGTCACCAGGGGCGAGTGGAAAGCCATTTGATGCTCCTTCGCTAGCCGAAGAGCTGCCAGCGCGTGCCGCTAGTCGTCTAACCCGAGCTCTTGAATGGAAATCTCGCGCATTTTGAATTTCTGGATCTTGCCGGTGACAGTCATCGGGAATTCATCGACGAATTTGAAGTAGCGCGGAATCTTGAAGTGGGTGATCTTGCCCTTGCAGTACTCGCGCAGTTCTTCCCCAGTGACCTCATCGGCGGTGCTGTTGAGCTTGACCCAGGCAATCAGCTCTTCCCCATACTTCTTGTCCGGCACACCGGTCACCTGCACTTCTGATATGGCCGGGTGGGCGTAAAGAAACTCTTCGATCTCCTTGGGGTAAACATTCTCGCCGCCGCGAATCACCATGTCCTTGATGCGACCGACGATCTGGACATAGCCCTCTTCATCCATGGTGGCTAAGTCGCCGGTATGCATCCAGCCCGCTTCGTCAATCGCTTCAGCGGTGGCTTTGTCGTTGTTCCAGTACTTCAACATGACGCTGTAGCCGCGAGTACACAACTCGCCGATTTCGCCACGGGGCAGAATGCCGCCGTTGCCGGGGTCAACGATTTTGGTTTCCAGGTGCGGCTGGGTACGTCCGACGGTCGAAACGCGCTTGTCAATGCTGTCATCGGCGCCGGTCTGGGTGGATACCGGGCTGGTTTCGGTCATGCCGTAGGCGATTTGCACGCCCTTCATGTTCATCTTGCTGATGACCTGCTTCATGATCTCGGCAGGGCAGATGGAACCCGCCATGATACCGGTGCGCAGGGTTGAGAGGTCGGTGCTTGCAAAGTCCGGATGGTCAAGCTCGGCGATAAACATGGTGGGCACGCCGTACAGTGCGGTGGCTTTCTGTTCGTGTACTGCCTTGAGAACAGTGCCGGGGTCAAAGCCTTCATCCGGGTAGATCATGGCCGCACCATGGGTCATGCAGCCCAGGTTGCCCATCACCATGCCAAAGCAGTGATAAAGCGGCACCGGGATCACCAGGCGGTCTTCACTGGTAAAGCCCATGCTTTCAGCAACGAAGAAACCATTGTTGAGAATGTTGTGGTGGGAGAGCGTCGCCCCTTTGGGGAAGCCCGTGGTACCGGAGGTGTACTGAATATTGATCGCGTCGTCGAACTGGAGCGTGGCCTGCAGGTCGTCAACGTCGGTTTGGCTGACGTGGCGAGACGCTTCCATCATGTCGGCCCAACGCCACATACCGGGGTGTTTATCGGCACTTAAATTAATCACGCACTCAAGCTCGGGCAGCTTTTGTGACGTCAACTGGCCTTCGGCACAGGTGTTCAGTTCTGGCGCCAGTTCATACAGCATGGCGCTGTAGTCAGATGTTTTGAAACGGTTCGCCGTCACCAGAAAGCGGGCGCCGGATTGATTCAGCGCGTACTCCAGCTCATGGGTGCGGTAGGAGGGGTTAATATTGACCAGAATGGCGCCAATTTTGGCCGTGGCGAACTGGGTGACGGTCCATTCGCTGCAGTTAGGCGCCCAGATGCCCACGCGATCGCCCTTTTTGACGCCGATAGCCAGCAGGGCACGGGCACAGCGATTCACTTCATCCTGAAGCTCGCGGTAGCACCAGTGAATATTCTGGTGTAATGCAATCAAGGCGTCGTTATCCGGGTACTGCGCGGCGATCTGGTCGAATTTATCGCCAATGGTCATGCCCAGCAGTGGCTTGTCGGCGGTGCTGCTGGTGTAGCTTGGCAGCGTGAGTGCAGGTGATGCCATGGTATCTCTCCAAATATTATTGTCTTGTCCGAGCGAAGGCCGCGACTGTTTGTTGTTTGTTATGAGCTGGCGCGACCTTTTGCCAGGGCGACTTTAGAGCTGGGCTTGCGGCCTAACTCGCCGGTAATCCAGTAGCCGGTATCGATCACGGCCTGCAGGTCGATGCCTGTTTCTATGTCTAGCCCTTCAAGCAGGTAGAGTACGTCTTCGGTGGCGATATTACCGGAGGCGCCCTTGGCGTAGGGGCAGCCACCGAGGCCAGCCGTGGCCGCATCGATCACGCTGATGCCTTCTTCCATTACCGCGTACAGGTTCGCCAGCGCCATGCCGTAGGTATCGTGGAAATGAGCTGCCAGGAACTCAACGGGCACCTGCTGGCGTGTCGCCTCAATCATTCGCTTGGCAGCCAATGGGGTGCCCACGCCAATGGTGTCGCCCAGTGAAATTTCGTAGCAGCCCATGTCGTAAAGTGCCTTGGCTACCTCGGCTACCTTGCCAGGCGCTATCTCGCCTTCGTAAGGACAGCCCAACACGCAAGACACATAGCCGCGAACTCGAATACCGGCCTCCCGGGCGCGTTCCAGTACCGGTTCAAAGCGCGCCAGTGATTCGGCAATCGAGCAATTGATATTTTTTTGCGAAAACGCTTCTGATGCGGCGCCAAAGACGGCCACTTCGTCAACGCCCGTTTCCAGCGCGTTCTCCAGGCCTTTCAGGTTGGGCGTCAATGCAGAATAGACCACGCCTGGCTGACGATGGATGCCGGTCATTACCTCAGTTGCATCGCCCATTTGCGGCACCCACTTGGGTGACACAAAGCTGGCGGCTTCGATATGCGTCATACCCGCGTTGGCGAGGCGTTCGATCAGGGCGATTTTGGTCGCAGCAGGCACGATGGCCCCGGGCTCGTTTTGCAGGCCGTCCCTGGGGGCCATTTCAAACAGCTTGACGGAGGTTGGCAATGCCATTGAGAGCTCCTTTATTCGTTGGCTGCAAAGTCGAGCAGCACATCGCCCTGGTTGACGGTATCACCTGCCTGGAAGTGGAAGGCCTCCACGCTGCCGTCTACAGGTGCGGTCATGGTGTGCTCCATCTTCATGGCTTCCATGACCATCAGCGGCATGCCTTTTTCAACGGCAATACCGGACTCCACCAGCAGGGCAACGACGGTGCCGTTCATCGGTGCAGTGAGAGTGGATTCCGCTTCGTGGTGACCATGATCGATGGCATCAATACGCCGCCAGAACAGCCGGGTTTCTCCGTTAGGGTCAGCCATCACCACGACATGCCCATCCCGGCGCGCCTGCAGGCGGCGGCGGTGGCCGTTAAGGGTGACGGCGACCGCATCGCCGGCCAGCGGCTGCAGGCTGGCGGTGAGGGTGTCATCGCCAATGGTCAGGTTCCATAACGCTTCGCCTGCGTTGCGTTTGCCTTCCACAATCACCACTGACTCATCGCTGTCAGCGGCTTTGATATCTGCCGGGTCACACAGGGCAATACGAATAGTGTGGGGTGCGTTAAGGCGGAAGCCGTCGTGGCGATCCCAGGGAGAGTCGCTTTCACACTCCTGGGCGAGTTGGTGCAGACCAATCAGCGCCGCGCTGGCGTAGGCCTCAATGCTGTGGTGGCGCGGTGCGAAAAGCGTGGCTTCGTTGCGCTCGATAAAGCGCGTATCCAGCTCCACGTTCTTGAAACCAGGGTGGGTCGCCAGGCGCATCAGGAAGGCACGGTTGGTAACCACCCCTTGAACGTCCAGCGCTGCAAGGGCGCGGTTAAGCGTCGCCAGTGCCGCATCGCGGTCGGGGCCGTGCACAATCAGCTTGGCGAGCATGGGGTCGTAGTGCATCGACACTGTATCGCCGCTCTCCACACCGCTATCCAAGCGAACCTGATCGGCGTTCAAGCCTGCGCCTTCCAGATCCAGTCCAAAGCGGGTAAGCAAGCCGGTGGCGGGGATGAAATCCTGGTCCGGGTCCTCGGCGTAAAGTCGTGCTTCAAAGCTATGGCCGGTGATGGTTAGTTCATCTTGTTGACACGGGAGCCGTTCCCCCATGGCAACACGCAGTTGCCACTCGACCAGATCCTGACCGGTGATCATTTCGGTGACCGGGTGCTCGACCTGGAGGCGGGTGTTCATTTCCATGAAGTAGAAAGAACCGTCCGCGTCTAAAAGGAACTCCACGGTGCCCGCACCCACGTAGCCGATCTCTTTTGCGGCACGCACTGCGGCATCGCCCATGGCACTGCGCAATTCCGCGGTCATGCCGGGAGCAGGGGCTTCTTCGATCACCTTTTGATGACGACGCTGAACGCTGCAGTCACGCTCGAACAGGTAAACCCCATTGCCATGGCGGTCGCAGAATACCTGCACTTCCACATGGCGTGGCTGCACCAGGTACTTCTCGATCAGCATGCGGTCGTCGCCGAAAGCAGCTTTGGATTCACGGCGACAGCCATCCAACGCAGCCTGGAAACCATCACCCGATTCAACAACGCGCATGCCTTTGCCACCGCCACCCGCGCTGGCTTTGAGCATGACCGGGTAGCCGATCTTGTCAGCCTCGGTACGTAGCAGGGTGTCGTCCTGGTCATCACTATGGTAGCCAGGCACCAGCGGAACGCCGGCATTGGCCATGCGCGCTTTGGCGGCGGATTTATCGCCCATGGCTGCAATGGCCGAGGCGGGCGGCCCCACAAAGGTAATGCCCGCTTCTTCAAGCGCTTTAACGAAGCTGCCGTTCTCGGAAAGAAAGCCGTAGCCCGGGTGAATCGCTCCGGTACCGGTGCGCTTGGCAGCGTCAACCACCGCGTCAATATTGAGGTAGCTTTCCCGCGCGGCGGCAGGGCCCAAGCGCACGGCCTCGTCGGCTTCACGTACATGGCGAGCGCTGGCATCGGCGTCTGAATAGACGGCGACGGTTTTTAATCCCATGCGGCGCGCCGTGCGCATCACTCGGCAGGCGATTTCGCCGCGGTTGGCGACCAGTAGGGTGTCAAAAGGTGTCGTGCGAGCGGCGTTGTCAGCTTTTTCGTCTTTTGCGATGGTCGATGAGTGACTCATGAGCGACGCTCCGAAGCGTTAGATGTGTTATTAGATTCGGCCCAAACGGGGCGGCGCTTTTCAAAGAAGCTGGATAATCCCTCCTGGCCTTCCTGGCTTACCCGCAATCTGGCGATGACCTGGCAGGTGTGTTCTCGAGTGGCGTCGCTATCCGGGGACTGGACGACGCTAGCCAACAACGCTTTGGTGGCACGCTGGGCCTGGGGTGAGCCAGCCAATAGCGTTGCCAGCATGGCATCGACAGCGTCATCCAACGCATCAAGCTCAACCACTTGGTGGGCCAAACCGAGCGCGAGCGCCGTTGGGGCATCCATCACTTCCGCTGTTAACGCATAGCGACGCATCTGGCGCTCGCCTAATGCACGCTGCACGTAGGGGCTGATGACGGCAGGCGAAAGCCCAATCTTGACTTCCGAGAGGCAGAACTTGGCTTTCACGGAGGCAACCACCACATCGCAGCAGGCGGCAAGCCCTACGGCACCGCCAAAGGCAGCGCCTTGCACACGACATAGCGTGGGGCAGGGCAACGTATCCAAACCGTGCATCAGCGTGGCGAGCTTGCGGGAATCAGCAAGGTTGTCCTTCAGGTCGTAATCGACCATGCGCTTCATCCAGTTCAAGTCAGCACCCGCCGAAAAGCTCTTGCCTTCTGAGCCCAGTACGACCGCACGCACTTCGCCCGCTTCAGCAAGCACATGTAGCCGGTTGAGGTGTTCATTCAGCTCGGTGATCAGGCTATCGTCGAAGGCGTTATGCACCTCTGGGCGGTTCAATGTCAGGCGCGCCACGCCCTTTTCAATCATCAGTGTTGAGTAAGCCATGGTGATTGCCCCTTACATCCGGAACACGCCAAAGCGTGTCTCTTCGACTTCAGCATTCATCGCGGCGGCCAGTGAAAGTCCCAGCACATCGCGGGTTTGCAGGGGGTCAATCACGCCGTCATCCCAAAGGCGGGCGCTGGCGTAGTAGGGATGGCCCTGATGCTCATACTGTTCGCGTGTGGGCTGTTTGAAGGCTTCTTCTTCCTCCTTGCTCCACTCGCGACCATCGCGTTCGTGCTGTTCGCGCTTGACCTGGGCCAGCACGCCCGCTGCCTGTTCACCCCCCATCACGGAAATACGCGCGTTGGGCCACATAAACAGCAGGTTGGGATCATAAGCCCGCCCGCACATGCCGTAGTTACCCGCGCCGAAGCTGCCGCCAATCAGGACGGTGTATTTGGGCACCTTGGCGCAGGCCACGGCGGTGACCAGCTTGGCGCCGTGCTTGGCAATACCTTCGTGTTCGTACTTTGAACCGACCATAAAGCCGGTGATGTTCTGCAGGAAGATCAGCGGAATCTTGCGCTGGGCACAGAGCTCAATAAAGTGTGCCCCCTTGACGGCGCTTTCAGAAAACAGCACGCCGTTGTTGGCCACGATACCCACCGGATAGCCGTGGATGTGCGCAAAGCCCGTGACCAGCGTATCGCCGTAGTAGCGCTTGAACTCGTCAAAGTCGGAGTCATCGACGATGCGGCCAATGACTTCCCGCACGTCATAGGGCTTTTTAAGGTCGGTGCCGACAATGCCATACAGCTCGGCGGGGTCGAGCCTGGGTGGCTTGGGCGCCTGCATGGCAAGCTGGCCGCGTTTCTGCCAGTTGAGCCGCGAGACACAGGCGCGGGCAAGCTGCAGCGCGTGGGCATCGTTTTCGGCGTAGTGGTCGGCCACGCCGCTGACTTTGGCATGCACATCCGCGCCGCCCAGGTCTTCAGCGCTGATGCTTTCGCCGGTGGCGGCTTTTACCAAGGGCGGTCCGCCGAGGAAAATCGTGCCCTGTTCTTTAACGATGATCGACTCATCCGCCATGGCGGGCACATAAGCGCCACCTGCGGTACAGGAACCCATTACCACGGCAATTTGGGGGATACCTTCGGCGGACAGGGTTGCCTGGTTGTAGAAGATGCGACCGAAATGGTCGCGGTCAGGGAAGACTTCATCCTGGCGGGGCAGGAAAGCACCGCCGGAATCGACCAGATAAATACACGGCAGGCGATGCTTGCGGGCGATCTCCTGGGCGCGAATATGCTTTTTAACCGTCAGCGGAAAATAGGTGCCGCCTTTGACCGTGGCGTCGTTGGCCACGATGACGCACTCGACGCCGGAAACCCGGCCAATACCGGTCACAACGCCTGCCGCCGGAATCTCACTGTCGTAAATATGGTGAGCTGCGAGGGCGGAGAATTCTAGAAATGGTGACCCCTCATCGATCAAGTGATCGATACGGTCACGAACAAACAGCTTGCCGCGGCTTTCATGGCGCTCGCGGGCTTTGGTACCGCCGCCCTCGGCAATGGCGGCCGTAAGCTCACGTAGCTTGCTAACTTCACCGAGCATTGCGGCTTCGTTGGCTTGGAACACATCGCTGCGCGGATTGATTTGGCTATTGATGGTACTCATGGCGCGGCCCTGCTGATGTTAATTAAAGGGTTTCAGTGAAGAGTTCCCGACCAATCAGCATCCGCCGAATCTCGCTGGTGCCCGCGCCAATTTCGTAAAGCTTGGCGTCGCGCAGCAGGCGGCCAGTGGGGTACTCGTTGATATAGCCGTTGCCGCCGAGTAGCTGAATCGCATCAAGCGCTACCTGGGTGGCTTTTTCCGCGCAGTAGAGAATCACCCCGGCAGCGTCTTTGCGGGAGGTCTGGCCGCGGTCGCAGGCACCCGCCACGGCATACAGATAGGCCCGGCAGGCGTTCAGGGTGGTGTACATATCCGCTACCTTGCCCTGCACCAGTTGGAATTCGCCAATCGACTGGTTGAACTGCTTGCGCTCGTGGATATAGGGCAGCACCACGTCCATGGCGGCCTGCATGATGCCGATGGGGCCGGCCGCGAGCACGGTGCGCTCGTAATCCAGGCCGCTCATCAGTACGCGAACGCCTTTGCCCTCATCCCCCAGAATATTCTCGGCGGGCACGGCGCAGTCCTGGAACACCAGTTCGCAGGTGTTGGAGCCGCGCATGCCCAGCTTGTCGAGCTTCTGGGCGGTCGAGAAACCGGGCATGCCTTTTTCGATAATAAAGGCGGTAATGCCTTTGGAACCGGCGTCCGGGTCGGTCTTGGCGTAGACCACCAGCACATCCGCGTCCGGGCCATTGGTGATCCACATCTTGTTGCCGTTAAGGATGTAGTGGTCGCCATCGCGTTTAGCACGCAGCTGCATGGAGACCACATCGGAACCGGCGCCGGGTTCCGACATGGCCAGGGCACCCACATGGTCACCGCTGATCAGTTTGGGCAGGTACTTGGCTTTCTGTTCGGCGGTGGCGTTGATCTTGATCTGATTGACGCACAGGTTGGAGTGGGCGCCGTAGGAGAGCGCCACCGAGGCGCTGGCCCGCGAAATCTCTTCCATGGCGATACAGTGGGCGAGATAGCCCATACCGCTGCCACCATCTTCTTCAGAAACGGTAATACCCAATAAGCCCATATCGCCGAACTTCTTCCATAGGTCGTTGGGAAATTCATTGCTCTGGTCGATTTCGGCAGCGCGTGGGGCAATCTCGCTTGCAGCGAAGGCGTTGACCTGCTCGCGCAGCATATTCAGCTCGGCATCCAGGCCAAAATTGAGTTCTGAGTAGTGTGAAAACATGGTCAATCACCTGTTGTTCATTGTGTTGGTAAGCGCGCTGGGGGTATGTAGAGCCGTTATCTATTCAATGCGTAGTCGCGGATGAAGATGGCGATGTTGTATCGGGTTCCGTCTGCTCTTCTTCGCGTTGTTTTTGATTCAGTTCCTCCAGCGCCTGACGGCAGCGAATTTCTGCGCTTTCGAGCTCAAGCTGGACCATGGTGATATCTTTCATCTGCTGGTCCAGTGCAGAGCGGCGCTCGGCTATCTTGCTGAGCATTAAATTCAGCTGTTTTTTACTGCCGCTGCGGGTCTCGTCCCAGAGCTCGAAAAGCTCGCGAATTTCGGCGAGTGAAAACCCCAGTCGCTTACCACGAATGGTCAGCTTGAGTCGCACCCGATCCTTACTGCTGTACACGCGGGTTTGCCCGCGGCGGGTGGGGTGAAGCAACTCTTGGTCTTCGTAGAAACGGATGCTGCGGGTGGTCAAATCAAATTCGTTGGCCAATTCGCTGATCGAGTAGGTTTTGCTCATGGTGACGTTCTCTCAAAAGGGCATTGTTCCCAAGAATCATTCTTAAGGCATACCTTCTATGGAACACTGCCAGTGAGGCTAAAACAAGTTTACGTTAACGTAAAGCATATCTTGTTTTCTTTGTTTTGCTGATAGACGTTGCCAATCTTCTGAATAAGAAGTCTTTTTTACAAAACAAGGTCAGTATCTTTCCCTTGCGTAGACCAAAGTTGTAATTGTAATTACCTGACAGAGGTTGCTAGTTTGCACCTACACCTTACGTTAAGGTAAGAATATGTTGCCAGCTAACGAATTTTGCTTCTAGTAAGTACAGGCTGGTGTAAAGAAGTCACTGGAACATGAGGCATGCATCAACATGTCATCGTGCGTCAGAGGGTTCTAAGTCAGCACAAGAACAACAAGAGGCTTACCACTTCATGTGTGCAGACGATGTTCGGAAAGTGCCCGTTCTCGAAACGCGCGGGCTGACCAAAGAGTTTCGCGGTTTTACAGCGGTGGACGATGTCAATCTCCAGGTACAGGAAGGGCATATCCACGCCTTGATAGGGCCTAATGGCGCTGGCAAAACCACGGTGTTCAATCTGCTGACCAAGTTTCTACCCCCTACGCGCGGGGAGATTCTCTATCGGGGTAACGCCATTACCTCGATGAAATCCAATGAGATCGCGCGACTGGGTATGGTGCGCTCCTTCCAGATTTCAGCCGTATTTGCCCATATGACCGCGCTGGAAAACGTGCGGGTGGCGCTCCAGCGTAAGTTGGGTACCTCGTTCCACTTCTGGAAGTCAGAGAAATCCCTGGATCACCTCAATGAGCGTGCCCTTGAATTACTGGAAGAAGTGGGGCTTGGCGAGTATGCCGATACGCTAACCGTTGAGATGCCCTACGGGCGCAAGCGGGCATTGGAAGTCGCTACTACGCTGGCGCTTGATCCGACCATGATGCTGCTGGATGAACCCACACAAGGCATGGGCGCAGAAGACGTCGACCGCATCGTGGCGTTGATCAAGCGGGTATCGAAAGGCCGTACGGTCTTGATGGTGGAGCATAATCTGAGCGTGGTGAGCCGCCTCTGCGATCGTATTACCGTTCTGGCGCGTGGTGCCGTGTTGGCCGAGGGCGATTACGACAATGTGTCCCGTAACCCGCTAGTGCGCGAAGCCTATATGGGCAGCGACGCCGCCGAAGAGGAAGGAGCTGCCGTATGAATACCGTTGAAGCGCAGGCACCTATCGACCAGGCACCTGGCGATAATGTTCAGGGCCTGGAAATGCTGCGCGTACAGGATTTGCATGCCTTTTATGGCGAGTCGCATATCCTCCACGGGATCGATTTCGACGTAAAGCGCGGTGAGCTGGTGACCTTGCTGGGCCGCAACGGCGCCGGGCGAAGCACTACCCTGAAAGCCATCATGAACATGGTGGGGCGGCGTTCCGGATCGATCGTCATCAACGGCAATGAAACGCTGCACATGAAGCCGCACCATATTCCGCGCTTAGGGATTGGTTACTGCCCGGAAGAGCGTGGCATTTTTGCCAGCCTTGATGTCCATGAGAACCTTTTATTGCCGCCTACTGTTCGTTCAGACGGCATGAGTCTCGATGAAATTTACACCATGTTTCCTAACCTCTACGAGCGGCGTAGAAGCCAGGGTACCCGGCTTTCCGGCGGTGAACAGCAGATGCTGGCAATGGCGCGTATTTTGCGCACGGGTGCGCGCATGCTGTTGCTGGATGAAATCACCGAAGGCCTCGCGCCGGTGATTGTGCAAAAGCTCGGCGAGGTACTGGAACAGCTCAAGGCGCGAGGCATGACCATTGTGCTGGTGGAACAAAACTTTCGATTTGCCGCACCGCTGGCGGATCGCCACTTCGTGATGGAGCACGGGCAGATCGTCGAGGAAATCAGCGCCGCCGAACTGCCATCGCGCCGTGAGCACCTCAATTCAATGCTGGGGGTATAACCCGACACGGCTTTCTAGCTTTATCTCACAACCCGTGATTGACCAAGCACACTTGATACTTCGCCTGTACCACAACAACAAAGGCTCTCTAGAGTCAGGAGAATAGCATGACATTTAACAAGAAAACGCTAGCCTGCTGTGTTGCCGCGGCGGCAGCTACCAGTCTGATGGCCTCGAATGCCCAGGCGCAAATGAGTGACGACGAAGTTCGTATTGGCTATTTGGCCGATATGTCGGGTACCTATCGTGATCTTGCTGGCCCTGGTGGCTTGACCGCCATGGAAATGGCGGTTGAGGACTTTGGCGGCAGCGTCAACGGCGCGCCCATCGTTATTTCCAGTGCTGATGATCGCAACAGTGCTGACGTCGGCGCCAATACCGTGCGCGGCTGGATCGACGAGGACAACGTCGACATGGTTGGCGGCCTGGTGGCGTCATCGGTGTCGATCGCCGTCAGCAATGTGATCGAAGAAAACGATGGCCTGGCGATTGTGTCTGGCTCTGCGGCGTCGAGTATCACCAACGAGCACTGCACGCCTAATCACATTCATTGGGTATACGACACTTACCCGCTCGCCAACGGTACCGCTAAAGCGGTGGTGGATCAGGGCGGTGACAGCTGGTTCATGTTGACGGCGGATTATGCCTTCGGTCATGCGTTGGAAGCCGATGTGACCAGCGTGGTGGAGGCGAATGGCGGTGAAATTGTGGGTGGTGTTCGGCACCCGTTTCCGACCAACGACTTCTCATCTTATATCCTTCAGGCCCAGGGTTCAGGTGCCAAGATTGTGGGGCTGGCCAATGCGGGCTCTGATACGGTCAATGCCATCACCACGGCGAGCCAGTTTGGCCTGACGCAATCTGGGCAGCAGTTGGCAGGCCTGCTGATTTTCCTTAACGATGTGCACGCGCTTGGCCTGGAAGCCACCCAGAACCTGCTGCTGACAACTGGCTGGTATTGGGATATGGACGATCAGTCACGCGAATGGGCGGAGCGTTACTACGCAGAAGAAGAGCGCATGCCGACCATGGTGCAGGCAGGTATCTACTCAAGCACCATGCATTACCTCAAAGCCGTTGAAGCCGCTGGCACCGACGACCCTGAAACCGTTCGCGCGCAAATGGCGGAGATGCCGATCGATGATTTCTTCGCTCGCAACGGCCGTATCCGGGAAGACGGTCGCATGATTCATGATATGTACCTTGCCCAGGTGAAAACCCCTGAGGAATCCACCGGTGAATGGGATCTTTACGAAATCCTCAGCACCATTCCCGCCGAAGAAGCTTACCGTCCGCTGTCTGAGAGCCAGTGCGAACTGGTGCAGAACTAATCAGCCCAGACGTAATAAACAAGCATCCATCTTCGGGTAGCAGTCGTTGGCTGCTACCCGCTTGATGGCGGGGAGAGTCGTACCATGACGATGATATTCGGCGTGCCATTGGCAGTGTTCCTGGGGCAGTTGACACTGGGCCTTGTGAACGGTGCTTTTTACGCACTGCTCAGCCTGGGTCTGGCGGTCATCTTCGGTCTGTTGAAGATCGTCAACTTTGCCCACGGAGCGCAATACATGCTGGGCGCTTTTGCCGCGCTTCTAGGCTTTCGCTATTTAGGTATCAATTATTGGCTGGCGCTTGTGTTGGTGCCGCTTGTTGTGGGTGCTTTCGGTATGTTGATGGAGCGCTTTTTGCTTCGTCGTATTGCTCACCTGGACCATTTGTACGGCCTATTGCTGACCTTTGGTCTGGCGCTGATATTCGAGGGCACGCTGGTCAATATTTTCGGCGTTTCAGGCGCGCGCTATACCGCCCCTGAAGCGCTACAGGGCGGTATGAACCTGGGCTTCATGTTCCTGCCCGTGTATCGGGGTTGGGTGCTGGTGGCGGCCCTGGCGATGTGCCTGTTCACCTGGTTCATGATCGAGCGGACCCGGCTGGGGGCCTATCTTCGCGCGGGGACAGAAAACTCCCAGCTGATGCAGGCGTTTGGCGTTAACGTGCCCTTGCTGATTACCTTGACCTATGGCTTTGGCGTTGGTCTGGCTGCCTTTGCCGGTGTGCTGGCGGCGCCGTTGTATCCGGTATCGCCGACCATGGGCTCCAGCCTGCTGATCGTGGTGTTTGCCGTGGTGGTGATCGGCGGAATGGGGTCGATTCTGGGGGCGATTATCACCGGGTTGTCGATGGGAATCATCGAAGGGCTAACAAAAGTTTATTACCCCGAGGCAGCCAATACGGTGATCTTTCTGGTGATGATTCTGGTTCTGTTATTACGCCCCTCAGGGCTGTTCGGTAAGGAGGCGTAAACCATGACGCAATCTCAACACGAAGCCATAGCCGCGCCGTCGATGGTCGTCGAGCGGCAGCGTCGGGCCAAGCAGCGCCGCACCATGTTCTATCTCGCGCTGATCGCGGTAGGGTTGGTCGCCCCGTTTCTGGCCTATCCTGTCTTCTTGATGAAAATTCTCTGTTTTGCACTGTTTGCCTGTGCATTCAATCTGCTACTTGGCTACGCGGGGCTGCTTTCGTTTGGGCATGCGGCCTTTCTGGCGAGCGGCGGTTACGTCACCGGTTATCTGTTGGCCAGCTACCCTGGACTCACGCCAGAGGTGGGTATTATCGCAGGCACATTTTCAGCGACGCTGTTGGGAATACTGTTCGGCGTGCTGTCGATCCGCCGCCAGGGGATCTACTTTGCCATGGTGACCTTGGCGCTGGCGCAACTGATGTTCTTCGTTTACATCCAGGCGCCCTTTACCGGCGGGGAAGATGGCCTTCACGGCGTGCCGCGCGGCGAGCTGCTGGGCTTTATCGACCTGAGCAATAATATCGCCATGTACTATTTCGTGTTTGTGATCTTCCTGTTTGGTTTTGCGTTGATTCAGCGCGCAGTGCATTCGCCATTCGGGCAGGTATTAAAAGCGATTCGCGAAAACGAACCCCGGGCGGTTTCGCTGGGCTATAACGTTGATGCCTACAAACTACTCGCCTTTGTGCTGTCCGCCGCGATCGCGGGGCTTGCGGGCTCCACCAAAACCGTGGTGTTCCAGCTCGCATCGCTGACCGATGCCCACTGGCATATGTCGGGCGAGGTGATTCTGATGACCCTGCTCGGCGGGGTTGGCACATTGCTCGGCCCGGTCATGGGGGCAAGCCTGGTGATCAGTCTTCAGCATATTCTTGCGCAATCGCCTTTGGGTAATTGGGTCAGCGTTATTCTGGGGCTGATTTTCGTGGTCTGTGTGCTGAGTTTTCGCAGCGGCATCGTGGGGGAGCTTGGCAAAATGTACCGCAAAAACTTCAAGTAAATACCGCTGTTTTATCGACAAAGCGGGTTCGCGTCTGTCCGTTGTTGGGTGCCATTCGGCACCCTTTTTTGTCAGGCAGCCATCTACACCAAAGGTCGAGGGGGAGGATGGTTGCTTATGGCAGGGTTAAAATATAAGTTAACGTAAACGTCAATTAGCGTGTTTGGCTTTTCGTCATCCACGCTTGAAGCACACAATCACAATAACGAAAGCGCCCCCTTGAGACCTTGATGTCAGGGGTCGGCTTTCAGCGGAGAGTCGCCATGAATTTCGAGCTGAGTGAAGACCAGGTTGCGTTTGCCGATATGGCGCGTGCCTTCGCCCAAAATGAGCTGGCTCCCCATGCGGCGGAATGGGACCAAGAGGCTATATTCCCCGTTGAGGTGATTCGTAAGGCGGGTGAGTTGGGGTTCTGCTCGCTCTATGCGCCGGAAAGCGTCGGTGGGCTGGGGCTTTCACGGCTGGATGCCAGCATCATTTTCGAGCAGCTTTCCATGGGCTGCACCTCTACCACGGCGTATCTCACGATCCATAACATGGTCACCTGGATGCTGGCCGATTTCGGCACGCCTGAGGTGATTGAACAGTGGGGCGAAAAGCTGGCCACCGGCGAGCTGTTGGGGTCTTACTGCCTGACCGAGCCCAACGCGGGCTCTGACGCTGCCTCACTCAAAACCACTGCCAAGCGCGACGGCGACGACTTCCTGCTCAACGGCAGCAAAATGTTCATCTCCGGCGCGGGCAGTACCGACGTGCTGGTAGTGATGGCGCGCACGGGCGGAGAGGGCGCAGCGGGCGTTTCCGCTTTCGCGGTGGATGCCAAGTCAGACGGCATCAGCTACGGCCGTAAGGAAGCCAAAATGGGCTGGAACAGCCAGCCGACCCGCACGATCACGTTCGAAGACGTGCGGGTGCCTGCCCATCAGATGCTTGGCAACGAAGGTGACGGCTTCAAGATCGCCATGAAAGGCCTGGATGGCGGGCGAATCAATATTGCCACCTGCTCGATTGGTACTGCTCAGCAGGCCATCAACGAAGCCCGGGCCTATATGCTGGAACGCAAACAGTTCGGCAAGCGCCTCGCGGACTTCCAGGCGCTCCAGTTCCGCCTGGCCGATATGGTGACCGAGCTGGTCGCCGCGCGGCAGTTGGTGCGCCTGGCCGCCACCAAGCTGGACGCGGGCGACGCGGATGCGCTTACCTACTGCGCCATGGCCAAACGCTTCGCCACCGATGTAGGCTTCAAGGTATGTGACGAAGCGCTTCAGCTATACGGCGGCAACGGCTATATCAAGGAGTACCCCATGGAACGCTTTGTGCGTGATACCCGTGTCCATCGTATTCTGGAAGGCACCAATGAAATCATGCGCCTGATCATTTCTCGCCGGGTACTGGCAGAGGGTGCCGCCGAGCTTTAGCCATGCCGAGCTTAGCCGTATTGAATGACCAGACACCGATAGCACGATTCTGGTAAATGTTGTGGTCACCGGCCCGAATAAGGAAAGTGAGATGAGTAGCGTACTGTTTACCGAACACCCCACCCAGGACGGCCACGTCATTGCGGAAATTACCCTCAATGCCGAGCGTTCGCTAAATGCCCTGACCCTGGAAATGATCGAGGAAATACTGCCGCGCCTGGCCGACTGGCAGGACGACGAGCGTGTGGTCGCCGTGCTACTCGACAGCGCAGGGGAAAAAGCCTTCTGCGCCGGTGGTGATGTGGTCAGCCTCTACAAGGCGATTAAAGGTGAGGGCGATCCCGATTTTCCGGAGCGCTTTTTCCATCATGAGTATCGTCTGGACTACGCGCTGCATACCTACCCAAAGCCGGTGATTTGCTGGGGCAATGGCATTGTCATGGGCGGCGGTATGGGGCTGCTAAGCGGCAGCAGCCATCGGGTGGTGACAGAAACCTCGCGCCTGGCGATGCCGGAAGTCACCATCGGCCTATACCCGGATGTGGGCGCAAGCTGGTTCCTGAACCGCCTGCCCAACGGCACGGGGCGCTTTCTGGCCATGACGGGCAGCCAGATCAACGCGCCGGACGCCGTCCACCTGGGCCTGGCCGACCGAGCCATCGCCAGCCACGAGCGCGACACACTGGCCAAAAAACTGACCCAAGCCCCATGGGGCGAAGGGGAGAAAACGGATACCCATGGTGTCGTCAACCGTATTCTGCGCGAGCTGGAGCAAGCGTCGCAGCCGGTGTTCGAAGAGCTGGAAGCCCCGGTTTATAAATTCTCCCCGCTGATCCGCGAGCTGATGGATCACGACACCGCTGAACAAATTGTTGCCGCTATTGCGGACGTCAAAAGCGACGACAAGTGGTTTAGCAAAGCCCAAAACACGCTGGCCCACGGCAGCCCCGTGTCCATCACGCTGATCGATGAACAGCTCAAGCGGGCCAAGTACATGTCGCTTGCCGAGGTGTTTCAGTCGGAGCTGGCGCTTTCGGTGCAGTGTTGCCGTCACCGTGAGTTCCCGGAAGGCGTGCGTGCCCTGCTGGTGGATAAAGATGGTGAACCTGACTGGACCTACCCCGATGTGGCCTCGGTTGAAGCGTCGTTCATCGATGAGCTGCTAACGCCCCCGTGGGCAACGAATCCGCTCCACGATCTTCGCTGACGTTTTACAACGTTTGGTTTACGACTGACAACCTACAACAAGGACAAATTCCATGAGCACCGTCGCATTTATCGGTTTAGGCAATATGGGCGGCCCCATGGCCGCCAACCTGGTCAAGGCAGGTTTTCAGGTGCGCGCTTTCGATCTTTCGGCAAGCGCGCTGGAAACCGCCAAATCCCAGGGCTGCGAAGTGGCAAGCTCCGCCCAGGAGGCCGTCGCTGAGGCTGACTTTGTGATCTCGATGCTGCCCGCGGGCAAGCATGTCATGGGCCTTTACGCGGAAGGCGATGCGCCGCTGTTTGATCTCATCAAGCCCAGCGCGCTGGTGATCGACTGTTCAACGATCGATGCCGATACCGCCCGAGACGTGGCGGCGTTGGGTCAGAAGAAGGGGATTGGCTTTGTCGATGCGCCGGTGTCCGGCGGTGTGGGCGGCGCCCAGGCGGGAACGCTGACGTTTATCGTGGGCGGCAGTGAGGCTCAATTCGAGCAGGCCAAGCCGGTGTTGGACGCCATGGGTAAAAATATCTTCCACGCCGGGGATCACGGTGCCGGGCAGATTGCCAAGGTGTGCAACAACATGCTGCTGTCGATTCTGATGGCGGGTACCTGTGAAGCGATCAACATGGGTGTCAAAAACGGCCTGGACCCCGCGGTGCTGTCGGAAATCATGAAGCAAAGCTCCGGTGGCAACTGGGCGCTCAATGGCTATAACCCCTACCCGGGCGTAATGGAAAATGCGCCCGCGTCGAAAGACTATCAGGGCGGTTTCCAGGTGGACTTGATGATCAAGGATCTGGGCCTGGCGATGGACGTCAGCCAGCTAAGCGCCTCGCCGGTGCCCATGGGCTCCGCCGCCCGCTCACTGTTTACCTTTCATAAAGCGGGGGGTAACGGCAAGCTCGACTTCTCGAGCCTGATGCGGTTCTATCAAGACCAAGACGGTAACGCCTAACGTGTAAGCAACCGTGATGGGCTCGTCGGCAGACCCTAGCCGCGCTCGTCCTTGGGCGAGCCCATCACAATCAGGGTAGAAATGGCGCTGACATGAGGCTGGGTGCCCAGCACCTCGGTGTGAAAGCGCTTGTAGCTGGCGAGGTCCCGGGTTTCGACGCGCAGCAGGTACTCAAACGGACCGGCGATGTTATGGCATTCCGCCACTTCATTGGCCACGGCCATCGCCCGCTCAAAACCCTCCTGAGCCGCCTTGGTATGTATTGCCAACCCCACCGTGACATACGCCACAAAGCCTCGCCCCATCGCCTCTGGCGCCGTGACTACCCGATACCCGAGGATGACCTCGTTTTTCTCGAGCTCCTGGACCCGGCGCAGGCATGCCGAGGCAGACAGATTAACGCGCTTGGCAAGTTCAACGTTGCTGAGGTTTCCATCACGCTTGAGTTCGTGCAATATTTTTCTGTCAACGGTATCTATTTTCATATTTTCTTGCGAAAAGCGATCGTGTAAATGGATATTAGGCACCAAATTGCGCATTCGAGCACGTAAAATTCTACGCACACTCACCCAAAAGAGACAGCGAGAATGAGCATATCGGTATTGGCTGCCTTAACGGCCTTTGCGTTTGTCACCACTGTGACCCCAGGGCCCAACAATTTGATGCTGATGGCTTCAGGCGCGAACTTTGGCTTCAGGAAAACCCTGCCGCATATGCTCGGTATTATGGTGGGCGTCAGCGTGATGGTGCTGGTAGTCGGGGGCGGACTCATGTCGCTTTTCGACGCCTATCCGCTGCTGAGCAAGGTGCTGCAGGCGGTATCGATTGCCTACCTGCTTTGGCTGGCCTGGAAGATCGCCAACGCCGCGCCGCTCAAGGCATCCGATGAAAAGGGCACGCCCATGACGTTCCTGCAGGCGGCTGCCTTTCAGTGGGTGAACCCCAAAGCCTGGGCAATGTGCCTTTCGGCGATCACCCTCTACGCGCCGGACAGAACCCTGCTTTCCGTGGTGATGGTGGCCTGTGTATTTGCCATGGTCAGCTTCCCCGCGATTTCGATCTGGGCCTGGCTGGGTCTGGTGGTGCGCCAGTGGCTGACCAGCCCCAAGCGCAACCGGGCGTTCAATATCACCATGGCGGTGTTGCTGGTGGGCTCGCTGTATCCGGTGCTGGCCTAGGATTTTGTACTTAGTGAGGGCTCAGGTAACTGGCCTCCAACGCCGCTAGCTCGGCATCAAGCGCTTGCAGCACCTCACATGGCAGTCCATGGTGCTTTGCACTTTCGATTAACGGCCCCAAGATCGCCCCGCGCTCGGTGGGGCGCTGGGCTTCAACATCCTGAAGCATCGAGGCCTTGTTGCCCGCGGTATTGTCCACGACCTGCCAGACCAGCGCCCGCCACGCGGCGTCGCCTTGGCCCGCGTTTGGCGACTGAATGCTCTCTGCCTGCAATATCATCGCCACTTCAGTTATCACAGATGCCACGCGGCCCGAATACTGGGCACCACGTAATTCGCCGTTGCGCACCCCATGCAGCGCCACCAGCGGATTGACCGCCGCGTTGACCGCCAGCTTCTGCCAGAGTCGGGCGCGAATATCGTTCACTGCCGTCGCCGTTAAGCCTGTTGTTGACAGTGTTTGGACCAGCGCTTCGGTCAGTGAACGATGCTGGTGGTGCAAATCGCCAATAAACGTATGCCCGCGCCCTGCGTGTACCACCTCATCACCCTCGGTGAGATAAGCGCCTTCTGTGGTGGTGGCACATAGCACAGGGCCAGGCCAGGCTTGCGTAATACGTGGCTGGGCCCAATAACCGTTTTGCCAAAGCACCAGCGGGGTAGTGGGGGGTAGGTAGTCAGCAATGCTTTCCAGTGCCGCTTCAGCGGCCATTGCCTTGGTGGTGATATGCACAAACCCAGGCGTGGGCAGATCGGCAGATGCCAATTGATCAACGGTAAGTGCGTTTAAACGCTGAACTCGCCGCTCGCCTTCTGGCGTGGTCAGCCATTGCGGCTCAGCCAGCGCCCGGCGGCCAATTAATGTGACCGCACCTATGGGCGATAGCGAATGGGCCAACAGGCGGCCAATGGCGCCAGGGCCAAGAATCCAGTGGCTCGTGATCATTGAGGTCGTTGCTCAGCAGCGGTGTTGTCGTCAAGCTTAACGTGTTCACCGCCAAGAAACGAAGGCAGGTAACGGCGTAGGGCTAATGACGAGCATCATCATTAATTGATACAGGTCATTATTTACGGGATGACAGCTTTTTTAATTCAATTTAATGCCCCTGGTGCCGATATCCATTTTAACTTCGCAAAAACCAGTATTTTATATGCTTTTTTCGAGGTACCTTCCCAGTGGCCGGATGCATTCACGTTGAATGACTCCCTCTCTTAGAGAACACAGATGCATAACCTATTGAAAAAATTAACCGTCAAGGCGAGCTTGACGGTTGTGCTAGGCCTGTTTACCACCTTGATTCTCATCGTGGCGGCACTTGGCTACAAATCCAGCATGCTGGGCGCTGGTTCGATTGATGAGCTTAACCGCATCAATGTTCAGCAGCTGAATATGCTGAATCGAGCGCAGGTCAATATTGCCGATACGCAGCTGTTTTTTCTGAACCACCTGGACGCGCTGAACGAAGGGAACGAGGCACTCGCAGAACGCTATCTTGACCAGGCAGGGCAGACCCTTGAGATGGCCCAGCAGCGTTTTGATGCCTTTTTGTCTGTGCCCAAGACAGAAACAGGCAAGCCTTACGCAGACGCGATCGAGAACGCTTTTACTCAATTGCTCTCGCGAGGCCTGATGCCTCAGCATGAAGCACTTAAGCGCAATGATGAACGAGCCTATCGAGCGGCCAAGCGCGAAGGCGACCAGCTCAATCTTGCCTATATCGAAACCAATGAAGCCTTTATTGACTATGCCACAGCACGGGGCCGTGAGCTGATGGCAGGCTACCAGTCAACCATGACGACGTCAGCATACGTGGGGATCGGCGCATTGCTGCTGGTCATCCTGAGTGTCGTCCTGGTGCGAATCGGCATGATGCGCGTGGTCATTCGCCCTCTTCAGGAAGCCGTTCACCACTTTGAGCGCATTGCCCAGGGCGATTTATCGCACAAGATCGCTGATCGTGGCCGAAACGAAATCGGCCAACTGTTCGCGGCAATGCAATACATGCAGTCAGGACTTTCTCAAACGGTGTCGAGCGTGCGTGACAGCAGCGGCTCGATTCATATTGGGGCACGGGAAATTTCAATGGGAAATGCCGACCTCTCATCACGCACGGAGCAGCAAGCCGCGTCGCTGGAAGAAACCGCTGCCAGCATGGAACAGCTCACTGCAACGGTGAAGCAAAATTCAGACAATGCACGTCAGGGCAGCAAGCTAGCGAGCGATGCGTCTGCCACCGCAGCGCGGGGTGGTGACGCGGTCGGTCAAGTTGTCGACACGATGCATAGCATCTCGGAAAGCTCCAGAAAGGTCAGCGACATCATCGGTGTGATCGACTCGATTGCCTTTCAGACCAATATTCTGGCCCTAAATGCGTCTGTCGAGGCAGCGCGTGCGGGTGAGCAAGGCCGCGGCTTTGCTGTTGTTGCCACGGAAGTTCGCAATCTTGCCAGCCGCAGCGCTGATGCCGCCAAGCAGATAAGAGGCCTCATTGAAACATCGGCAGGCCAGGTGCATCAGGGCTCTTCCCTCGTGGAAGGGGCCGGTAAGACAATGGAAGAGATCATGGCGTCCGTTAAGCGCGTTGCGGATATCATGGATGAAATTTCGGCTGCCTCCACAGAGCAAAGTGATGGCATCGAACAGGTGAATCAGGCCGTTTCACAGATGGATGAGGTAACGCAACAAAACGCCGCCTTGGTTCAGGAAGCCTCGACAGCCGCTGCTTCCCTGGAAGATCAAGCCGCCCAGCTTGAAACGGCGGTGGCTATCTTCAAACTGCAGGGTGGCGTGGCCTCTGCAGCCCTTCCGCTTCGCAAGCCGGTGGCAAGAGCAATCGCCAGCAATCCGGGGCGCCCTTCACTTGGCCAGCCTGCCAGCGCCAAAAAAGTAGCAGAACTGGAGTGGGAAGAATTTTAAGTCATCGGTTTGGATGAGGGCACCTTAACGCCTGGTAATCGTCAACTCCCGGCCACGAAGCCGGGAGTTTTTGTATAAGCAGAGTTCAAGGCGTTCGCTGTCGTGCGCAGCTGCCAATAGCGGCGCAGTACGGCATCGTTGATGGCGCGCTCCATTTCAAAGGCGCTTGGCGTGGGGCAGAAAAGCGTGACGCCAATGCGCTGCTTGCCAATGTCCGTGGTCGTCAGGGTCACGCGGGGTTGCGGATCTGCGATGTCGACGCCGCTGCGTTTTCTGATGACCTCGCTGTAGCGTTGGGCCAAGTCGGAATGTGGCGCATGCAGGGAGGCCACTTCGTCTTCAAGAGCCGGCAGTTCGGATCGCATATCCACGTCGTGCTCTAACACCACGCCGACGTCAAGATACACCCATTTCTTGAAGAAGTTCTGGTTCTGAACCGGGGTGGTCAGGAACACGCTGTTGGGCACTACGATGGTCTTGCCGGAGTATTCAAAACGGCCCACTGCGCCCCCAATTTCCTGAAGGGTCGTCGCCAGCATGGTCTCGTCGACAACCTGACCACGCAGGCTGCCGATTTCGACCCAGTCACCAATCTCGAACGGCTGGTTGACGATACGCAGCACGGTGCCCGAAAGACACAGAATCAACTCCTTGGTCGCGATAACCAAGGCCACGGCGAAAGCGGTGATGGAAAGCGCAAAGGCATGCAGGGAAGGCAGCCAGATTAACGCCAGGCCGAGTAGCGTCAGGATGACGGCCACATTGCGGATGCGGGCCAGCCACGCACGCCGGTAATCGGACAGAATCTCTTGGCGCCCGCGAATGACACGCACGGCAAGGATACGCAGCGTTATGAGAATCGCCACGAGCGCAACCGAGCTCACCAGCCGGTTGCTCAACAGCTCCAGCCAGAAGGAATCCTCAGGCATGATGGTTTGGCGCTCCTCTTGCAGATATTCGGTACATCACGATCTTGGCACAGTGATGCAAAGCCGTCGATCAGCGGCGAGCGCCACCTCTCAGTAAACGCATGGGCGACGCGCGTACCAGCGGCTAAAGCATTTAAAACCCGCAGGGCTGGGATGCACGGATGCGCAAAATATTTTGCGGCAGCGTTGAGGGAGAAAGTCCCGTGATGTGGAGCGGATCATGCGATCAAGTGCTAAGGTGGTTGAAGAAATAGCCGTTCGCTTAGCTGCTAGCCAGGATACTACCAGCTAAGCGACAACTGCTTGGGTGCCTATGTGATAGGTGCTCGAATGTATTGCTCGACGAAGATGCCGTCAGGATTTATGGGCGCGTTTTGAATAGGGTGTTTTGGTCGGCTATCGATCCAAAGCGGACATTCCTGGAAATGTAGCAGGAGCGCGAATTTTTGCTATGCGGCCTAATGGAAATTACCAGCCTAAGAAATCATAGGCTTGGGAGAATCTGGCAGGCTGCATTTGCCGGAAAAAAGTGCCAGCACGTTTATCCAATCATAGGCTGTGCAGTCTAATACTTGTTACATCGAGAGGGGCAATTGCGTATGTCGGCTCATGAAGAGCAATTCGAAAACCACGGTATCCATGACGTGATTTCTCAGCTTGAGTCGGCGTTGCAGAAAAAGAGTAGCAAAGATTTACCTGATGATGCGCTTGATAACTTAGATCGAATTCGACAAGCAACCGCATTCATTCGCGGAAGAATCGAAATAGCAAGCCCTTTATTGACTCCAAAGGCTCGCTTAGATCAGATTCAAAAATCTCTCCAAGCTAGCCTCAATGAGGTGAATCAATTTCAAAGTAATAGTAATGCCGCACATCTAGCGAATGCATCGAACCAGATTGACGCTGGGCTAAATCAGGCCGCAACTGTGATTTCACTTGAACAGCCTGAACCATCTATAAAAGCAAAAGACGCAGTCAGCTTTAAGTCTCTTGCCGAGGAAATCATTGAGTCTCTTCGTGAGAAGGCAGGGGAAATCGAGGGCCAAGCTGAGACAATCGAGTCAAAGCTACAGAAGCTTGATGCAACGTCCCAAGAGCAAAAGGCAGTACTGGAGACTTTGCAATCGACCTTGGATTCGAAGCTGCAGGAGCTAGAATCCAAATTTTCGGCGGAGCAGACAGAGCGTTCCTCGCAATTCGACTCCCACTTACAGAGGATTCAGCAGGCAGCAGATGAGAAGATTGCCTCAATATCCGAAGCTGCTGATGAAAATCTGGAGACGCTTGCTGAAAAACAAAGTGAGGCCGAGCGGATCGTGAGCCTCATCGGCAACATTGGCTTAACTGGTAACTTCAAAGGTGCCGCAACGCGGGAGAAGCAAGCTGCGGATCGCCTTCGAAGCATTGCGCTCGTATGCTTTCTGGGTATGGTCGGGGTCGTCCTGGCGACACTGTTCATTGCAGTTAAAGACGGTTTCGATCCATGGCTCGCACTGTTTCGGCTGGGTGCGGGACTTACCCTAATCATTCCTGCCGCATATGCGGCTCGCGAGTCCTCTCGACACAGGACGTTGGAGAATAAAAATCGCCGTGCTGAGCTGGAGCTAGCAAGTATTGATGCTTACCTTGAGAGTTTACCGGCGGAGAAGAGAACAGAGATAAAGGCGGCGTTGACTGACAAATTTTTTGGCCAGCCATCAGAAGATAGTAACTCGGATGAAGATAGTGTTTCGTCCAACACTCTGGCTAAGTTACTACGTGATGCCATAAATGAGTTGGGTAAGCGTTGATTTACCAAATCCATGCAGCCAACGCTCGTGCCCCACGCGGCTGATTACCGGCGTTATACGCCTACTGAACACTACGCGAATTTTAGATCAGGGGTTTTATGTCAATAAAAAATATTCCAAAACTAAAGCAGTTCGGTATCTTTCAGAATCATATAAACGCTAATGCTAAAGATTTTGGAAAGTACAACCTATTTTATGGTTGGAACGGAAGCGGTAAGTCTACGCTTTCAGCCGTTTTTCGTTGTATCGAAAATAAAGCTAATCCAGTTAAGTTCCCTTCATCTGAATTTACGATAACCGTGGATGGTGGAACGGCGATTACACAAGCAAACATCACCGAAGCAGACCTTAATGTCTACACCTTCAATCAAGACTTCATTGACGAAAACATTTCATGGGATAGCATAGTCAAAAGTATTTTGCTTGTAGACAAAACGAAGATTGAAGAACGCAAAAGATTGGAAGAACTGCAGGAAAAGCAAAAGATAGATTCGGAAGCGTATGTCAAAAAATCAGAAAAAATTAAGAAGCTTACGGACGCCGTATCAAAATTTGGAACTGATAGCGCGAGGCACATTAAAACTAGCCTTCAGTCCATTGATACGACTGACCGCTACTACCTTAATTATGATAAACGTAAGTTTGAAGGTTTTATTGCCAATAATCTTGAAGCCATGAAGACAGGTGATCCGCTTCTTGATGAAGGTAAAATTATCGAGCTAACAAATGCGGCTAAGCCTGACCAAAAGAACCCTGTTTCCTTCACACAACAGACTGTTAATCAGGCAACTTTCATCAAAGCAAAAGAACGACTTGATGATCTTTTAAATACCAGTGTGGTCAGCAAAACCATTCAACGACTTGTGGAAAATAGTGATATAAAGTCTTGGGTGGAAACTGGTCTTTATCTTCATAAGCGCCACGATAAAAATGAGTGTGAATTTTGTGGCAATACCATTACCGAAGAACGGAGCAAACAACTTGAAGCTCATTTCAATGACGACTACAAAGCCTTTCAGGACAGACTTATAAAAGCTGATGATTGGCTTGCCAATCAATACATTCAAGCCCCTGTACTGCCAGCAGAAAGCGACTTTTACGAAGAGTTCAAAAAAGAGTACAGCGAAGCCTGTACAGCTTTGGAGGAGGCTATAACAAGCCTGAACGAAGAAATATCTGCTTGGCACACCATCCTGAAGGAAAAGACCAGAAATCCGCTTGAAATTGGTCTTACGATCGAAGTCATTAATGAATCTTCGGTAAAAGCTTTTAACGACGCCATGACAGCGATTGGCGCAACTGTTGGTAAGCACAACCACAAATCGGGAAACTTCAAAGAAGAAACAGACAAAGCCAAGAAGCAGCTTGAACTACACTATGCAACCACAGAAGTTAAATCTTTCTATTACCACGAAAAGAAAAAGGAAGTGGTTGATCGCACAGCCGAAAATGATAAATTGAAAGCAGCTATAAATGGCCGCGCTAGTGAGATCCAAAGTCTTGAAGATTCACTATCAAATGAGAGCTTAGGGGCTGATAAGTTTAACGAATCACTTCACAAGTTTCTTGGTCGTAGCGAGTTAACTCTTCGTTTCAGTCCGATGAAAAAAGGTTATGAAATACTGCGTAACGATTCTGACCCAGTTGACGGAAATTTAAGCGAAGGTGAAAAGACGGCTATCGCGTTTGTTTACTTTATTACTAAGCTAAAGGAAAATGACAATAATATTGAAGATACAATTGTTGTTGTGGATGACCCTATTTCAAGTTTCGACTCAAATCACCTTTTTCACGCATATTCATTTATGAAAATTAATTGCGAGAAGGCAAAGCAACTATTTGTTCTGACCCACAATTTTACGTTCTTCAAACTGGTGCGCGATTGGATCTCAAGAAAGAACAAGCGTGACAATCAAAATATTGCAAATTTCTATGTAGTAAAAGCGAACAACGAAAGACCAAGAGCTTCAACATATGCGGACGCTGAACCAGCATTGACGCTCTATAATTCGGAATATCACTACATATTTTCACGGCTGCACTCGTTGAAGAACCAGCAAGTCCTTGAAACTGATGATTACTTTCTTGCAGCAAATCTATCCCGTAAACTACTGGAAGCCTTCCTATCCTTCAAGTTTCCCAAAAATCGTGGCAACTTTTCCAATCTATTCAATACAGCTGTTTCATCCAGTGCGAACCCAGAAGATGAAGGAAAAGAGAAGATAAGGAAGTTTATCAACGAGTATTCACATAATGACCTTATCGAGACAAATGAAGACTTCGTTGAAAACCTGATTGGTGAAGGTGTCTCTGTTGTTTCTGATATTTTTGATTGGATTAATGAACTGGACGAAAAACACTATCAAGAAATGGTGGATGTTGTATCCTGATTCAGAATGAATCGTATAACAAGTCGCTGCTGTCGGACAAATTTTCCGCAGAGCGCGGCGTGGTGTCATATCAGCAATACTTTAAAGACCGCTCCTGGCCGAGTGCATAGCTTCAAGCTACGCTGATAGTGGAGCGGCAGTTGACGACCCAAAGCGGACATGCTGATAAGTCAATCGAATGGTATTGAGCTACCTTACATTTTTTAAGCTTTATAAAGGAAAGGAAATTGATAGAAGAAGATTATAAAAAAGGTTGGCGACAGCACTTTCCCACTTATCACTTCGAAAAACGTGATATCGCTTTAGAAGAATATAAAGTTGCAGCTAAAAATCTAGAGTCAGAGGAGCGTGTTTTTCTTAACGCCTCAAATGTGTCTCTCGTTTCATCGGCGGCTTTGGGGTCGTTGCTAGTTGGTTCCTCAGACCGATTGGCTTCAGTATTTGAAGATATAATACCACCCTATGTCATCTCCATGATTTCACTATTAATAATATTAGGGTTTTCGTTCGTCACTCTTAAGTATTTTTCTGATCGACAAAGATCCATAGTTTTTTCAGGAAGGAAGGTTATTATTTTAAGACGAATGCTTGGGCTCAGTTATGGAAGAGTGCAACTGCTACTACCTAATTGGAGAGTTGAGGGCGCTGACCAACCATTAGCTGTTCGTTTATTCCCGGGGTGGTTTACTTATGTTGCTTACCCGTTTTGGATCGTTTCAATTATTTCAACCTCAGTAGTGTTTTTTTGATCGCTTATATGGTTAAGCAGAATCAAAATTTTTTTGAATACATCCCTGCAGGCGCGTTTATAGCTTGCTGTGCCGTAGTTTGGTTTTTCGCTACAATGCTAGTTTATAGAATTTCTTTACTAGATGTGCATGAGACGTCTAGGCTGCTTTTTTATAGGCTCTTGGCTAAGGTTATTGGCTTAGCTCTCGTTGAAAATATTGAATATATAATTTATCGAGCAAAACTTTCTTTTCATGAAACGGATAGACTAGAAATCAACACCCAAGAAATTAAAAAATTTCTCATTTTCATTGAGGACAGACAATTCTACAGTCATAACGGAATTAACTATAGGTCAATTGCCCGGGGGATTCTCAGCCTGATTAAAATAAAACCTAGATCTGGAGGTTCAACAATCGTGCAGCAGGTAATAAGAACACTGTTTATTTCAGATTTACAAAAAACTTATCGCAGAAAGTTTATAGAGCTTTCTTTGGCTCCATGGCTAACGAATACTTTTTCTAAGGATACCATATTAAACATATATATTTCTGCTGTTCGTTTTGAGAGAGGCTGTTTCGGTATCGTGGAGGCAATGGAATACTTCTGGTGCAAAGTAGAGAAAAACCCCAATAATGCCCAAGCTTTTTTTCTTATTGAAAGGGTTAGTAATGTACGCTCACGGTTATTAGTACCTAAAATTTTAGAAACTGCCAAGTCCGCAAAAAATAAAGGCTTGATGGATGAGTCTGATTTGCACGACTTGATTTTTCTATATGAGGAAGCGGTAAGCAACAATAAGATTATAGCCTCAAGCGATCAATTAAAAGTATTACGGGATTCGCTGCGAGGCTAATTAAATACATTTAATTCAATTCAAAAACTGCTTTTCAGTTCTAAAATGCCGGAAAAATATTACGCAACAATAACCTGCAAGGCCGCTTCTAGACGGATAAGAAATGTTAGATATATGCTAATGGATATAGTGTAACAGTTCGCTATCCGATGTGGTTATTGCGCCAGGACTGAAACTTAATTCTTCACTGTTCGCCACTAGATAGAAAAGGAGAGAAAAAATGCCACGTTACTACGCGAATCAGAATACGGACGAGAATGGAAATCACGAAGTCCATACGACTGGATGTTCCCATCCCCCAGCCGACCACAACCGTGTACCTTTGGGTATCCATGCTTCCTGTGGACCGGCGACAGCGGCTGCACGTACGAGGTTTGGCGGAAGAGTTGATGGATGCAGGTGGTGCTGCCCGGCATGTCATCGAGGCCGTTGATCGTCCGCTCTTGGCCGGGTGCGGTGGCTCAAGATACTCTGATGGTGGTGCGGCAGTTTCTAACAAGTAGTTGCAGTACGTTCCGGCCTTGCCGGCCCTCCACCGGACCGGTTTTCCGTTGCACTCCAAACCGGCCGCTGAACATTGGCGGTATGCGTAAAGCTTTGACTTCACACCAGATAGTTAATAAAGTTTGCTTGAGCCTATAGCTTAATATGGTAGAGCAGTCGCGTCTGACGCGAAAGGTGCTGGTTCAATTCCAGCTGGGCAAAGGGTATTTAATTAAATATCCTTTGCCTAGTTGAAGTTGGAGATATGAATGTCCCCACAAGAAATAGAGCAAATTTTCGATGCTCAGTGTGATAATGTTCGTGAGCTAAAAAGTGCATGGACACACGTCAATAAAACAATTAATCAAGCTTTAAAAGAAGACAACGCTAAACAACTAGCATTTCAAACGAGAATACTAGGTCTTATTTTTTGTGCGTATTCTGAAGCTACTTTCCTCAAACTCATCCATACAAACAAAAAATTTTCCAGCGACGAAGTTAAAAAAATTAAAGTATCTGCTAAGCAAAGTATTGTCGAGGGTTGGAAAAAGTGTTTGGAATTAGCTCTTCGAAAAGTAGATGCAAAAAAGTCAAATCACGTGCCGAATGTACATCAGAGAACATTATCACTTATTAAAGATTATATCGAGGAGCCGAGCTTAATTCGAAATAAAATTGCCCATGGACAATGGCACACTGCTCTAAATCGGAAGAATACAAAAATAAACCAAGATCTAACAGATAAAATTCAAAACCTTACTGTAATTGACTTGACAAAATATCGCGCTGCATTTGATAGTTTGATTGCCATAATTGAAGACATTATTGAGTCGCCTAATCATGCCCACTGGAAGTTCTATTGGGATCATGTCGCTCAGTTCGAGCAAGAGCAGAAGAAAATGTCCGGTCATACTATTGAAGCTAAAAGAGCACTACTTAAGAAAAAGGCTGAATACCACAAAATTTATGCATAACAAACTGTTTAAGAGTGATTCCAGCGCGTGGCATTTTTACTATGCGTTGCGTCTAGTGTTTAAGGTGGTTTTCGGAGGCTTCGGTATTGCGTTGCTCACTCCTTAACAGGGCATTGAAGCGCTATATCAATGGCTCCTAAAAGGCCGCTCATGGCCGGACAACGACGGCCCGAAATAGGCCGTCGTTCATCCTCATCAAACTTCTGTCTGTTCTGCCATTTCCAAAGCGTCATCTACCTCAATCCCTAGATACCTGACGGTGCTTTCCAGCTTCGTGTGACCCAAGAGAAGTTGCACTGCCCTCAAATTTTTCGTGCGACGGTATATCAGAGACGCTTTGGTGCGTCGCATCGTGTGCGTGCCATAGATAGACGCATCTAAACCTATTTCGGTGACCCAGGCTTTCACGATACGGGCATATTGGCGCGTGGAGAGATGCTTTGCGCTATTGATTCGGCTTGGAAACAAGAAGTCCTCGTTTCTGAGTTGAGCAAGCTGTATCCAGTCCACAATAGCGATACGGGTTTGCTCGGTTATTTCGAACTGGACAGGTCGATGTGTTTTTTGCTGCATCACGATGGCTCGTGGTGATATGCATGCACCATGAGCTATATCTCGTACTAGTAAATTGACTAGATCGCAGCCTCGTAATTTGCTATCGATGGCTAAGTTGAAGAGGGCAAGATCTCTCGTCTTTTTGGCAAGCTGTAGCCGCACACGTATGGCCCAGATATCACGAAGGCGCAGAGGCGCCTTCTGCCCAACCAACTTGCCTTTATTCCAAGGTGTAAATGAGATTTCAGTCGGAGCGTTCATGGCATGATCCTCCATCAGGTGGAGGTCAAAGAATGGAACATTTCACCTAAGCTTGTGCTGTGATGGCCAGTGTGCATGGTGGTCATCAATAACCAAGACGTGTCGATGAGAGCCTCGAGAATGATGGTGTGAATGGCGATGAGGTTCCGGCCCCTCCCACCCTTCATGCTCGTGTTGATGATGCTCATCATGATAGTGAAGATGGCTATGGCTTATTGGCGGGTGCTCATGCGCAATCTCGATAGGGTCTCGACGAGGCCAAACAAGCATCGCAAGCCCCGTAGCGCTCAAAGCCAATGTCCCGAGCAAAGCGAACGTTCCCGCCAGACCCAGATTCACCCCTAGCCAGCCAGCCAACGGATAAGTGACCAACCAGCAGCTGTGTGACAAAGAAAACTGGGCAGCAAACAGCGCTGGACGATCCTCCGGCTGGCATGATCGCTTGAGCAGGCGACCGGTGGGCGTCATGACCAATGAGGCCCCCGCGCCCAGCAGTAACCATAGCCCGACAAGCCCCGCAAACGATGGTCCCAGCCAGCCCAGGAAGAGACTGAGTGACATCATGACGCCACCCAGCAGCATGATGGGGCGTTCTGTTACTTGATTCAGTATCTTGGGTAACATCAAGGCCACCAGCATGGAGCCCCCGCCTGCGGCAGCAAAGGCCAAAGCTACCTCTTTTTCGCCAAGCCCTAACATAGAGCGCACTAGCACGACGGTATTGACAATCTGCATCGCTCCGGCGGCTGAGACCGCCAAGTTCAACGCCAAAAGGCCGCGCAAACGAGGTGTTTTTAGATAAATTCGTATGCCGTGAGAAACCCGCCGCCAAACGCCGGGAATTTCCTGTAGCGATTGTGACTCGGGCAATATCACCGATATCACCAGAGAGGCAGAGATCACGAACGCCAGGGCGTTGAGTAAAAACAGGACATCAAAGCTCATTACCATCAGCAATGCCGCTGCCACCATGGGGCTAAGAAGATTCTCCAAATCGTAGGCAAGTCGTGACAGGGATAATGCTCGCGTGTATTGCTCTTCGTCTTCCAGGATGTCCGGTATTGTCGCCTGGAAAACGGGCGTGAAGCCTGCAGAGCAGGCATTGAGTAAAAAGATCAGCACATAGATTTGCCACACGTCTGTAACGAAGGGCAGTGAGCACACCACGGCTGCACGCAGCAAGTCCAGGCTAACCAATAAGGTGCGCCGGGGTAGGCGTGAGGCGTAGGCACCCACCAGTGGCGCAATGCCCACGTAGGCGACCATTTTGATCGCCAGCGCGGTACCTAGCACGACACCCGCCTGCTCACCAGCAAGATCATGAGCCAGTAATGCTAGTGCAACGGTGGTTAGCCCGGTGCCGATCAGTGCAATGACCTGAGCGAAAAAGAGATGGCGGTAGACGCGATGGGCGAGTACATCGAGCATAGAACTTCCCCAAAAGAGAGGTGCCTATAAACGCTTACAGGTAGCGTGCAATCGTCTTGAACTCTTCGGCCCGCTTCGGCTGCGTTTGATTCTGAGAATCTAGGGCTTCGTCTAGGCAGTGGTCGATGTGATCCAGCACCAAGGTGCGTTTAGCTTGCTGAATGGCTTTCTCTACCGCATGGAGTTGCTGAGCGATGTCCAGGCAGTGGCGTCCATCCTCTATCATCTGGGTCACGCTCGAAAGGTGCCCCCGAGCGCGGTTCAGACGCTTGATGATATCGGGATGTGACTGGTGAGTATGCATTGTCATGTTCTTTTCCCTTATTATGTTCCTATCCCCCTGGAGGGGATGGTAATCTACCGCTGTTATTTTGCCAACGCTTCGGCTAAGGCAAGTGGTTATCTAATTTTCACTTTTATCCTGGCTGTTTTACATGCTCCATCGGCTGCGCCACCGTCTTGGCTATCTGACCCTACTGGTACTGTTCCTGCCTAGCCTGGTACTCACCAGTGTGGGTGAGGCGCGTGCGCATGGAGCCGCGAGCATGGTTGGCGTTGAGTCGTCTCTCCATGAGAATGTGCATAAGGGCCATGGACACACGCATGACCACGCACACGATAACGGTCAACACCTATCTCATGAGAGCGGCAGTCACTTCCACGAACAAGCGGATCGGTTAGGGGCGAGCATTGCCATTGTACTAAACGTCCGTCTTGCCTTGCGGCTAGGCGAACGGCGTGGTTCCCCCCTGCGTCGTATCTACCGCTTGGAGCGCCCTCCACGGCCAGTCTTCGCTTGATGACTGGGGCCATTCATCGGATGGCCAAGACTAATGACAGACCCGTGGAGGTTGCATGTTTCCATCCCAAGTAAGGGGTGCGCTCGGCTTGCCTATGAAGGCCCGACGCCACGCCTTAGCCTTTCTAACCCTGCTGTTAATGCTACTGGGCGCCAGTGGCGAGGCGCTTGCTCACGCGGTGGCTGAGGGTGACAAGGGCTACATCCAAGAGATCTATGGAGTTCATCTGATCTCGTTTATGTATCTCGGTGCTAAGCACATGGTAACGGGGTATGACCACATTCTGTTTTTGCTAGGGGTCATCTTCTTCCTCTACCGAATGCAGCATATCGCTATTTACGTCAGCCTCTTTGCCATCGGTCACTCGGCAACCATGCTGCTCGGGGTGTACTTCAATATCGGCATCAATAGCTATCTGATCGATGCCATCATCGGGCTCTCCGTTGTTTACAAGGCGCTCGATAACATCGGTGCGTATCAGCGCTGGTTCGGCTTTCAGCCCAACACCAAGGTCGCCACGTTGGTGTTCGGTCTGTTTCATGGCTTTGGCCTGTCGAGCAAGATCATTGAGTACGATATCTCACCCGATGGTCTCGTCCCCAACCTCCTGGCATTCAATGTAGGCGTAGAGATCGGCCAGCTACTGGCATTAAGCGCCATTCTCATTGTGATGGGCTTCTGGCGACGCACTACGGGCTTCTTACGCCACGCGTATACCGCCAACGTCGCCATGATGTGTGCTGGTTTTATGCTGGTGGGTTATCAACTCACCGGCTATTTCATTGCCTAATTGAGAGAGTCCCCGATGTATAACACTGACCTTCCAATCCGTGCCGAACTGCCGTCAACGGGTAAGTTACTTCGTTCTACGTTGATGGCCGCTGTTATCGCCGTCGCCTTGCTGATTACCGTCGTGCTGCCTGCTGAGTATGCCATCGATCCCACCGGTGCTGGTCGCTTGTTAGGGCTGACTGAGATGGGAGAAATCAAGACCCAGTTGGCTGAGGAAGCCGAGCTTGATCAGGCCAATGCTCAAACCAGTTCTCAGCAGGCGTCTCAACCCGCTGCATCTCCAGAGACCGCCAGTGATCGTCAGCCTGAGACGGCAAGCGATGCTGATTCTCAAACTTCCAATTCAGCCTCAGCGAGTGATCCAGTTGCACCTTCGTCCACTGATCCTGAAAGGGTGATGACCGACCCCAGCGTGGCGCTGGTGGAAGCATTGGCAAGTGAGGAAGCCGTTTCCCAGACAGTGCAAGCGGAAGAAGCGTCCCCATGGAGCGATGAGGTGAGCTTTACGCTGACGCCAGGAGAAGGCACGGAGTACAAACTCACCATGCAAGAAGGGGCGGTTGCTACCTTTGCCTGGGCATCAGAAGGTGGTCCCATCAACTTTGACACCCACGGTGATGGAAATGGCAACTCCATCAGTTACGAGAAAGGGCGTGGTGTACCAGATGACGAAGGTGAGCTAGAAGCCGCTTTCACCGGCAACCACGGCTGGTTCTTCCGTAACCGAAATGACAACGATGTAACCATTGTCTTGCGTGTGGGGGGAGATTATGGAGAGTTAGTAAAAGCCCTTTAACGGTTTAGCCTCTAGCGCTCTCTTGAGTGCTAGAGGTGTTCTTCGAACCAGTGTCATTAAAGTATCCATAGTGGATTAATCTACTGGTATACCGCTTGTTATGAAATTACCTCTAGGCCCATAAGATAAGGGGAGGGCTAGGCCAGCAAACATATTTAGACGTATATGCGAAAGGTCTAGAATCAGGTTCTGGCCGATAACGGCGATCCCGCTAGAACCCCGGGGTTAATCCAAGCGACCAGGTGGCATCGGGTACGCCCACAAGATCCGGCAACCCTTTGCATTGCAAGCCAAATCACGACAAGACTCAGCTCGACAGCCCTTCGGGACCAGGCTCGAAACCGCCCAGCAGGCGGTCGATGTCCTTGGCAGGCATCGGCCGGTAGAAGAAGAACCCCTGGATGAGGTCGCAATGCATTTCGCGAAGCAGTGACAACTGTTCGGCGTTCTCGACGCCCTCGGCCACCACTTCCAATCCCAACCGATGACCGATGAAGATGGCACCCTCCATGATGGCTCTATCCTTCGGCTGTGTGGGAGCGTCGTGGATGAAGGAACGATCGATCTTCAGGGCGGTGACTGGGAAGTGCTTGAGATAGCTCAGGGAGGAATAACCGGTCCCGAAGTCGTCGATAGCAATGTGAATACCCCGATGATAGAGGCGCCACAGGTCCTCGAGGACGGTCTCGTCGGCTTCGATCAGGACATTCTCGGTCAATTCGATGCCGATATCCCGCGGACCCAAGCCGTGACGCTGCAGCGCGTCCTCGAAGCTCTTGAGGGCATCGGGACGCACCAGTTGACGCCCCGAGACATTGATGTCGACGCGGTGCTCATGAAAGCCCTTGGCACGCCATTCCACCTGCTGGCGGCAAGCCTCTTCGATAACCCAGTCGCCCAGACGATGGATCACACCGGAACGCTCGGCCAGCGGGATAAACTCGGCAGGCGAGATCGGCGGGCCCTCGGCAGGCTCCCAGCGTAGCAAGGCCTCGAGATTCTCTATTCGCCCACTGGCCGCCGAGACCTGGGGCTGGTAGTGGAGGGAGAATTCACCGTTCTCCAGGGCTTCCTCGAGTTGCGCCGAGAGATAGTGCTGGCGAACCAGCTCATCATGGAGCTTCTGTTGGAAGAAACGTACAACACCCCGACCATCCAGTTTGGCACGATTCTTGGCAACATCGGCATTACGAATCAATTCGCGTGACGATTCACCATTCTCGGGAAAGAGCGCCACACCCAGGCAGGCCGTGACCTGAGACTCTCGACCATCCAGGACGAAAGGTTCGCGGAAGACATTCTGGACATGACGAACGATCCGTCTGACATCTGGGGCCAAGTGGACGCCGGGAAAGGCCAGCACGAATTCATCGCTAGAGACACGGGACACCAGGTCAGTGACTTGCTGGCACTCTCTCAGTCGCCGAGTCAGCTCAATGAGCAGGCGATCGCCCTGATCATAGCCAAGGGCATCATTGATCTCGACGAAGTGATCGATGTCCAGATAGATGGTTGCCAGGCCATTGCCCTGGCGTCGACAGGAATCCAACTGACTGTCCAGATCGACCTCGAAGGTCTGGCGGTTAGGGAGATGGGTGAGCCTGTCGAAACGGGTGGCGAATTCCAGATCACGGTGGGCGCGCTTTTGGTCGGAAAGATCGACATCCACGCAGAACATCAGGGGGGAGTCGGTATGCTCATTGAGCATCAGATGCTGCGAAAAGACCGATACCAGTTCGCCGGTTTTGTGCTTGAGCTCAAGTTCATCGGCGGGTATTGCGACCCCTTCTTTGATCCAGGCACAATGCGCCTGGATCACCTCGTCACGCATGAAGGCAGGAATGATCAGATCTTCCAGTAACTGTCCCTGGGCTTCCTCAGCGGTATAGCCATAAAGACGAGTGCTACTCTCATTCCAGTAAATCACTCGCCGATCGCGATCATAACCCTGGACCGCCACCTTAGGCAGACTCTCCAGCAGCGCGCGGAATCGCTGCTCACTCTCCAGATACTGGCGACGTACTAACTCAACTTCTTCTCTGCTGGCATCGTGCGAATCGATGCCAGCAGTTGAAGGTGTCTTTGACGCCTTCAACACGAGCGCACCGGAAAACCCCCTGCGTTTTTTCTTCAGGCGTTCCGGATCTCGGTAATGTCGGGAATCGCTGGCAGCCATGGGGTCCACTTAAATAACAAACACTGTTAAGAGCCATCATGATGGCCAAAATAGGCACTTTGTTATGATTATCCTACACCTTGTAGGAGATAACCTACACATACGTCATCAACGGTCTGATCCTTTTTTCAAAAATAATCACTCTTTTTTAGTACATTTTTTTGACATATCGTTGCATATCTTTTCATTTTCTTCCTGTTGACCGCAGTGTTTACACCGGCAACACCGGGCAATTCCGCCCAGTTAACAGGAGAAGACCCACATGAAACTCGATACTCTGAAGCACGGTTTCGACCCCACCTCCATGCCTGCCGATTCACTCGCCGATTATTGGAATTCGGGAGTGACCGAGGCGTTGAGGCATCAGGATTGGGCGAAAACTGATATTCGGGAGCGAATCGATCTGACCGCCTGGCAGGGGTTTACCGCTGACCTGCCGCGCGATCCCTACGTTAACCAGCGATGGAAGCGGATGTCATGGCTCGCCCTGAATGATCAGGGCGATGTCGAAGATATGGGCCAATGCCCCATGGCCCAGGGGGGAGCCTTCAACGACGCGGAAAGCATGGCGGATCGCCTGCGGTACTATGATCCGCTGACTCGGGAATTCATGGGACGCCCCGATGTGAAGGCCTTTGTTCGCGCCTGGGCAAGGCTGTGGAGTATCGGTGCGCACGAACCCATTCTGATGCAGATCACCGGGGTTCGCGGCGAAGGCAGCATCGACCCCCTCCAGGGACAGGGAATTCATGCCGATGGCTGCAAGGCCCTTAGCATTCTGGTCATCAATCGGGAAAACGTGGCGGGTGCCGAAAACCACCTCTACGCCGACAAGGCTGGCACGCAACCCTTGGCCGATATCACCCTGAATCCGGGGGATATCCTGCATCTGAACGATGACCAGGTATTCCACAGTGTCGACGGGATCGAACAGCTCGACAGCGAGGCACCCTTCGAGCGGTTTATCATCATCATCAACAGCCGGTTCGTGGACGACTTCCAGAACCGGATGCTGCGTCGCCACTTCCCGGAAGCGGTCCTCAATGAGAGCTGCTGATACTCTCGGTAAATGGAGAACCTAGCAATACCTACGCCCCCGGAATTCCGGGGGCGTCTTGGTTGTGCGCCAGGCAGAACGAACCTGGGTGAATTTTCTCTCAGCCGTGATCAGTCATCGTTGCCAAATCGTATGGCCACAAAGTAGGCGCGGCCTTCGCGGTTGAGCAGAACAGGCAGTGTTTGATCGTCAGGCAGATTTGTCAGCATTGTCTTCAGCTGGCCTGGGCTCTCAATCGGCTGCTGGCCGATGCTGACCAGAACGTCTCCGGGGCGAATGCCAGCGGCTGCAGCGCGGCCGGTCGGGTCGACCCTGGCAATGCGTACCCCATGATCGATGCCGAGCCGACGTTTCTCCATGTCGTTCAACGGCTGGACAGCGATACCCAGTCGAAGCGGATCGCCGTCTGATTGATGAGGACCGGCATTCGGCCACTCGCCAACCTCTACGGTGATGGTCTCATTCTGGCCATCGCTCAATACGGAGAGTTCGACGACGTCACCGGGTGCTGTCTCACCGACCAGGCGTGGCAGTGTAGTGGAGTGGTCCACCTCCTGGCCGTTGACCTCCAGTATGACGTCGCCTGCCTGAAGGCCACTGTCAGCCGCTGGTCCGCTGGGTTCGAGTTCGGCGATCAAGGCGCCCTTAGCCTGTTCCATACCGAAGGATTCTGCCAGGTCCTTGGACACTGGCTGGATGCTGACGCCGAGCCAACCGCGACTCACATAGCCGTCTTCACGCAATTGTTTGGCAACATCCATCGCCACATCGATGGGAATGGCGAAGGAAAGGCCCATGTAACCACCACTTCGGGTGATGATCTGGGAATTGATACCCACGACTTCGCCATCCAGGTTGAACAGAGGTCCGCCTGAATTGCCGGGGTTGATCGCCACGTCGGTCTGGATGAAGGGAACATAGACGTCCTGAGGCAAGGTGCGGTTGATGGCGCTGATGATGCCGGAGGTCACAGAGTGGTCGAAGCCAAAGGGCGAGCCGATAGCGGCGACCCACTGACCGACCTTGAGGTCGGTAGACTCACCTAGGTTCAGGGTGGGCAGGTTGTCTGCCTCGACCTTGAGAACCGCCACGTCGGTCTTCTCATCGGCTCCGACCAACTCTGCCTCAAGCTGGCGGCGGTCGTTGAGGCGTACCAGAATCTTGTCGGCATCCTTGACGACATGGGCGTTGGTCATGATGTAGCCGTCTTCATCGAAGATGAAGCCCGACCCCAGCGATCGACGCGGCTCGCCTCCATGGTCGGGTGAGCCGCCTGGCGGCGTCGGAAAACGGTCGCCAAAGAAGTGGCGAAAGATCTCCGGGACCTCTTGCCCGCCGAATTGCCGGGATGAGGTCATCGTCCTATCGACATCGCGAGTGGTCGAGATGTTGACCACGGCAGGCGCGGCAGTGTCGACCAACTCCGTAAAGTCCGGAAGCTGAGGTTCGTCGGCAAAGGCTGGCGTTGCCAACATCAGCAATAGCGCTAAGCCTATCAGCCAGTAGGGCGATTGGGGTTTGAGCGTCACGACTGGCTCCTTTCTTTCAAGTGCATGGAACATGACAGCATTTTTGTTACAGCGGCCACTTTATAAAGTTCCTTACACTAGTGTCGGGACTTGCACGATTAATCAGCATGGCGCTTACGTCGCGCTTCGATCACGTAGCGGTAAACACGTAGCACAGCTGTGGCAAACTTCTCGATACAGTGTTCGGCGGCACAGCGCGAGGCTTGTTCGCTCATGCGTGTTTTTAATTTATCGTCGCTGAGCAGGGTGTCGATACGTTCGCACCAAGCCTGAGGGTCGGGGGCCGTCTTGTAGCCGTTAACCCCGTGCTGAACGATATCCTCGATGCCGCTGGAGCGGATCACCACTACCGGCAGTCCCGCGGCCATGGCTTCGAGTACCACCATGCCTTGCGTTTCCGAGCGGGAAGCGAAGACGAAAAGCTCGGCCAGGTGGCAGTAGCATGCTACTTCGTCGGGAGGGACGGCCCCAACCAACGTAATGTGCTTGCTAAGGCCTAACGCTTCAATTCGTGCCTGCAATCGCTCGTGGTCATGACCCTCCCCAAGCAGTAGCAGGTGAAAGTCGTGCTCACTGCTGTCGCGTAAAAGCGCTAAACCATCGAGCATAAAGTCGATGTTCTTCTCTTTGCTCAGGCGTGAAATTGATACCAGCACGCGTTTGCCTTCAAGCCGGTAGCGTTGGCGTAGCGTGTCGATCGCGGCGCTGTCAGCGGTGGCAAAACGCGCGTATTCGATCCCCGTCGGCTGGACAAAGATCGGTTGCTTGACGCCGATAATACGCATGTACTCCTCGGCGGAGCTGGTAGGAACAATCACCGCATCGCAGCCGTTGGCAAAGCGCTTGACCAGGGCGTGGGAAATCAAGTTGCGAAACAACGGCCCTGGTAGTGGCACATAGTGAGCGTAGTGCTCCAAGCGGGTGTGGTAGGTGTAAACCACGGGCACTCTGAATAACCGACCCAACAGCTGACCGGCGCGGCCGATCCAGAACGGGTGGTGAACGTGAATCACCTGTGGAGCAAAGGCGCGCACACGCTTAACCAAACGCCAAGAGAAAATGTTAGCCAGGCGAAACTCTTTGTGGCGGCCCATTGGCAACAGCGAGGCCAGGCGCAGTACATCGGCTTCCTCATTGGGAGGCTGATGGGGGTAGCCCGGGGCGACGACCAAGACGCTATTACGAAGCTCTGTTAAACCGCGTTTTAAGCGCTCAACCGATATCGGTACGCCACCGATAAATGGCAGGTAGTTATTGGTAAACATGGCCACTTGAAGTGGCATATCACCACCGGCGTCCGGGTCAATATCAAAGTCAGGGTAGTAATCCTGCTCGGTGAAGATCCGCTTGTATAACCATAGCGCGATGGCAATGAACGTGGAAACGATCAAGATGAAGTTCAGGTAGCCAACGTAAAACAGTGAGTAGATAAAAAACCATAAACTTTCCAGCGTGCGCCAGATCGGGTGCTGGCCAATATCCAGGCGCCTTTCGCTAATCTGGATGTCATCGCCGTCAACGCTGACGGAGACAAAGTGGTGGTAGCTCTCGTCATCATTGAGCACTAATCCGCCGGCACCGCCGGTGGTGATATAAGTGGTGCCACCATGTTGCTGACGGTCAAACAGCGGCACCTGGGAAGAGAACACTGCATCCACGTCGGCCTGCTCGATCTGGCGGGTCAACCCTTGGCGCGCGGGGTTCTCAAGGTGATAGTCATGGTCATCGTCCAGGCCGAAAAGCCCTGCATGGTCCACCGGGTAGAGTGGGTGGGCACTGAAAAGAAACTGATTGGGTTCGCGCTTTGCGGCAAGTACTTCATCAAGCCATCGTATTTGCCAGCCAAAGTCGGTGGTGCCGGTGCTGTCAAGAAAGGTGAACCGGCTTTTCCCTGCGGCAAAACTAAAGTGATAGGGGCCGAAGTGGTCGTAAAAGCGAAAGCCACCGAGCCGACTTTCCTCATGGGGGCCGAAGGTTAGCAGGTATGGCATTTCCAAATAACTGAGGGTGCCAAACAGTGCGCGGTATTTGTCCTCGCCACCGCTGGCGACAGCATTGCCAGCGGAGATGATAAAGTCATAGCCCTCGCGATTCAGGCGAGGGATAATTTTGCGCTCAAAAATGCCCACCGAGTTGTTAATGTTGCCCAGCACAGCAAAACGGTAGGTATCACGTTCGGTAAGCATCGACTCAATGGCGTTGACCTGGGCAGCGTGAGCGCTGGCAAAGTCCTGCTCAAAAAAATTCAGGTAAGCTTTGTAACCCAGCAGTGCAGCAATAAGGGCAAGGTTGAGATAGAAAAACCACGAAATGAGTCGCTGGCGGGGCACTCGTTGTGTCTCCTGGCTGGGTGGGTAACAGGGGCGATAAGCTGACACAAACGTGCCCGCGCGTCGACAACCCAATATTTTACCCTGTGGGCAATTGGATTTGAGGAGAAAAAGCGGATGGTGCGTCCCGTCACAATAGCGCTAAGTGTTCTAGCATTGCTACTTGCACTCGGCGGGTTATGGCAATGGCTGACGGTCAATGACATTGTGACAGTTAATAGCCTCCGTGCGTGGGTAGCCGCATCACCTCAGTGGCGAGATTCTTCTTGGGTGTTTGTGCTGGTGACGGTCGTCTATGTGATCGCCCTTTTGGTGATGTTTCCGCTGAGTATCCTAGTGGCCGTCACCGGTTTGATATTCGGTCCGGTATGGGGGTTTGTTTATGCAACGATGGGGACGCTGGCGTCGTCGGTCGTGTCGTATGCTGTCGGGCATCGCCTGGGGCGCGAGGCGTTGATGAACCATGGCGGCAAACACATGAATGGGCTTTCGCACTACCTGTCCCGTCGCGGCATCCGTGCAATGACGCTGATTAACCTGCTCCCATTGGCACCTTTTACCCTTACCAATATGATGGCGGGGGCCTTTCACATCAAGTTTCGCGATTACATGGTCGGTTCAACCCTGGGCATTGTGCCAGGGCTCGCAGCCGTCACCTTGTTGGGCAGCCAGCTTGGTGCGCTTGTGACGGCCAGTGACTCCCGCGATGTCATGTTGTCGCTGGTCGGCCTGGGGCTTGGCATCCTGCTGCTATTTGCGCTGCGACAATACTCCCGGCGCAAATCGCGAACGCGCTAGCGGCTTGCTGTGACTCAGTCGGCAATAACCAGCGCCGCTTCAGCCGACGCCAAGCAAATCCTCGCCGTCATGTCAGGTGACTACCGGTCGCTATTCATGATGCCATTTGATCTGAAACTCTATTTCTTCTTCATCATCTGAGCGTTCGTGCTCGATGGTGAACGCCGCTCGGACGGGAACGTAAATACGCTCGCCTGCAATCTGAATATCGAAACGTTCGCCGTTCTCGATGGAATCCGCCAACCGCCGCAGCTTGGCCACAAAGTCTGCCTTCGAGTAGCCTTTTTCTACATCCCTTTCTTCTTTAGTGCTCATTTAACGCTCCTCGGGTCAGTCGTTATTGCCAGTACGTATCGGTAAGTCGCTTGATTTCCAGCATAACAGGCCATACGTAGTTGGTACTGTGCGACGTAAGGCAAACGCGGCAGCGACGAAACGTTGCCAGAGCTTCTGGGACACGCGACGCCGACGCTAAGGTCTAGGCTTCGCTCCACTTTTGGCAGTTGTAAGGATCATACACCATGACGCACGCGACCATTCTACAGCAAGGAACTATCCACTGCTTTCCCGCTGGGTTGCGCGATGAGCAAGGAAAACTGGTCAATGCCGAGGTCTCCGCGGTGCTCTATGACGGCAAAAGGCTGATTCTGGCCAGTGACAAGCCGGTCCCCGGCGAGGAACGCTCGGCGGTCTTTACCATGCCGATGACGGCACAAGGCCCGGATGACAGCCAACTGGAATACTACACAGCGCCGCTGGTCAAGCAGGCTGTCAAGTACGAGGATTTATCCCTCACGGCGGATGGTCGTCACGTACTGGCAACCACAGGCTTTGATCGAATCGACAGTGAAAGCCATGTCCTGAACGACTATAACCATTTGTTGATTTGGCCGCTGGGCGAACCTGAAAAAGTGCAGGCAGTAGACCCCGACCCACGGGATGGCGTCGAAGGCTCCCTGGAACTGCGCACCAAGCTCGATGAGGCCGTTGGCTTCCCCTATTACAAGGTTGAGGGGCTTGCTGCGGTACCTGGAGAGCGCGGCGATGGCCTGTTGTTGTTCGGCATTCGCGAACAGGGGCGGGCGCATGATGACTTCCGTTACGTAAGCCGTATCGTGGGCGCTCATTACGAGATTAGCGACACTGGTAACCTGGTGTTTATCGATAAAATGCGCGAGCACTACGCCTTTGATCCCGGCCATCACCCGGCGGTTCGTTATGACTGCGGTTTATCGAGCCTGGAGTATGATCCCTACCATGCACGCCTTTACCTGCTTAACAGCTTCGAGGTGAAGGAAGCCGGGGAAGAACGCATCGGCGGTTACCTGTGGGAGGTTAGCCTGGGCGATTTTCGAGCGGGCAGCAGCCCGGCACTAGTGACCACGCCTGAGGGACTGCCCTTGGAGTTCGAGCACAAGGCTGAGGGGCTTGCCGTACTGGATCATGATCGACTGTTTGTTGCTTACGACAACGATCGGCATCTCGGTCTAGGCAGCGTGGATGAGCGTGATGAACGACATGCCTGCGAGGCGCCCTATACTCTCCTGCAGGTTACCTGATCCTTGGCGAGGCCGTTGATGCGTCTGCGATTCCCGTTACACCTGCTGTTCATATTGCAGCTGGCACTTCTGGCTGGTTGCGATGAGACGCCAACAGGGCGTTCCCAACTGGCATTGGTGCCCGAAAACCTGATGGCACAGATGGGGGAGGACACCTTCGACCAGTTACTCAATCGCCAGCCAGTTTCACGCGATACGCAGGTGAATGAACTGGTACAGTGTGTGGCTGACAAAGTTGTGGCGGGCGCTGAGGCAAGCTACCCAGGGCTCGCTTTCCCTGAGCGCTGGGACGTTGTCGTCTTTGAGGACTCTTCTCCCAACGCCTTTGCTCTCCCTGGAGGGCGCATCGGTGTGCATACCGGTTTACTTCGAGTGGCCGAGACACCCGCGCAACTCGCGGCGGTGATCGGACACGAGGTAGGCCATGTGCTGGCTGACCATGGTAATGAGCGATTGACCCAGCAACTCGGCATCAAGGCCGGGCTTTTGGTCGTGGGATTACTGGGTGAGGGTGAGCTGGGGCATCAGCAGTTGATGCAGGCTTTGGGCATCGGCGCCCAGATCGGCATCAGTCTGCCGTTCAGCCGGACCCATGAGGAAGAGGCCGACCTGATGGGGCTGGCGATCATGGCCCGTTCGGGGTTTGACCCGCAAGAGAGCGTTGCGCTGTGGCGCAATATGGCCGCTACCGGTGGAGGTCAGCCTCCAGAGTTTCTTTCGACTCATCCCGCTCACGAATCTCGTATCAAGGTGCTCGAAACGTCCATGGATGAAGCGTTGGCAACCTACGAGAATGCCTCGCCTGCAGACTGTTCCACATCGTGAGGATCCAGATAATCTGCCATCCTGTCTCTTCAGCTATCTGATACGACATTCCGACCATGACGACGATAAAGATACCGACATCTGACGGGCTGGTTACAAACAGTGCCCTTTACAACGATTGAGGAGACGTAGTGATCTTACCGATTCTGGCCATCATCCTGGGGTTTGTCCTGCTCCTGTGGAGCGCTGACCGCTTCATCGATGGTGCCTCGGCGGTAGCCGGGCACATCGGGTTGCCTTCTTTGGTGATCGGCATGGTCATCGTCGGGTTCGGCACGTCGGCACCCGAGATCGTCGTGTCCATCATGGCGGCCCTGGACGGGAATCCTGAACTGGCCCTTGGCAATGCGCTGGGATCCAATATCTACAACGTTGGCCTGATCATCGGAGTAACGGCGCTGATCGTGCCGATTGCGGTGCACTCGACAATCATCCGTCGTGAGTTGCCGTTGCTATTGCTGTTTGGAGCCGTGGCAGGGGCATTCTTCTGGAATGATCAACTTGGCCGATTGGAGTCGGTGTTGCTACTGATGGGGTTCTTCGGCCTGATGGCCTGGACGACCTGGGCAGCACTGCTTGGCAAGGGTGATCCATTAGCCGTCGAGACTGAACAGGAACTCTCTTCGCATGCCATGACACTTGGCCGAGCCATCCTGTGGCTCCTGGTTGGTCTGGCGCTGCTGTTGGTGAGCTCGCGGATGCTGGTGTGGGGGGCTGTCTCCGTGGCGAGTGCCCTGGGCGTCAGTGATCTCATCATCGGACTAACGATCGTGGCGCTTGGTACCTCGCTGCCGGAGTTGGCATCGTCGATCGCCGCGGTTCGCAAGGGGGAGCACGATATTGCCATTGGCAATGTCGTGGGTTCCTGCATGTTCAATCTATTGGCAGTGGTCGGTATCGCTGGTGTTATCGCACCGATGGAGGCACTTTCAGCGGAGGTCATGCTCCGCGACTGGCCGGTGATGATGGCCATGGTAGTAGGCCTGTTCATCATGGGCTTTGGAATTCGCGGCAAGGGGCGGATCAATCGAATTGAGGCGAGTCTGCTACTGCTGGGGTTAGTGGCCTACAACGGCTGGCTGGTCAATGCTGTACTGACAGTTTGAAGGCTTTGCTCTGACAGGTGGTGGCCGCCATCCAAGGTTGAAATAGGAGATACCGCCTTTGGTCTGGCGGCTTTCGTTGGGCTGGAAGCGCATAACTTGGCAGCGCACATCAATCGTATCGACGTGCCGGTCCTTATGGACCGGCATTGTCGGGCAAGGCCCCAACGATCAGGGGTTGAGGCGGTTATTGGCGTCGGTAAAGCCGATCAGAGAAATATCCAGGTCCATGCGGTCGCCGCGTGGACCAATCATGCTGAGGGTTGCCGTATTGCCACTGCGGAGTTGCTGCAACATCGACGGCTCAATGGGGGCGTCAGCACGGCACCCTTGCGCCTGGCAGACTTGGTAAGGGAACTGGATTGGCTCACCGTTATCCACACTTAATTGCAAGCCTGCGGCCAGACGCACCCCCAGCGGAACGAAGAAGCTCATTACCGGATCATCGATCTGGGGTGGGTAGTTGAGAATGACCTGCATCAAGGGCTGGTCGCTGCCAGGTTGAGTAACCAATTGCGACATCGCACAAGGCGACGGGCCCTCGGCATTACGCCGGCAACGCACCTCCCAGTCCTGGAAAGACTCGGTGGTGACATCATCACCGGTAGACGTACTCGGTTGTTGTTGGCTGAAGGCGTTGGGAGACAACACCAAGATCGATAATAGACCCATGATGCATAGATTTTGAGCAAGACAGCGCGGCATTAGCTTGATCTCCTGTTGGTTCACGGATGATGGATGATAATACTCACCATGCCTGCTTGTTCGCTTGAGGTCGAGCCCCTTGGGTCAGTGTTGAGCTCAATGACGCTCGAAGCAGTCCTGAATTGTCAGCTAACTGCCAAGGATGGGTCAGTTTTAACCCGGCGTTATGCGTTGGGACTGGCCGGTGATGATGGCCAAGGTAGTGGGGCTGTTTATCATGGGCTAAGAGGTTCGCGGCAAGGGGCGGATCAATCGCATCGAGGCGAGCATGCTACTGCTGGAGGTAGTGGCCTATAACGGCTGGCTGGTCAACGCCGTGTTGAGAGTCTGACCGAGTGGAAGACCCGTTATAGTGAGTTTGGTTCTGTTATGGGTGGCAATGCCGAAAACTCAGCAGTTTTGCGCACAGCATCGATATCGTCTTGAAGCGACATTGCGCTTTCTGAACGGGCCAGTGCCATCCTTGAATGTTTTCTGGCGGCCGCCACCATCGCACTATCACCTGTTCCGGCCAGAGCGAGCAGGGCTTTCTGCAATCGGATCGACACCTCCACCATACCCGCGCCGTCCCGGGCAATTGCCGTAAAGGCATCGTCGAACAGGTCGTCGATCAGCAGTTCTGGCACTGAGATACGGTTATAGGTAATCGCTTGCAACCGGTCTATCTCTACGGGGGATTGCCAAAGGGTAAATAGTCGCACCAGTGTGCCAATCACGTTTATCGCGGTTCCCGGGTCATTGATGCCCGGCGATAGCGCTTTGTCGGCGATTTCGGACAACGCCAGCAGCCCGAAGCGAGGATCATCCTCAAAGGTACGGCTTGAGCCAATTGTGAAGGCACTGGAGAAAGCCTCTGTCTCGAACGCCTTGCATTCTTCGGCGTCTTTAACAATATGAAGCAATGGAAGGTGTGTATGAACAAAGGTACCCGGCAGTACCGCTACTGTCACGTGGCAATTGTGCGCTTCAGCACAGGCTTGTAATGTCTCCAGGTCGATATGCTGGACATAGCCAATTTTTGAAGAACAGGTAGGAATGCCCTTGTCAGCCGCTTGATGCGGGGAGGCTGTCAACGCGCCGAGTGAAGGCGCATGCCGACGGCGGTTCAGTGCGTCGCCTGCGGCCTTTTCCGCTTTCTCGATGGTATTCACCACTTTGCCTAGCCGTGCGATTCTGTCCACCCAACGAACGAATGTGATGATGACAATGGCAAACACCAAAAGCGTCAGTGCAAAGATCGCAAACCGTCCTGCCACGTCAAACATGTCATTCTGGATGGTTATCAGCGAAACAATACTGAAGATAAAGGCGCCTATAAATGCCGACAATGCGTTCTGGGTAACGTCATCCGCAATCACCAGCGGTATGGAGCGGGGAGTTGCCCCGGTGCTGGCGGATGCATAAGCGGCCACCATGGAGCCCACTGCAAATGTTGCAATCACCAGCATGCTGGACGCCATGATGGTCAGTAGCGATTCGACAGACGCCAGGGTGATATCGGGTAGCACACTCGACAGCCCCATTGTGTCAGCGAGCATGGCGATGAATGTACCGCCTATAGAAAGCACGCAAAGGAGCAGTGGCTTGACCCAAAGACGCTCGCTAATCCGACTAAAAGCAAAGCGCAGCTTGTCCAGGGTTAACAGCTTTGATTGAGCCATAATTCCATCCTCTGTGGTTAGGCTCAAGGTTCTGAGGCCGACTTGTAAAAATCCAGGCTGCAGGTCCGACGTCGAACCCAGTCGAGCTAACGGCCGCGCATATGCTGTCTTCGTTATCCCGCGCCTGAACCCCTTAGGCAACCCAGAAAACGCCCAGGCGAGAAGCTGTATCTGGAGAGTGTACGCCTTCCCGAGATGCGGAGGAATACAGCGAGCGCCGCATAAGCGCTGTAAACAGTGCATTCCATCGGCGAGGTATGCCAGGATTGCCGTGTATCGTAGGCAGCTTATGCTTGCATCTTTCAGGCGCTTAATGGTGGGGATTCACGAGTTGGCCAATGCAGCTGGATATGTGATTTATCTATTTCGTCAGTTGTGTCGACTTGTCGCTCTCGCTGGTCCCAGCGGGCTTCACGGAAGCTGCAAGACGCTGTTTACGATTTCGGGTGGCGCGATAGGGTTTGTCATCGTTATTGCTCTTTGCATGTTTGGCATGCGTGATGACGGAATCTTTGGCAGAGTTTATTTTGGCAAGCGTTGCTAGCCGCATTCGACACTGGCTAGAACGTGCTAGGCGAGGGTTTAATCGCGTTTGCAGAGGTCTGTTCATGGTAATTGGCGCAGCGCTGCCGTTGCGGGCTTGAAGCATCTACGGAATGAATCGTGATAACTAAACAGTGGCTATTACTGTTGCTCGCAGACGCTATCCTGATACTCCACGTACTATTTGTAGCCTTCGTGGTATTAGGCCTGTTGGCTATTTACGCAGGGTACTTCCTGGCGTGGCAGTGGGTGCGTCACCGCGGTTTTCGTATCGTGCATTTATGCGCCATCGGTTACGTCGTGGGGCAAGCCTGGTTGGGGATGGTCTGTCCGCTGACGACCTGGGAAATGGCGCTCAGAACCGAGGCGGGGGCGGCCACTTATGCCGGTTCATTTATTCAGTATTGGCTGCACAGCCTTCTTTACTACAGCGCGCCGGACTGGGTGTTTGGTGTGGTTTACAGCATATTTGGCGGCTTGGTGCTGGCGAGTTGGTGGGTGGTGCGGCCACGTAAACGGGTTCGCTAGCATATGTGGGTGTACTAAACTTGGTTAATCATGTCGCAATGAGGAGCGAATACATGCGGCATCTTTTCGTGATGCGCCACGCCAAGGCCAAGCAACCCAGTGACAATATGACCGACTACCAACGGCCGTTGCACAAACGGGGAAAGCGTCAGGCGACGGCAATGGCCCCTGTGCTGCAGCGCTGGAAAGCGTTGGAGGGGCAGGTTCACGTCAGCACGGCGGCTCGTACGCTGGAAACCCTCGACGACATCGCCGCGCAGTTGCCAGAACGAGCACTCATCAATCAGCCTCAATTTGACGACGCTCTCTACACCTTCGACGGTGAAGAACTACTGGCATGGCTCAAAGCACTGCCTGATGAACCCGAAAAAATGCTTGTTATTGGCCATAATCCGGCCCTTGTGGATCTCGCCTGCTGGCTCAATAAGGAAACGCCGACGTCGCTGCCTACCGGCAGCGTGCTGCATTTCACGTTGCCCGATACACCCTGGTCATCCATGGAACCTGGCTGTGCGGAGCTGGTGAGACGACTGACCCCGGAAGAGGCCAGCTATTCACTTTTCAAGCGCCTTGCCCCCAAACCATCTGATCATAAAGGCAACACGTCCAGCCGACTCCTTGCCATGCTCGAGCACCAGTACCGGATGGTCAGGGCTCTGGAGCCGGGGGTGATCGCAGGTGTTGATGCTGAATTTCTGCATCAGTACCGGGTTAACCTGCGTCGCAGCCGGGCAGTGGGCGAATCCGTACGTTCCATTACCAAAGTGCCTGGCCTGAAAAAAATGCTTAAGCGGCTCAAGCAACGTGCCCGGGCCACCAGCGACCTCCGCGACCTTGACGTGTTTCTGGAGGATATTGGCAATACGTCACCGCCGCTTTCTTTCGCGACTCGTCAAGCTTTGCAGCAATGGCTTCAGGATTGCCAGCGGGCAGAGCATCAAGCCCTTTGCGAGCAGTTAAGCGCGCCAGCCTACGCTGAGGAAATGCAAAACTGGCAGAGGTTTATCGCTTCCGATGACGTCAAGAAGGCGCTCACCAAGCTGACGCCCAAGCGTATCAAGGCGGTGCTCAATAAGCGCATTGCACGCCACGATAAGGATCTGGCGGCACTTTCTTTAGACGCCCCTGACACCTCTTTGCACGAACTTCGCAAGGGCGTGAAGCGCATCCGTTATCTGGCCGATCTGAATCCCAAGGTCCCCAAGTCGTTTCTGGCAGAATTGAAGCACCGTCAGCGCCTGCTCGGTGACTTTCAGGATCTATGCACTCGACAGGCCTGGCTGAATGCCTTCATCGAAAGCGCTGATAACGACGCTGAACAGAAGAAAGAGTGCGCGTCATGGGGCGCTTCATTGGAGAAGCCGAAGCAGGAGCTGCGCAAGGAGGTATTGGCATTGGCGCCTCTGGCCCGCTAGTTGATACCCATCTGGCGAAGCTCATCAGGTGCGTTAAGTTGAAACCGTGCAGTTCTGCATGGCGATACATGGCTTTCCATGGTCAAGCACTTGAGCCTCAACACTATACGGTCAAACGCAAAGGAGTCCTGGGATGGCTAAAAAATCTCAAGGAAGCGGCATTTCGCCTTCCGGGTCAAGTGAGTCATTACAAGCGCTGCTAGTCGAATTGGAGCAATTTGGGCAGGAAAACGACGCGACAATCGCCGAGCGCCCACGGCGAATGCTGAATATTACCCGTGATACCGGGGAGTTTCTGTCAGTACTGGTTCAGGCGACCAACGCGCAGCGTGTGCTTGAGATTGGCACGTCCAACGGATATTCCACCTTGTGGCTGGCTCAGGCGGCACAAAAGATTGCCGGGCACGTGACGACAATTGAGCAATCTGACTTCAAGCTTGAGCTAGCGGCCAGTAACTTTGAGCGCTCGGGGCTTTCTGATGTCATTACCCAGCTTCGCGGGGAAGCGGGCGGCCTGCTGGAAGCAATGCATGACGAAAGCTGCGACCTTGTTTTTCTGGATTCCAAACGCTCGGCGTATGTGGCCTGGTGGCCTACCATCAAACGTTTACTACGCAGGGGCGGGCTTCTTGTCGTTGACAACGCCACGTCCCACGCTGATGAAATGGATTCTTTTATGACGTTGGTATCGGCAGATGCCGATGTCACTACCTGCACAGTACCCGTCGGGAACGGTCAGTTTTTGGCAACCTTAAAATCATATGGAAAGCGTTAGATAGGTAGGCACCACGACTAGCTACTAATCACGATTTGTTATTTTGAATAGATTGTTAAAACGAAATACAAAGCATCTCTGTTCAATATGCACAGGAGCTAAAAGGTGCAGGCAATCAATGACGTCATAATCTCCGAGTTTTCGGAATTTAACGATTTGGGTGAGCTCATCATTGTGGTGATTCGGCTACTATTGGCAGCTGTTCTCGGTGGCCTGTTGGGGCTCGAGCGAGAGCAGCGAGGCAAGGCGGCTGGTATTCGGACCCACATGCTGGTCTGCATGGGTGCTGCTTTATTCATTTTTATTCCTGAGCAAACGGGGATTTCTGATTCAGAGATGAGCCGTGTCATTCAGGGGGTCATTGCAGGCATCGGTTTTCTGTGTGCCGGCACCATCATTACCCGCAAAGATGAACAAGGTACGTCAGGCCTCACCACGGCGGCTGGTATTTGGCTGACGGCCGCCATTGGGGTAGCCGTTGGTCTGGGGCGCGAGCAGACAGCCGTTTTATGTACGCTGCTGGCCTGGATGGTGCTTTACGTGGTGCCTTTCTTTTCGCGCCCTATCAGCAAGAAAAAAGCTTCAACCTCTGAGGATGATGACGATCATTCCGATGTCTGAAGCCACCAAACGACCATAGCCCCATCAGTTGCAAGTCGATAAGGCGTTAGCGTTACTGCACTGGTGTTTTACGACTGCCCCTGCTGTTGGCTTTCTTCTTGCTATAACGTTTTCTCGGCTTACTAGCGCGCTTCACCGGGCCACCGGCTTCGCCCTGTGCCGTTTGCAGGCTGTTGCGTAGCCTGGTGGCGTCGCTGTGGCTGAGCAGACCGCGCAAGTCGTCCAGTAATGCCTGCTGAAAGGTGTTGGCGTCATCCTGCTGTTCGGAAATAGCGCGCAGTCGCTGTTCCCAAAGCGCGGTGCGTTCCGGCGTGCTCACGGCGCTGGGCAGGGCGGCGATGAGCGCGCTGCCGAGCTTGGTGGCACGCAGGGCTTTTTGCTTGCGGACCAGGTAGCCGCGTTGCACCAACGTTTCGATGATGCCGGCGCGGGTGGCTTCGGTGCCCAGGCCGTCAGTGTCGCGCAGGGTGCGACGCACGGCAGGGTCGTCCACGTAGCGGCCGATGTTCATCATGGCCTTGATCAGGCTGGCATCGGTGAAGGGTTCCGGCGGGCGGGTTTCCTTCTCCTCAACGCCTGCACCCATCGCCTGGCAGGTTTCTCCTTGGGTGAGCGGCGGCAGTGGCGGGCTTTCATCGCGGGTGGTAAACAGCGGTTTCCAGCCGGGGTCAAGAATGCTTTGGCCGCGAGCGCGGAAGGCTTCATTAAGCAGCGTAAACTCGGCCTTTACCTCAAAGGTGCGCAGCGGACGGTAAAACTGGGCCATAACGTTGCGTACGATCAATCGAAAGACATGCCCTTCGGTCGCGGAGAGCTGGCTGAAATCTGCTGGCTTGCCGCTGGGGGCGATGGCGTGGTGGGCACCTACCTGCTTGTCGTTCCAGGCTTTGGAACGTAGCGAAAAGTCCGCGCCTTTCAGCCACTGTTGAAGGGCTTCATCGTTCTGGCAGGCGCCGCTCAGGCTGCGCTGGGCAAGCGGGAGGTGCTCTTCGGGCAGGTAGCGGCAGTCGGAGCGCGGGTAGGTAATCAGCTTGTGCTGCTCGTATAGCCGCTGGCAAATATCCAGTACTACCTGTGCAGAAAGCCCGTGACGGCGGGCAGCGTCGACCTGAAGGGCTGAGAGCGAGTACGGCAGCGGCGGTGCCTGGCGTTTTTCCTGCTGGTCGAGTTGGGTCAATTGACCCGAGGCGCCGGGTAGCTGCGCTGCCAATGCGTCGGCGGGTCGGCGGTCGATCAAGCGCCCCTGGTCATCTAATGGCTGGTGTTCCTTGGGTGCCCACCAGGCGCGCAGCTGGCCCTGAGCGACCTTGAGGTCGGCCCAAAGGGGGTAAAAAGGGTGGGGCACAAAGTCTCGAATAGCGTTGTCGCGGCGCACGATCAAGCCCAGCACCGGGGTTTGTACGCGGCCTACGGAAAGCACGCCGTCGTGGCCTGCCTGGCGGCCGGTGAGCGTCCAGGCGCGGGTCAGATTGATGCCGTAGAGCCAGTCAGCACGGGCGCGTGCCTGGGCCGCCTGGAACAGTGGCTGGTACTCGGCGTTGGGTCGCAGGCTGGCAAGGGCGCGGCTGACGGCGGGCCTGTTGAGGTCGCTGATCAGCAGCCGTTGTACCGGGCCGCGGTACTTCATGTAGTCGATCACTTCCTGTACCAGCAATTGACCTTCGCGATCCGGGTCACCGGCGTGAACGACCTCGCTTGCCTGTTTGATCAGCTTGCGTATCACCGCCAGTTGCCCGCGCGCTTTTGAGCGCGGCATCAATTTCCACTGCTGCGGCACAATGGGTAGCCGATCCAATCGCCATTGTTTATCGGCAGGGTCGTAGGCCTCCGGGGCTGCCTGTTCCAGGAGGTGTCCCAGGCACCAGGTAACCGTGGTATCGCCGCAGTGAATGGCGCCGTCCTGTCGTTTTCCGCTCCCGGGAAGTGCATCGGCAATTGCCCGGGCAAGGCTGGGTTTTTCGGCGATAATCAAGCGCATGCGGGAGATGCCTTAAATTGTGTAACGTAGGAATATGGTAACAGACACCACACACGTAAGCGCATAGCAGGGGTTGTCGAGAAAATGATGTTCAGCAATTATGCGTATAGCTTTTGTATAATTTGGCAGGATTGCGTAAGCTGCTTATCAGATGCTCAACGAGGCGACTTAAATGCGAGATCGCGGCAGAACACGACGTTTGATGGGATTGGGGGCACGCACCGGCGGGGCGCTACTCAAGACACGCCTGGGTGGCCAGGCAGACTGGCGGGCTCTGGGCGAGGCGCTATTTGAGGGACTATCCGAGCTGAAAGGCCCGGCCATGAAGCTGGCGCAGATCATGTCCCAGTGGGATGACCTCTTGCCGCCGGACCTGGCCGAGGAGCTGTCGCGTCTTCAACGCCAGGCGGAGCCGATGCCCTGGCCGCGTATACGCGAGGCGCTGGTGATGCAGTACGGCGAGCTGGATTCGCACTTTCGGGACATCGAAGAGCGGCCCTTCGCCAGCGCTTCCATGGGGCAGGTCCACAAGGCGGTCACCCATGCCGGCGAAACAGTGGTGCTAAAGGTGCAGTACCCCGGGCTTGCCGACGTGCTGGAAAGCGATCTCAAGCAGGTAAAGCGTATCATGGGATTGGGCCGCTGGTTCAAGGTGCCCCAGGCGCGTCTGGATGCGCTGTTTGAAGAGCTGGCAGCGGGGCTACGCGACGAGCTTGATTATCGCGCCGAGGCCGATGCCATGGCCCGTTACCGCGAACGCTACCAGGCCGATAGCCGCTTGGTGATACCCGAGCCGCTTTTTGAGCTTTCCGGCCAACATGTGCTGGCGATGCGTTTTGTGGGTGGTACACCGCTGCGCGATCTGGAAAGCGCTGACGATGACACCCGCCAGAAAATCGCCGTGGCGTTGGCGGACTGGATCACCGAGGAATTGTTTACCTATGGCGAGCTGCACGCCGACCCGCATGCGGGTAATTTTGCGGCCGATGATCAAGGCCGGTTGGTGATATACGACTTTGGCGCGGTGATTCCAGTGCCCGAGACCCGCTTGAAAGCGATGATGCAACTCCTCAACGCGACCCTTGCCCATGATCCGATGGCGATGGATGAAGCGCTGATGCAAATGGGCGGCCGCCAAGGGCAGGGCACTCCCTTATCGCTTTACCGCGAATCTGCCGAATGTGTGGCGCCGCTGTTTAGCCCCGGTGAACAGGACTTCAATGATGTGCGTGTCCATCGCCGCCTGCGCGAACTGACGCCCAAGGTATGGGCGGCCATGGACCGTCTGCAGCCCCCCGCCGATACGCTGCTACTTTCCCGCGCCCTTAATGGCCATTACTGGAACCTGGTGCGCTTGCAGGCACGGCTTGATATGCACTCGCGGACGGCACCCTTGCTTGAATGGGCCCGAGCGGCTTAATCGAGACGCTTCAGCCAGAACACCATCGATTTGTGGCTTTCTTCATGTTCGCCGATATCTTTCCAGGCAAAAGTGGTGGCGAGTTCAGGGTGGCGTTGGTAGCCCTGAGCATTCCAGAAGCCATGCAACGGGCGATAATTCGGTGGCTGCAATGGATGGCCGGAGGGGCGCTCGACAGCGCAGAAAGCCACTATATCAAACCCTCTGAGCTTGGCATGCGCTTCTCGCTCGGCCATGAAGCGTTTGCCAATGCCGCGGCCACGGTAATCGTGAAGTAGCACCGATTCGCCGTAATAAAACACGCTTGAGGGGGTAATGCCGTTAGCCTCGAACGGGCGGCGGAACTCGTCGACTTCATCGTCCAGGGGTTGTCCGGTGGCTGCGCCAACCAGTGATTCGCCGTCGAATACCAGAACGAACAGGCTGTCAGGATTATCCGCGTAGCGTCCCAGGTAATCCGCTTCATAGCTTAGGTCGCCATCGTAGAGGTAGGGGTAATCACGAAACACCTCAATACGCAGGCGTGCCAGTGCCTGGACATGAGGCGTTATTTCGGCCCCTTGGCAGGTGGTCAGTGTTAGCGTGTCCATTGGTTTGCTCTCCTGATAAAGCGTTGCTCGGCTGGGTAAATGCGCTGCCCGCTGGCAGCCCTTGGCGATCTCGCCAATCCTCTCTGCGTGCCCCCAATGGTCATGCTAGACTATGTCGCTTTTCAATAGGGTCTTTTATAAGTGGAGACGGCAATGCTGGCGGTATGGGTCGATCAGCTGCTGGGATTTGCCTCCGGGGCACTCTCGGCAATCAGGCAGGATGAACACTACCCCGATTTTATGACCTGGGTGCGTGCCGAGGGGGCGGAATATTTCAATGATGATCTGGCGACGGCTCAGGCGCTTGCCCCTATTTTATGGTCGCAAACGCCATTGGAACGACTGGATTTTGCCTGCGAACCCCTTGCCACGCCCGGTCGAAACGAGCCCTGCTGGTGCGATTCCGGTCACAAGTTCAAGCAGTGCTGCGCGAGGGTCGAGTTTCCCACTGAAATCCCCGAGCAGATGATGTGGATGCTTTCGCTGCGCGAGTGGAAGGGTGCGACCCTGAAAGCAGCGCTTGATAGTCAGCGTGCGTTGCCCCAGGCACTGCTTGAAGCCGGATTGATTGCCGCCGAAAGCGGCCAAAGCGGCCGCGCCATGCAGATTCTTGAATCGCTGTTCGATGGCAGTGACTGGTCGCGGCTGCCTGAGCAGGCTGAACCCGCGTTTGAAATTCTGCTGGATATTTACCAGGAACGTGGTTTTACCCGCAAGCGCGCCGACCTGCTCGACGAAGTCCTTGAGCGCGGGCCGCTTTTCCTGCGCGGAGTGGCACTCGAACGGCTATGCCTGACGCACCTGGACAACGATGATCTGGACAGCGCCCGTGCAGCGTTTGTCAAAGCCCAGCAGGCCTTGCCGGATTCGCCGACGCTGGCGTATATCGAAGCCATGCTGCTGCTGCATGAAGGGCACGAGCGTGAAGCCAAGGAGCGCGCCAATTTCTGGTATCGCCGCTTGGTCCGGCAGGGCGACCTTGACGACGATCAGCTCGATTTCCTGGCGGCGCTGGCGGATAACCCCGGTGCTACCCTGGCGGATCAGTTGCTCAGCGCTGAAGAAGACCTGGCAACGCCGTTAATTTCGTTGCAGGCGCTGCTCGCCGCGCTGCCCACTGCGCCGAAGATCGACATCACCCCTAATCCTGATACCGGGCATTTGGAATACCACGTCAGCGCACGCGAAGCGACGCTATTCGCCGCCTGGCACGAGCAGTTTCAGGTCATGGTGGATGACGACGTAGCGCTGGGGTTTCGAGGCGAGCCATGGGGCAACGCAGTGGAGTGGATGTCGGCGTTGTGCGCACACCCCGAATGGCTGGATGCGCCTCAAGTGGTGCAGGACCTGACGCTGGCCCTTACCAGCCGTTTTGGCAGCCTGCCGTGGATGGCGCCCAGTTTGCTCGCACCGCTTGCCAAGCGTCTTTCGCGCTGGCTGACCCAGGCACGCGCTGAGGGGCAAGGTAGCCTGCGCTGGGACGATGCCAATAATGCCATCCTGCTGCGCATTGGCTTGGCCCTGGTGGTGGGCATGGAGCGTGGCGCGCGCCAGCATTCCCGAGAGCTGGCCGAAGAGCTCCTGGCGATCGATCAGGAAGACAGTCTGGGGCTACGTGAACTGGTGCTGGACCAACTGCTGCGCGATGACCGTAATGAAGAAGCCTTGGCGCTCACCGAGCAAGCCAGAGGCGATGGTTCATTGGAGTTGGGGCTGATGATGGGCCGCACGCTGGCGCTATACCGGCTTGGCCATCACGAAGCCGCAGAGCGCTCGCTCAAGGAGGTCGTTACCCATAACCGCCATACCCTGGACATGATTTGCGCTGAAAACCCGCGCCCGGTAATGCCTCACCCCGATGGTCAGGTTGACCCCGGTTCACGCGCCGAGGCCTGGCAGTACCGCACGCTAATGCGTGATCAGTGGCGGACGACCCAGGGGGCGTTGGACTGGCTCGATGCCCACCGCCCCGCGAGTCGCTAAGCGTTAGCGGGTGGCCGTAACAGGGGCGGGCACGAGCTGGCGGTCGCGATTGATCCAGATGGCCAACAGAATGGCTGGCAGGCCCAGCAGGGTGGCCAGCACAAAAAAGCTGGCATAGCCCTGACCAGTCACTACGAGCCCGCCAAAACCGCTGAGGAACTTGCCGGGTAGCGTCATCAACGAAGAAAACAGCGCGTACTGGGTGGCGGTATAGGCGCGGGAGGTCAGGCTGGAAAGAAAGGCGATGAATACCGCGCTGGCAAGTCCGTTGGCCAGGTTGTCGCCGGTAATCGTGAGCACTAGCATGGGCAATTGGTTGCCGATCAGCGCCAGTGCCGCGAACAAAAGGTTCGTCACCATGACAATGCCCGCGCCAAAGATCAGTAGCGGCCCAATGCCGTAGCGTGCCACCAATAGGCCGCCAAGAATGCCCCCTGCAATGCTCATCACGATGCCAAACACGTTGGTCACGTTGGCGATGGTCTCCAGCGAAAAACCCAAATCGATGTAGAGCGGGTTAGCCATCGAGGCCATCGCCAGATCGCTGATGCGAAACACGCCAATGAAGACCAGAAGCCACAGCGCCTTGAGCCCATAGCGGCGGAAAAAGTCGGTAAACGGGCAAACGATAGCGCCAATTACCCAGGCGCCGATTCTGCGCAGCATTTTGGGTTGGCCGCGGCTGGAACGAATAAAGGCCCGTACCTTAGGTTCGTGGATCAACTGAACCGTCAACGAGGCGCGCTTGGGTTCCGGGCGTAGTAGCACGGTCACAACGCCGACGCCTACCAACGCTGCCATGGTCAGGTACGCCACCTGCCAGGACACTGCCGAGGCGACATACAACGCCAATGCCCCGGCGGCGATTAGCCCACCGCGATAGCCGATGATATAGGTTGACGCCATGGCCGCCTGCACATCGTCGTCCGCGGATTCGATGCGGAAGGCATCTATGGCGATATCCTGGGTGGCCGAACCAAAAGCCACCAGCAGCGCAAAGGCTGCGACCCACCCTAGATTCCCTAGTGGGTTCAACCCGGCCAGGCCAATGAGTCCTGCAGCTATCATTGCCTGGGCAAGCAACATCCAGCCACGTCGCTGGCCGAAGTGGCGGGTCAAGACCGGCAGTGCCAAGCGGTCGACCACCGGTGCCCAGAAAAACTTGATTGAGTAGAGCATGCCAATCCAGGCGAAAAAACCAATCGCCGCCACCTCGACGCCGTCGCTGCGCAGCCAGGCGGAAAGCGTCGAAAACACCAGCAAGAAGGGCAGTCCGGCGGAAAACCCTAAAAACAGCATGGTAATGACCGGGGCACGCAGGTAAATCGCCAGGGCAGCGCGCCAACTGCGCTGGGGCGTAGGGGTGGGCATGAAATGCGGCTCCTGAGTAAGACGGTGACAGCGGCCTAATGATAAGCTGTGCCCACGCTTGGACACACGGCCAACAGCTTACCGGAGAGGAGTTTTGTATGTCGATTTCAGCACATCAGGTAGTTACCCTACACTATCGTTTGTATGAAGTGTTGAATGATGGCGGCGAGCAACTACTGGATGATTCTCAAGCGCGGGATAATCCGCTCGAGTATTTGCATGGCCATGACAATATCCTGCCAGGACTTGAGCGTGCCCTGGAAAGCCAGCCTGCAGGTGCCGAGCTTAGCGTAACGCTGGCTCCGGCAGACGCCTACGGGGTCTATAACGAGGCGTTGGTGCAAACGGTCAGCCGTGCCTCCTTTGGGAATACCCAGCTTGAGGTGGGCAGTCGTTTTCAAACCGAAGGTGAAGCCGGGCCGCAGATCGTTACCGTGCTTGGCGTAGACGGGGACAGCGTGAGCATCGATACTAACCACCCGCTGGCAGGCTATACGTTGCGTTACCAGGTCAACGTGCTCACCATCCGTGAGGCAACAAGAGCGGAGTTGGCCAAGGGGCATCCATTGCCACCGGATACCGACTATAGCAAGGTAGAAGACCGCAAGGTTCTGTAACCTACTGATGCTGAAGTTTCAGCGTTGGAGATGTTCGTTGCGGTTTAACTAGTTAAATAATGCCTTGAATGCTAGGATGTTTGCACAATTCTGGCGGTTGAACACCTTCCGCAAGCACTCATGCGTCAGGCTACGTTGTTGCCAATGGAAAGCTCTGTCCGGTATCAGGACCGGAGCTAACACACAGGAGATATCGCTAGATGCAACTCGCCTTATTAATGGGATTTGTGCTGGCGGCGGCATCGCCGCTGCTCAATCGCTGGTTTGAACAGCGGGCAAGCCTTGTGATGGCGATATTTCCGGCCTTTCTTGCGGCTTGGCTCATAAGTCTAGCCCCATCGGTCGTCAATGATGGCCCGATGTTACTGGAATGGCAGTGGGTACCTTCGCTAGGCATAAGCCTCAGCTTCCTCCTTGATGGGCTGTCGTTACTTTTTGGTCTGCTTATTACTGTGATCGGTACCTTCGTGCTGATTTACGCAGGTGGCTATCTCAAGGGTCATGTTGATATAGCCCGTTTTCACGTTGCAATGGTCGCTTTCATGGCCTCAATGCTAGGGCTTGTGCTGGCGGACGGCCTGTTCACGCTATTTGTGTTCTGGGAACTGACCAGCATCACCTCTTACCTGCTGATTGGCTTCAACCATACTGACATTGAGGCTCGTAAGTCGGCCCGACAGGGGCTCTTTGTGACCGTTGCGGGTGGGCTGGTTTTGATGGCCGGGTTGGTGTTGCTAGGCATCGCCTCTGGTAGTTGGTCGCTTTATGAAATTAGCCAGATGGAAGGCGACCTACGGCAACATTCGCTCTATACACCAATGCTGATTTGTTTGTTGATTGGTGCCTTTACCAAGTCCGCGCAGTTTCCTTTTCACTTCTGGTTGCCCAACGCCATGGCAGCACCGACACCTGTGTCGGCGTATCTGCATTCGGCGACCATGGTAAAAGCGGGTATTTATCTGCTGGCAAGATTGCAGCCCGAACTCGGTGGTACAGCGTTATGGGTAGGGATTCTTTCCTTGGTGGGCGCTACCACCATGCTTACCGGCGCTTTTTTAGCGATCCACCATACCAATATCAAGAAGCTGTTGGCCTATTCCACCATCATGGCCCTAGGGACCCTGACGATGCTGCTGGGTATCGGCACCGAATACGCCATGACGGCATTCGTCACGTTTTTACTCGCCCACTCCATGTACAAGGGGGCGCTGTTCATGGTGGCCGGTATTCTGGATCATGAAACGGGCACGAAAGATGTCACGGCCATGGGTGGTCTTCGAAAGTTGATGCCGGTGACGGCCGCTATCGCGATGATGGCGGCATTATCGTTAGCCGGTGTACCACCACTGTTGGGTTTTATCGGCAAAGAGTTAATGCTTGAAGCCACATTGGGGGCTGATAGCTTTCGGCTGCTGCTCGTGTTGCTAGCCTTCGCTTCCGCTGTGCTCACGATTGCCGTCGCCGCCATTGTCGTGATGCGGCCATTTTATGGCCAACGCCAATCGACACCTCAAGATCCCCATGAAGCGCCGCTAAGCATGTTGCTGGGCCCAGGCCTTTTAGCCCTGGGCTCGCTTCTAATCGGGCTTGCGCCTGGATTGCTAGGTGGTAATGCGTTGTTGACGTCGGCGGCGACGGCGGTTTCCGGCCAGCCGATGGAGGTTTCTTTATCCCTATGGTATGGGGTCAATCTTGCGCTGATCATATCGATCGTCAGCCTTGGCCTTGGCTTCCTCGTGTTTAAACGCTGGGATACCGTGCGTTTGAAGCTATCTCGTCTGGAACCCATTATGCAACGTGGCCCGGAGGCGGGTTATGAAGGCTTGATGAACGGTGTCGTAACGTTTTCCGAATGGCAAACGCGGTTGCTGCAAAATGGCTACATGCGTAACTATATTCTTGTCATGCTGACGGTACTGATTGCCCTGATCGGTAATTCGATTCTATTGCGTCATTCCCCACAGCTGGCGTTTGAGCTGGATGTGCGTTTCCACGAAGTCATCGTGGTGGGCACCATGGCGATGGGGGCAATATTTGCCACAATTTCCCGTTCAAGATTGGGAGCGGTGGTATCAGTCGGCATCATGGGGTTCTCCATCGCGCTGGTCTTTATTCTGTTCAGCGCCCCTGATTTAGGCATCACCCAACTGTTGGTGGAGACGTTGACCGTCATTTTATTGGTATTGGTGCTCTTCCGCTTGCCGCGCTTCTCGAATCTTTCCACCGCTCTGGAGCGTATCCGCGACGGCGCAGTGGCCACTGCGCTCGGGGTGCTGATTTTCCTGTTGATCATGACAGCCTGGAGTATCGATCAGTTTGAGACGATCTCCACCTACATGGTGGAAAACAGCGTGCCTTTAGCCCATGGGTTAAATATCGTTAACGTGATTCTGGTCGACTACCGTGCGCTTGATACCTTAGGGGAAATGTTTGTCCTGGCGCTGGCGGCGATTGGTGTCATTGCCATGTTGAAATTGCGCCCCGTTGAAGATGAAGACATCTCCGCTACTAATGGCGACAAACCAAGCGCGAAGGAGCCGTACGATGGTTAAGTCAGGCACCATTATTCTCAATACGGCGGCCCGCTTCTTGATGCCGTTGCAGCTAATGTTTTCGGTTTTCCTGTTACTCCGGGGCCACGACGAACCAGGCGGGGGCTTTATCGCCGGGCTGGTAGCAGCCGGGGCCTTTACGCTTTACCTGTTTGCCTTTGGTGTCAGCGCCACCCGGGAATTGCTACGCATGGTCGACCCACGTGACTTGATTGGCGTGGGGCTGTTGTTTGGCATGGTGTCCGTGTTGCCGGCCTGGTTCATGGGGCAGCCGTTCTTGACGGCCCAGTGGTGGACAATCCCAGTGATCGATTTTAAAGCCTCGACGCCACTTATTTTTGATGTGGGTGTCTACCTCGCGGTGCTGGGCTCAGTGACCGGGATGGTCATGGCGCTGATGGAGGCCGACAAGGATGAACCTTGAGTTAATGAGAGGCGATATATGGAACCGCTAATGGCACTAGCGATTGGGCTACTCTATGCCACCGCTATTTTTATGATGTTACGCCGCTCCATCGTCAAGTTGGTAATTGGCTTAATGTTGCTTTCCAACGCGGCGAATCTGTTGATTTTTACCACGGCGGGCATGACGCGAGGCGCACCACCATTGATACCCGAGGGCCTTCAGCAACCGTTGGGTGAGGTCGCTGATCCGTTGCCTCAAGCGGTAGTGCTGACGGCCATCGTGATTGCCTTTGGGGTACTGGCCTTTGCAGTGGTATTGATTCGGCGTGCCTATGAAATTGTAAAAGCCGATGATTTGGACAAGATGAAGGAAACTGACACGTGAGGCCTGAAGTTGCACTTCCCGTACTGCTGCCGCTGCTCTCCGGTGCCATATCGCTCCTTTTCTGGCGCTCGCGCCCAATGCAGCGGTTTATCGCCGTTGCCGGGAATCTTGCGTTACTCGTCGTCAGCCTTTGGTTATTTGTTGCCACGCTTTCCGACGGCTATATCACCATGCAGGTGGGCAATTGGACAGCGCCGTTTGGCATCACGCTGGTTGCCGATATACTCAGTGCCGTCATGGTGCTGCTCACTGGCATTATTGGACTGGCGATGGGGATATATTCGCTGGCCACGACGGGGCGTAGGCACGAGAAGTTTGGCTACTATCCGTTAATGCATCTGTTATTGGCAGGCGTCGCGGGGGCCTTTTTAACCGGCGATATTTTTAACCTTTACGTGTGGTTCGAGGTCATGCTGGTGGCCTCGTTTGCGCTCCTCACGCTAGGTGGCGAACGTGCGCAGATGGAAGGGGCGATAAAATATGTAACGCTCAACCTGCTGGCGTCGGTGATTTTTCTAACCGCTGTGGGGCTTTTGTACGGTACGGTGGGTACGCTCAATATGGCCGATATCGCCTTGCGCCTCGATGCTGCTGAGCATACCGGAATGGTTGAGGTGCTGGCGGTGATGTTCATGGTGGCGTTTGGCATCAAGGCAGCGGCGTTCCCGCTGTTTTTCTGGTTGCCTGCTTCCTATCACACGCCGTCGGTGGCAGTGTCGGCACTGTTTGCGGGCCTGCTAACCAAGGTGGGCGTTTACTCATTATTTCGTGTCTTCACGCTGATGTTCGATCAGACCATGGGATATTTGCAGGACATCATGCTGTGGGGAGCGGTGTTTACGATGGTTACCGGCGTATTGGGTGCGGCGGCTCAACACGAGTTCAGGCGTATTCTGTCTTTTCATATCGTCAGCCAGATTGGCTACATGATCTTGGGGTTGGCGCTGTATACGCCTCTTGCCATTGCTGGCGGTGTCTTTGCCATCATACACAACATCGTCGTCAAGACGAATCTGTTCCTGATCAGCGGTATCACCCATCGTCTGCAAGGTACCTACCAGCTTAAGAAAATGGGCGGGCTATACCGGGAGCGACCGTGGCTTGCTGTTGCGTTCTTTATCTCGGCTTTTTCCCTGGCAGGTGTTCCACCGCTGTCGGGGTTCTTCGCCAAGTTCGTGTTGGTTCGTGCAGGCCTGGAGGCGGGCGCTTACGTGGCCACAGGATTCGCCCTGGCAGTGGGCCTGATGACGTTGTACTCGATGGTCAAAATCTGGAACGAAGTGTTTTGGAAAGCGCTGCCCGAGGATAACCTTGTGCCCGGTTCGCAAACGCCGGTGGGCGACGATGGTCGACTGGTTAAGCCGAGCTTGTGGATGATGTACCTGCCCGTCGGGGTTTTAGCCTTGATGTCACTGTTGATTGGTTTGTTTGCTGAGCCAGTAATGAACGTCATGACGTTGATAGGTGATCAGTTGATGACACCTTCTGGTTATATTGAAGCAGTGCTGGGGGCTTCCGCAAGCGCTGAAGGCGCATTGGTCACGGAGCTTCAGACCGAGCAGGCTAACGGCACGGAGGAAACGCCATGACCGGTGCAATTTGGAACCTGCTGCTAGGCTTGGCATGGGTGCTGCTCAGCGGTGATTTTACGGGTCTTAACCTGCTGGTTGGGATGGTATTTGGCTATCTTGCTCTGGTTCTTCTGGAGCCTCAGGTGGATGCATTAAAAGGCTATCCGGCCCGTATACCGCGGTTCATTGGTTTCGTCGGCTTTTTTATCAAAGAGTTGGTGCAGGCTAATTTACGTGTGGCGTTCGATATTGTCACCCCGCCCTGGCACATGAAACCTGGCGTCATCGCGTTACCGCTTTCGGCGCGCACCGAAATGGAGATCACCATGGTAGCCAATTTGATCTCGCTGACCCCAGGGACGCTCAGCTTGGACGTATCCGATGACCGCAAAGTACTCTATATCCATGCAATGTTCCTGGACAACGAGGACGATTTGCGGCGCAACCTAAAAGATATGGAACACCGCGCTCTGGAGTTATTTCGTTAATGGAAACCGTTCTTTTAATCAGTCAAGTCATCATGGGATTAACGCTCGTGTTGACGTTTGTGCGTGTCGTCCGTGGACCGAGCCTGCCAGACCGAGTGATGGCACTAGAACTGTTTTCAACTACCGTGGTTGGGCTGGTCGGGGTTTACGCTATTCAATCTGGCGTGGCGAGTTTTCTGGACGCGGCAATCGTGATTGCCCTGATGGGTTTTTTGGCAGCCATTGGTTTTGCGCGCTTTCTGGAACGTGGGGGGCCACGAGATGATTGATTTTATAAAAGGTGCTTTGCTCATTACCGGGTCGTTGTTCATGCTTTTGGCCGCGGTTGGCTTACTACGACTCCCGGACTTGCTGACGCGCATGCACGCCACTACCAAAGCGGCTGCGCTAGGCGTGATTCTGATTATGCTGGCCTCAGCTATGCACTTTGCGGAGGTGGGTGTCGTTGCACGCTCGTTTGCCATTATCGTGTTTATCCTGATGACGGCACCGGTGGCAGCTCATGTCATTGGACGGGCTGGCTACTTTGTGGGGGCGCGATTGTGGAGCGGCACGGTCAAGGACGAGCTAAGGCCTAACTACGACCCCTTGACCCATGAGCTGAAAAGCGGCCTCGAAACCCATGAGAACGCCAAGCGACAACCCCGCGACTCAGACCCTGATTGACTTGCCGCCCACGAAAGCCTTTCAGTCTGTTGTGTTCAACGTGAGTTCATCGCGGTTGAAAGGCAAAGTAAATTTGGAAGTGGTACAGTCGGTCCTATCGTCAACTATTGAGAAGTTCACGCTATGGATGCTGCCGTTTTCAAGCGTTGTTTGCGCCGTTTTCCCGCAGCTCGCTGGGCGCTAGGGGTGGGCATCGCCGCTTTTCTGGTGCCGGTAACGAGCATGGCGCAAACGCTAAGACTGATTGATGGTGATATGGTCAAGCAGGTTGATGTCGAGCAGCTTCGCCAGTCTTCAGACAGCCACTTTCAAGTGTTTGACCCTTATCAGGGAGAAACTGTGGCAATGCAAGGCATGCCGTTTGCTGACTTTCTTGCCCGCCACTTTGGCCGTGTGCCTGCCAAGTTGCGCTTTACTGCCTGGGACGGTTACGAGGTCACGCTAGGCGGTTGGGATGACCCCAACTGGTATCTGGTGACGATAGAAGACGGCAAGCCATTGAGTCTGCGTTCAAGGGGCCCCGTACGTCTGGTGGAGCGGGAATACGGTGAACGGGACGTTAACAGCTTGCGCGAGTTCAATGACTGGATCTGGATGATTCGCAGTATCGAAGCGCGTGGGTAAACCATGAAGCCAATTCTTGACTCATCCCGTGACGTTGATAAAAGCGACTGGGCCAATCGCAAGCGGCCGGGCCGCTACATCAAATGGCTATCGCTCAGCCTGATGAGTTTCATGGCGCTGATGGTGTTGATCATCTATGAAGCCCGCTGGGTGTTTCCCGAGATTCAGACTTACTTCAGCCAATCGGGTAACCTGACGGGGCAGCAGTTGGCTACGCGTTCCCGGCACTATTTACAGGATGCTCAGGCCCGTCTGTTGGACATGCCTGGGCCCGAAGAACGGGCAGCGGCGGTCACGGACATCGAGTTGGCCTACGGCCTGTTCGACGTGGATGTTTACCATCAGCAATATGACTGCACGTCACCCAGCTTAGGCGTGCTGGACGAGACGGTGACGTCGCTGGAAAGCGATAGCGTGTTACCGGTGGTGCTCGCTCGAGAACTGCTCGACCCGATTGCCTGCCTGACGCGTATCGAAATGGGGCAGTTGGATCGCCGCGCGGAAGCCATTAACACCTTTTCGGAGAGAACCCGCTGGCACAACCAGGTGCTTATCTATACCAGCCTTCTGATCTTTGTATTTGGCCTGCTGTTCTGGTGACTGCATGAACGGCAATTAAGGCGTACAGAAAAGGCGACTCAGGAAACACTGCGGTGGATGGGGCGTGCCATGCGTGACCCTTTAACGGGCATTGGCAATCGCAGTGCACTCCACCAGGACGTCATGCAGCAAGCCCAGCAGTTACTAGGCCTAGTGTTAGTGGATATCGATTTTTTCAAACAGTATAACGATACCATGGGGCATCCGGCGGGTGACGCTCTGTTACGCAACCTTGTACTGTTAATTGCCGATGCCTTGCCAGAAGAGGCGACTCTCTATCGGCTGGGCGGCGATGAATTTGCGGCGTTATTGCCTTGCGAGGATATTGATGCGCTGGGTCGCTACTGCCAACAGCTTCACCAAGAAGTGCAACGGTCAGCGTTCTCGCACGCCGCCCATCCGGATAAAAAACAGGTGACGCTCAGTATCGGGGCGACCTGTTTTATGCCGTCGAGAGTGGGGTTCCCCCGGGCCTATGAAGCCGCGGATAACGCCCTTTATCAGGTGAAGACAGCGGGACGGGATGCTTGGCAAATCATTGCCGTCGCATGACATCGGCATACAGTGGCGCTAATCGCCCTAATAACTCGTTTTGAGCTGCCAGAGGAACTCCTTCCTCCGCCATTGCGTCGGCCAGATACTCAACCACACGATTGAAATGAGCATCGTTGATGCCCATGTGCTGATGGGCACGATCCATAGGGGGGCCTTCGTATTGGCAGGGGCCGTCGCTGATATCGCATAGCTGGGTGGCGAAAGCCTCTGCAAAATGGTCGATGTTGGTATTGGTAAAAAAGACCACGACCTCCGGGTCGTCTGCCACCCGATACAGCATGTTCTCGACCACGCGATCAATGGCCTGCATGCCGCCAAGTCGTGTGTAAAGCGATGGTTGGGTCGTATGCTGGGCCGCACAGCCAGTCAGCCAGAGTGCCATCAGCAGCGTGGTGGCGTAGTGGTGAAAACGCATGATGGAGTCTCCTTGACGGGTCAAAAGGCTGCCTGAAGCGACGCATAGGCGCCATTCTGAGACGGTAACCCGGCGATATCGCCCAACGCTAACCAGGCCGCGGTCAGCGATACGTGCTTGTTGAAGAAGTAAGCGCTATACAGGCTTTGCCAATCGTCTTCCTGGGCTGCGCTAAGCAAATCAGGCTTTTGTCGATATTCCATTCCCACCACCCACTTAGGTGTCACAAAGAGTCCCAGGCTGCCTTCGGCAACCCATTCGCGGCCGCCGTTATTGCCGCCAAACCCCAGCAATCCGCCTTGATTGGCGTCGGTATTACGCAGGGTGGCATTCAGCAACAGGTTGCGCCCAGCCACGGCGTTGAACACTAGTTTGCTGGCACTTAGATAAATATCGTTCCCCTGGCCGTGCTGAGCCCCCAACGCTTTGGGGATACTGTCATCGGCTAGGTTTTTATGTTGAACGCCCGCGCTCCAGATGCCCCAAGGGTGATATAGCACATCGCCAAATAAGCGTACCTTGGCACCGACAATGGTTTGCTCCAGCTCGCCACCCAATGTTTCGAGGTCCAGGGTTTGGCGTGCCACAGAGATCTCGACGCGATCGTAGATGTTGGCGCTGGCGGCCTCGACCGTTAAGCGATAATCATCCAGCCAGGCGCGCGAGACGGTTGCCGTTGCCCCGAATTCCTGCTCACTGGCGGTACTTGTCAGCAAGGCCCAGGGCGAGAGTCCACCGCCAGCGGCTCCCTCAATAGCGCCCACACCACCGGTACCTATCAGACGACTGCCAGCAAGGGACGCACTGCTTATTGAAAGCCCAAAGAGGATAATAAGGAGTGGCTTGCCTTTTGCTATTGCCTTAGGGATGACGTTGGACATGGACAGGCTCTCTCGGTAAGCACGCGGTTAATGCGTGAAGGTGAAGATTTCGGTGCTTTTCAGCCAGGGGATTACCTGGTCGCTCGGCATGGGTTTGGCGATCCAGTAGCCTTGTAGATAGTCGCAGCCCAAGTCATTCAGCAAGGCGGCGCTAGCCGCATTTTCAACCCCTTCGGCAACAATGCTCAGCCCTAGGCTGTGACCCATCTCGATCGTCGAACGTACAATCGTCAGGTCGTCTTCCTGGGAGTCGAGCTTGAGCACAAAGGACTTGTCGATCTTGAGCTCGTTAACCGGCAATCGCTTGATCTGTGCCAGGGACGAATACCCGGTGCCATAGTCGTCTATCGCGATGGACACGCCGAGGCGGCTCAGCTCATCCAGCGTTCTGGCAGCGGCATTGATGTCCTGCATGACGGCACTTTCAGTAACCTCCAGGCTCAATTGATCCGCTGCTAAATCATGGCGCGCCAGCAACTCGGCTAACTGCCCCGGAAGTTCGGGGTCGGTGACATCGCTGGCGGATAAATTGACAGCCACGCTGATTCGAGAGCCTTGTTGCTGCCACTGTTGGAGCTGTGAGGTTATGTGTTCAAGCATCCACTGGCTAAGCTTGCGAATATTTCCCGAGCGCTCGGCCAGGCCAATGAACTCATCCGGGGGCACAAAACCAAGCGAAGGGTGCCGCCAACGCATCAGTGCTTCAAACTGGCATACCTCCCCATCACGCGTTGCCACTTTGGGTTGATAGGCCATCCAAAGCTGATTGTTGCTCACTGCATCGCGGAGATCATGAATCAGCGTCAGCTGGCGCAAGTGGCGTTCGTCCTGGCCTTCGGCGTAACGCTGGTGGGCATCCGGGTGATGACGTGCCATATCGAGAGCAATATCGGCGCGCCGGAGCAGCAACTGGGCCTTCGCACCGTGTGCTGGATAACTCACTTCACCCGCGGCCAGTGAAATGCCGATTGACGAATTATCCAGGTCGATGGGCGTTGAGAGTGCTGCGAGTTCACTGATGCGCCAGTTTGGCGTGGTGTCAGGTTGATTGATCAGCAGTAAGAATTCGTCGCTGGCCAAGCGATAGGCGGATTGAATAGGAGATGTCAGCGCTTTCATACGGTGGGCAAGGGTTACCAGCACATGATCGCCCAGTTCGTAGCCGAAGGTATCGTTGATGTTGCGAAAGTCTTTAATGGCCAGGCGCAGCAGGGTGAAGGGGTGACCGTCGTCTATGCGGGCATTGATGTCTTCCAGGGCGCTGATGCGATTGGGCAAATCGGTGAGCAGGTCATGGCGTGACTGATGCCGCAGGATCGCTTCACGTTCGGCAATATCGTCTTGCATCGAGCGCAGCGTCCCCGCGAGCAGCCCGGTTTCACTTTGGGATGATTCTGCTGGGACGTCAGTGACCCGTTCGCCTTGACCAATCCGTCTGGCAACGTCGGCCAGCGCGACGAGCGGGCGGCTGATGCTACGGGCACTCCAGGCCGCAATAGCGATTGTGAACAGCAATATAAGTGCCACGATAATGACTAGCTGCCACTGTAGGTCGTCGTAGGCGGCTAGTAATTCGTTACGTGACAGCTGAATGAGCGCGAACGTTTGATTCCTTGAGTCCTTATATAGCTCGCTCGCATAGGTCAGATAACCATCGTCAGGCGTCATCTGACTGGTTTCTGAGTACGCCCCTGCCTCAGCTGCATTATTGAACTGACTTAATGGCTCGGCTGCTTTTTGGGAATGCGAACTGGCTAGATACGTTGATGTCTGGTCAGAGGTGTAATTGACCACGCTGATTTCCAGGCCGGTGAGGGCATTGATTTCCTCGACGACGGCGTCGTCAATCAAAAAGCCCATGCCCACCCAGCCAATCACGTTGGGCGCTTGTACCGGCAACATGACAAGCTCGTAGGGCTGTCCATCAGCAATCACGACGCTGAACGCAGAACCCTGCTGGCGAGCGGTTTCAAACAGTTCGGGAAAGGGCATGGGCCTTTGTGAGGGATGATGGCTGCTGGCAAGCAGTTGGCCGTCCAGGTCGCTTAACAGCACGATGTCGGCATCAGCCCGAGTACCGTGATTAACTAATACCGACTGTAGCGTTTCACGATCCTGGGAGGCGACCGCGCTTTTAAAGCCAAAATCATCGGCCAGAATCGCCACGTTATCGTGTAGCTGATCGCCGCGTCTTTCGAGTAGTTGGTCGAGAACACGGGCTCCCACCTCAAGGCGTTGAGTACCCTTGGCCAGGGCATCTTGCTGAGTGGCGCGCAGAAACGCCAGGCCAGTGGCCAGCTGTGAGACCACCACCACGGTTAACAGCACGAGCATCAAACGGGTACGAAAGCGCATATCGTTGTTATCTGGCCCTCAAGTTGTCGCTAGGCACTAGGTGGCCTCTCTGAAACGTTGCTGCAACGGCGACGGCTTTTCGGGTGGCTTCGGGGTGGCGCGCAGTTCCAGAGGGACCGACAACTGCTCGGTTGGGGCAATTTCGCCTTCCCACCAGCGCTGCTGGCTATCGTGGAGGCGTTGATGCCAAACCCTTACGCGATGCTGGCCGGGTGGCATTGATGGCAGGATGACCTGTCCGTTGTTATCGGTCATGGCATAAAAAGGGGCATCGCTGACCACTATAAAGGCCTGCATGTGATCGTGAATGTTACATCCCAGCACCACCACGCCAGGCGTATCAAAATGAACGGGCGGTGGCGTTTCGTTCAGATAAAGATTGAGATCAAAGGTTTTGGCGTCGGAAAAAGAAAATACATGGTGACGTGTCGTGTCTTCGTTGGGAAATGTTACCTGGCTATTCACCGGGATTGTCAGCACCTCGGGGTGAAAAGCCGCACCGCGCTGATAAATTTGCTTTACGCTGGTATCGCGCGATGCCGAGTATGGAAAATAGACTTCCACCACGGCATTGCTCAGCGGTTCACCATTGCTGTCGGATACGCTGATACGGGTATCACTGGCAAGCGTATCAGGGCTGACACTGAGAAGAACAAGCGAGGCGCCGCCGCATAAAAGCGCCCAATACGCACGTTTGAGATACACCATAAGCATCCTTGGTTAGCAGAGCCGGATATCGAACCACTATCATGCGAGTTTATGTCAGGAAAGTCATGCCACTTACTTAACGATAGGCTCACAGATATACCACACGCAGGTATCAGACTTATCGCCAGTGGTCACGCCAGGTACGCAGTACCCGTTCTGGATACCAGGTTTTGCCTAAGCTGCCGTTGTAACGTGCCAACGCCCGGGTAAAGTCGCCCTGTTCGACGGCGAGGTAGTGGGCGAGGATGGTGCAGCCATAGCGCAGATTGCGGTTTGGGTTCGTCAAGTCATCCATCGGCAACCCCAGTTCTTTGATCCAAAACGGCATGACCTGCATGAGGCCCACAGCGCCCGCGGACGATACGGCTTGTTTATCAAAGCCGCTTTCCACGTGAATCAATGCCAGAACAAGCTCGGGCGGCAGCCTGGCAAGACGTGCCTCCTGGTAGACTTGGGTAAGCAGCTTGCGGCGCTCGGCTGGCTCGCTGATAAAGTCAGCCAGGTCGGTGTCCATACGCTGTCGCCACTGGCGCATCAGCCATTGCTGTTGAGGTGTCTGATGGCGCTGATGGGTATCCGCCAAGGTCGGGCGAAGAGGCCCGGGTAGTGGCTCCTCGGCCTTGACCGGTGGGCCTAAGAAGAGACTGGCGGCCAGGCAGGCCGCCAGTGTTGGCCGTGACAATGGCCGGGCGATGCATGTTGAGCGTCTATTGAGCAGCCGGGGCAAGGCCGGCCTTTTCTCGAAGGAAGTCAATAATCTGCTCGGCAGGCACCATGGTGGCATCGCTGTCACGGCGGCCTTTGTATTCGAGTTCGCCGTTGTCCAGGCTGCGGTCGCCAATGACCAGGCGATGGGGGATGCCCATGAGTTCCAGGTCGGCAAATTTAACCCCGGGACGCGTGTCGCGGTCATCCAGTAACACATCCAGGCCAGCGGCACTGAGCGCTTGGTAAAGGCGCTCAGACTCTTCGCGCACCCGCTGCGACTTGTGAGCGTTCATGGGGACGAGCGCAACCTGGAAAGGCGCTATGGCGTTGGGCCAAATGATACCGGCATCATCATGATTCTGCTCGATAGCGGCGGCCACCACACGGGTAATGCCAATGCCATAGCAACCCATCCAGGGGTGGCTGGTTTTACCATTATCGCCGAGCACGTTGGCATTCATGGCTTGCGAGTATTTTTGGCCCAATTGGAAGACGTGGCCCACTTCGATACCGCGCTTGATCGAGAGCGTGCCTTGTCCGTCGGGTGAGGGGTCACCATCAACCACATTGCGCAGGTCGGCAATCTCGGGCAAGGGCGTGTCGCGTTCCCAGTTGATACCGAAATAGTGTTTGTCATCGGTATTGGCACCGGCTCCAAAATCGCTCATCAATGCCACGCTGCGGTCGATGATGATGGGCAGATCTAAGCCTACCGGGCCAAGGGAGCCAGGGCCTGCACCAACCACGGCGCGAATTTCTTCCTCGCTGGCCATGGTCAATGGTGTTGCCACTTGGGGAAGGTTTTCCGCCTTGACTTCGTTCAGTTCGTGGTCACCGCGCACCAGCAGGGCGATGAGTTGGCCATCGGCACCCTTCACGATCAGCGTTTTGATGGTTTTCTCGATGGGCAGGCCAAACTGCTCGACCAGTGCCGCAATGGTTTTAGCGTCTGGCGTGTCGACCAGACGCATGTCTTCTCTGGGGGCTTCGCGCAAGGCGTCACTACCCAGCGGTGCAGGTATTGCCTCGGCTTTTTCCATATTGGCGGCATAATCCGAGCCATCGGAAAACACGATATCGTCCTCGCCCGAGTCGGCCAGGACGTGAAACTCATGCGAACCCGTACCACCGATCGAACCGTTGTCGGCGATCACCGGGCGGAAGTCGAGGCCCAAACGGTTGAAGATGCGCGTATAGGCATCGTACATACCCTGGTAAGTTTCCTTGAGCGATGTCTCGTCCAGATGGAAGGAGTAGGCATCTTTCATGATGAATTCCCGCGAACGCATGACCCCGAAGCGTGGGCGAATCTCGTCGCGGAACTTGGTCTGAATCTGGTAGAAATTGATCGGCAGCTGTTTGTAGCTGGCGATTTCTTTACGCACCAGATCTGTGATGACTTCCTCGTGGGTGGGGCCAACGCAGTAATCGCGGGCGTGGCGGTCTTTCAAGCGTAAAAGTTCAGGACCGTACTCCTCCCAGCGCCCGGATTCCTGCCAGAGCTCGGCTGGCTGAACCGCAGGCATCAACACTTCCTGGGCGCCAGCGTTGTTCATTTCCTCGCGCACGATGGTTTCCACTTTACGCAGCGTGCGCAAACCAAGCGGCAGCCAGGTATAAAGGCCCGAGGTGAGACGGCGGATCATGCCCGCGCGTAGCATGAGCTGGTGGCTGATCACCTCGGCGTCCGCCGGGGTTTCTTTCAAGGTGGCAATGAGTAGTTGGCTGGCGCGCATGGGCGAGAGCATTCCTTGTTGATGGGGTGGACCCGTTATCATTCGTTGGGACATTGTACGGCCAAGCGGTTAAGGCGGCAAAATTGCGCTGAGATTACCCGCGCTGACTTATCCGTTCGGTGTGCTAAAATCATCCCGTTTTAACCCTATATACAATCGATTATCAACGGGGAGACCCTGCATGCAACGCACAGTTAACCAGTGGTTGAAGGGGGCCGTCATTGGCGCGGCGGTTGTCGCCATCAGCGGTTGCGGGACGCTTTTTCACCCGGAAAGGAAAGGTCAGTTGGGTGGCGATATTGATCCTGCCGTAGCGGTGGCCAATGGCGTTGGACTGCTTTTCTTTATTGTCCCCGGCGTGATTGCCTACGCGGTGGATTTCTCTAATGGCACGATCTATCTACCCAGCCGGACCAACAGCGATATCGAGATGCAGTCGCTGGGTGACGACATGGACATAGCGTCGCTGGAAAAAGTGTTGTCTGAGCAGGCAGGGAAGCCGGTGGCGCTGAAGAATGAATTGGTCAAGGTTGAACAAGTGGATAGCCTTGAAGAGGCGCTGGCCATGGTGCGCATGTCGGGCGTGATGGATGACGATCGCCTCTCGGCCATGTAGTCACGCCTGCCAGCAAAGACCAGGCGCCAGACGCATCAGCGTCGTCTGGCGATGAGATGGCGGGTGACCATCCCGGCGATCAGTCCCCAGAAGGCGCCGCCGATGCCCAGCAGGGTAATGCCCGACCCGGCGAACAGAAACGTCACCAGCGCGGCGTCGCGTTCGTCGGGCTTCGAGAACGCATCGGCCAGCCCGCTGCTCAACGTTCCCAGCAGGGCAATGCCCGCCACGACCGCCACCATGGCCCCGGGTAGCGCGGCAAACAGCGCCGTGACGGTGGCCGCAAAGACCCCCAGCAGCAGATACAACAGCCCGGCGACGATGCCGGCCGGGTAGCGGCGCCTGGGATCCGGGTGGGCATCCGGGCCGGTACACACGGCGGCGCTGATGGCGGCCATGTTAAGTGCGTAACCGCCGAAGGGCGCCAGGGCCAGGGTAGCGCCGCCGGTCGCTACCAACAGCGGCGAGCTGTTTGGCGTATAGCCGGCGGCGTTCAGCACGGCCATGCCCGGAACGTTCTGGGTGGCCATGGTGATGATAAACAGCGGAATTGCCACGCTGATCAGCGTCGCCAGAGAAAACTCAGGCGTCATGAGTACTGGCAGGGTAGGCGACAGCGGCAGGCCCTCAATCGCCAGCTGACCCTGCAGAATGGCCCAGATAATGCCGGTCAACACCACGCCGGGTACGGCAAGCGTCGGCCAGAAGCGCCGCCCGATGCCCCACGCGGCCAGCAGCGCCAGGGGCATGAGCCAGTGCTGCTCGAGCCGGGTAAAAATCTCCAGGCCGAAATTGAGCAGGATGCCCGCCAGCATGGCCGAGGCCAGGCTGCTCGGGATATGCCGCATCAGCCGTTCGAACACACCGGTGAGGCCACACAGGGTGATCAACCCCGCCGATACGATGAAGGCGCCAATCGCCTCCCCCAGCGGCACGCCTGGCAGGTTGGTCGCCAGAAACGCTGCCCCGGGCGTCGACCAGGCGGTCACCAGCGGCATGCGGTAACGCCACGATAGCCCCAGCGACGTCAGCCCGACGCCAATGCCCAGCGCCCACAGCCAGGAACTGGTCTGGGCGCTAGAGGCGCCGGCGGCTGAGGCCGCCTGAAAGATGATCGCCGCTGAACTTGTGTAGCCAATAAGTACCGCGACAATACCCGCCGTCACGTTGGAGAGCGAGATATCGCGCTTGAGACATGGGGTATCGGAAGAAGGCGTCGGCATGGCAGTGACTCGTTCGCGGCTGGCGTCTGGAAAAACGCTCAGCCGCGTCAATGAGGCCGAGCGTTATAACGTACAAATCAGCCTATCATCGTGCGCTATAACGCACAACGGTGGTGAGTACTGCGCCTTTTCATGCGAACTGTGAGGGATTGGGCACGGTGGGAAAGCGCGGCGGGTGCGCTTCCATGAAGGCATGGCAGGCGCGCAGCACCCGTACGTCGTCGAACTTGCCGCCCGCCAGTTGGAAACCCACCGGCAGCCCGTTGTCGGTAAACCCGCAGGGCACCGAGGCAGCGGGCTGCTGGCTGAGGTTGAACGGGTAGGAAAAAGGCGCCCACTCTTCCCAGTCGCCCATCCCGCTGCCCGGCGGCACCTCCTGATTGACTTCGAACGGCAGGACGGCCACGGCCGGGGTCATGATGAGGTGATAGTGCTGGTTGAAGTGCTCGAGCTCCCGGGTCAGCAGGGCACGATCCGACAGCGCACGGAAGAGGTCGAGGGCGTTCCACGCCTCGGCCTCGCGGGCGTTGGCCACCATGCCGGGGTCCAGCTGCTCGCGCTGGGATGGAGTCATCTGCCGCCATTGATCCAGGGAGGCGGTAAACCAGATCTTGCGAAAGGTATCCAGCGGCGAGGAAAACCCGGGGTCCACCTCGACGATCTCCGCCCCCAGCGCTTCCATTTTCTGAGCGGCCTCTTTTACCCGGCTGGCAACTTGCGGGTCAACGTCGGCGTAGCCCAGATCGGCCGAATAGCCAATGCGTAATCCCGTAAGGTCCTTGTCGAGGTCGGCACCCCAGCAGTCAGGCTGCCCTCGGGTGGCGTAGGGGTCGCGGTAGTCGTAGCGGCCCATCACATCGAGCATGCTCACCGCATCGCGCACCGAACGCGTCAACGGCCCGAGATGCGAAAGGGTCGGTTCCTTGGCAGGCGGCCACTGGGGCGTCCAGCCGAAGGTGGGCTTGAAGCCGAAAACGCCGGTAAAGGCAGCGGGAATACGAATAGACCCACCCGAGTCACCGCCCTGGTGCAGCACGCCCATGTTGAGAGCGGCGGCCGCGGCGGCACCGCCCGACGACCCTCCGGGGGTGAGGCGCGTGTCCCAGGGGTTATTAGTGGCGCCAAACACGCGGTTATCGGTAACGGCTTTCCAGCCAAATTCGGGCGTATTGGTTTTGCCGAGAAAAATCGCCCCGGCCTCACGCAGCATGCGCGCCGGGGGCGCATCGGTATCGCAACGTTCATCGGACGTCGTCAATGACCCCGCGCGGCAGGGCATACCGGCCACCTCGGTCAAATCCTTCATCGATACAGGAATGCCATCAATCGGGCTAAGTGGTTTGCCCTGGCCCCAGCGCCGGGCCGACGCTTTCGCGGCTTGCTCGGCGCCCTCAGCATCCACATGGATGTAGGCGTTGACGTCCCCGTTGAATTGGTCAATGCGTGCCAACGCTGCACGCGTCGCCTCCAGTGGAGACGCCTGGCGTGTTTCGAAGAGCTGCCTGAGGGTTTGCGCATCCATGGCGCCGAGGTCTGTATCACTCATGTCGCTGTCCTTGTTGGTCATGGCTCAAAAGGGCTAAATAGAGCCTAGTGGACGGGGCGGTCAGCGTCTAACCGGCCTCCGCGTATTACTTAACATCAACGTCAGTGGCTGGTACATGTCCTGTGATAAGTGGTGGGCAAAAAACGCCACGTACCTAAGGAGCGTTTTATGACTGCTGAGCCTCACACTCTGGCGGCGCATATCGCCGCGACCGTGAAGCAACTGCGCCGTGAGCGTGGCTGGAGCCTGACCCGTACGGCGGAGGCCACCGGCGTCAGTAAAGCCATGCTGGGCCAGATCGAGCGGGGCGAGTCGAGCCCGACCATTGCCACGCTGTGGCGGATGGCCAGCGGCTTTCGCGTATCGTTTTCCAGCCTGTTTGATGCGGGGGCAGAGGTGGAGGCCAGGCCGCCGCATCCGCCCACCTGGCAGGATAGCGCCGGGATGCAGGCGCAGGTGCTGTTTGCCTACGACCCGCTACTCGGGTTTGAAATGCTGGCGATCGAGCTGGCGCCGAATTGCGCCAGCGAATCGGCACCCCACGCGCCCGGCGTGGTGGAGCATATCGTGGTGATCGAGGGCACCATGGCGCTGCGCATCGACGACGCCTGGCAAACGGTGACGGCGGGCCAGGGCGTTCGTTTCGCCGCTGACCGGCCGCATGTCATGCGTAATGACGGCGATACACCGCTACGCTTTCACGACGTCATCCATTATCTGCCGTGTGCGGCGCTGGCCGAGGCCGATAAATAACGCTGGAAGGCCTCGGGTTCATCGGTGATCGCGCTGGCAGGCCCCCAGGCCCAGAGCGGGTGGAAGGCGTGGGGATCGTTGGGGGTATAGCAGAGCAGCACATAGCCCGCCTGCACAATGGCGTCCGCCTGTGCGGGCTTCAGGCGGCCCCAGTGGACATGAAGGCTGAACGCCTCGATCTCGGCGCACAGTGTCCGCCAATCCTTGGGCAGGCGGTTGACCAGCAAGCCGAGCGCCAGCTTGTCGGCCGTTGCAAAGGAGCGGCTGTGGCGTAGCGCCGTTTGATCAAAAGACGACAGTACAAGCCGCTCGGCGGGCAAGGCCTCGAGCACGGCTGGCAGAACGCGGTCGACCAGCGCGATGGGGTCGTGGCCGCGATTGACCTTGAGTTCCAGATTGACGCCCATCCCCAGCTTGTTGAGCAGTGCCAGCATGGCCTCAAGGCTTGCCATCCTTTCCCTTTCGAAAGCCTTGCCAAACCAGCGGCCGACATCGAGGGTCTGTGCCTGGGGCCAGGTCATGCGGCGCAGCCTGCCGCGGCCGTCTGAACAGCGCGCGACGTCGGCATCGTGCCAGATCACGGGCGTGCCGTCCCCCAGCAACTGAACGTCGAGCTCAACCCAGTCAACCCCGGCCTGATGGGCGGCGCGGACGGCCGCAAGGGTGTTTTCCGGGGCGGCGGCAGAGTAGCCGCGGTGGGCAATTAACGTGGGCAGTGAAATAGCAGGGTGCATTAGCAATGTTCCGTTAGCCGTCGGCGATCAACAAATCCCAGTCTAGCATGGGGGGTATGACAACCGCGTTGCGCTGCCGGGCCGATAGCGTTAGCTTGACCACTACCCAATAAAAAGGAGTTCCCTGTGTCCCAAGAACATGTGTCTCAACGAATTCAATTTGCTCGCACCGGCGGTTCAGAGGTGCTCGAACTGGTGGATGTGACACCGGCGGCACCTGCCGCTGGCGAAGTCCGTGTTGCCAACGAGGCGGTTGGCCTCAACTTTATTGATATTTACTTCCGTACCGGGCTTTACCCGGCGCCTTCTTTGCCTTCGGGCCTGGGTACCGAAGGTGCCGGTATTGTGGATGCGGTGGGTGAAGGTGTTACCCATCTGAAAGAGGGCGATCGGGTCGCGTATGCCCAGGGGCCACTCGGCGCCTACGCCGAGTTGCATACGCTACCGGCTTCCAAAGTCGTCAAGCTGCCGGACTTCATTAATTTTGAAACCGCCGCGGCCAGCATGCTCAAAGGGCTGACGGTGCAGTACCTGCTGCGCCAGACCTATGAACTCAAGGGCGGCGAAACGATTTTATTTCATGCCGCCGCCGGTGGCGTTGGTTCGATCGCCTGCCAGTGGGCCAAGGCGCTGGGCGTCAAGCTGATTGGGACCGTCAGCTCACAGGAGAAAGCCGACCTTGCCATGGCCAATGGTGCCTGGGCGACCATCAACTACACCCAGGAAGACGTGGTCGACCGTGTGCGCGAACTCACCAACGGCGAGATGTGCGACGTGGTCTACGACTCGGTAGGCAAGGATACCTGGGAAATGTCGCTGAACTGCCTCAAGCCGCGCGCCTTGATGGTCAGCTTTGGCAACGCATCAGGCCCCGTCGACGGTGTGAACATCGGTATTCTCAACCAGAAAGGTTCGCTATTCGTGACACGCCCGAGCTTGAACGGCTACGCGGATACCCGTGAGCGCTTCGAGATGATGTGCGAGGATTTCTTTGCCATGTTGGAAAGCGGCAAGATCAAAATTGATGTGGCCAACCGCTACCCGCTTAAAGATGTGGGCCTCGCCCAGGACGCGCTGCAAAGCCGCAAGACCACCGGCTCCACGGTGCTGCTGCCCTGAGGTTGCCGCCCCGGAACGAAAACCGCCCTCGCTGAGCGAGGGCGGCAGAAGGGCGAACGGTCAAGCGTGGTTAGCCGTAGGCCAGGTTGGGGAGCCAGGTGACCAGTGCCGGAAAGAGAATGACCAGCAGTAGTCCCAGCGCCTGAATGCCCAGGAATGGGAAGGACGAGCGGAATATCTGCGCCATGGTGATATGAGGTGGGCAGACCCCCTTGATATAGAAGAGCGCATAGCCGAACGGCGGACTAAGGAACGACATCTGCATGTTGACCAGGTAGATGACGCCGAACCAAAGCGAAACATCCGCGGCGTCGACACCGGGCAGGCCAAACACGCCATCGAAGGTCATTCCCTTGATCAACGGCACGAAGATCGGCACCGCCAGCAGCAGGATGCCGACCCAGTCGAGGAACATGCCCAGGGCTACCAGCAGTACCATCATCACCATCAGCACCGCATAGGGACCCAGTCCCGCGCCGGAGATCAGCTCCTGCACGAACGTCTGTCCGCCCTGCAGGATGTAGAAGCCGACGAAGATGCTGGCGCCGAAGATGATCCACATCACCATGGCAGAGGCGACCAGCGTGGTCATGCAGGCGGCGTGCAGGTTGGGCCAGGTCAGGCGCTTGTGCATGGCCGCGACCACCAGGGCACCGAAGGTACCGATACCCGCTGCCTCCACGGGCGTTGCGATGCCAGTAAAGATGATGCCGAGTACCAGTATCACCAGCACGATGGGCGCCAGCATGTTGCGCAACAGGCGGAGCTTCTCTTTTGTATCAACACGGTCTTCAACCGGCATTGGCGGGGCCATCTTGACGTTCAGCGTTCCTCGCATCCAGCAGTAGAAGCCATACATGAAGGCGAGCAGCAAGCCTGGAATCAGCGAGCCGAGGTAGAGCTCACCCACTGACTGCTGGGCGATAACGCCGTAGATGATCGCCAGGATCGAGGGCGGGATAAGGATGCCCAGGGTGCCGCCGGCCATGATCGACCCGATGGCAATTTCCGGATCGTAATTGCGCTTGAGCATCGCTGGGAGGGCAATCAGACCCATGGTTACCACTGCCGCCCCAATCACGCCGACCATCGCTGCCAGAAGCGTTGAGGCAATAATCGTGGCAATGGCCAAACCTGCCTTGAGGCCGCCCATCCACTTGTAGACGACGTCGAACAGCTCTTCGATGATCCCGGCTTTCTCAAGGACTGACGCCATGAAGATGAACAGCGGAATGGCTGAAAGCTGATAGTTGGTCATCATCGGGAAAATGCGCGATGGCATCAGGTTGAGCATCGCCTGATCGCCAACCGTATACAGGAATACCACCCCTAGGCCACCGGTGACGAAGGCCAATGGCAGGCCTGCGACCAGCACCACCATCAGCGAACCGAACATGACCAATGTCAGGGCCCCGATGCCGAATGAGCTTAGGCTACCTGAAATGCTACCTGCCAGACTCTCGTAGTCGGTGACGGCGATATTGACCATCTCGAACAACAGCCAAGCCGCCAGAATGGCGGCGATAACCACCATCACGCGTGCGAAGGTTCGGCTACCCTCATGTAAGCGCCAGTGGTACCGATACGCCTGAATGTCCCGAATCAGTTGGCCGAACCCCTGTAGCAACAGCAGCAGTGCGCCAAAGAAGAGCATGAATTTCACCGGATAGAACTGGATGGCCCATTCGGTGAAAGAGGTCTCATTGGAATAGCTGGACCCAAAGAAGTACGCGTCGCTCACCGACTGGGAGAAGAACGTCCAGCCGGTCGTTAGTAAAGCGAGGGTGAAGATGAAGAAGAATATCGAGGTGACAATATCCAGTGCCGCTCGGTTGAGGGGCCTTGCCCGACTGTACAGGATATCGACGCGAACATGTCCACCTTCGCGAAGCGCATAAGCACCGGCAATCAGGTACTGCATGCCGAACATTAACGTCATCGACTCATGGGCCCAGTTAGTCGGCGAGTTGAAGGCATAGCGTACGAGTACTTCGTAGGCGAAGATGAAAGGAGCAATCAGCGCCCAATAGGCCACATAACGGCCGGAAAAGCCGGAAAGACGGTCGACAATGGTCGTAAATACGTTGCCTGGCGGTTGATAGGCGACATTGGTGGCTTCACCTGCAGGTATCTCGGCGGTGTCGCCGCCGCTGACCGTGGCACCTCGACGGAAGCTACGGTCGACGAAAAACATGACCACCAGTGGCAAAAGCAACAGCACTGACCAGTATAGCCAGTGCGGAAGAACGAATTCGATATCAAGATTCATGGACACTCCTCCGTGACACCATCACCTCCTGGCGATGGAACCGGATCATCAAGCCGACGGGATGCGGAAAAAAGGGTTGCTCCAGTCAAATCGGATGTTGCGATTTCATCGCAACATCCGATGTTGTCGAGCAAATAAGTCAGGCGTTGAGCATCAGGCGTTAAGTTCGTAGCCCTGAATGTCTTCGTCAGTGACCAGTCCCACTGCAGGATCCATCATGGTGTTGAGGTGCGCTCTAAACAGCCGAGCCGCATCTGGATCCTTGTTGGCCCACTTGAACCACAGCGGGATGGCGGCATCGCGGAAACGGCTGGCATCGTTTTCGGTGAGGTGGATGATTTCCACGCCTTTTTCGCGATATTTGGGCCATGCTTCAGCATTGGCCTTCTGGATTGCCGCATAATGCTCGCGGGAATAGGCAGCCACCAGATCATGCATCAGATCCTGAGTTTGTGGCGACATGCGCTCAAAGACTCGACGGTTGACAGAAATATCCATTAAGTCAACAGCTTGATGTAGGCAGGGCGTGGAGGGCGGCCCCATGATGATGTAGTCAGCTACCTGCCAGAAGCCTAACTCGTAGTTGACCGCGGCGCCGGTGTAATCGGCCGCATCAATAGTGCCTTTCTCAAGTGCCGGATATACCTCGGAGCCCGGGAGCAGAGTCGTCTGTGCACCAATAGAGGCGAAGGTTTCAGCCACGATGCCGCCTGGCATGCGGATCTTAACGCCTTTGAAGTCATCGAAGCTGCGTAACGGAATCTTGGAGTGGATCAGGTTAAGGTCATGATGAACATAGCCCAGCAGTTCCTGGCCCTGCTTGCGATAAAGGTCCTTGGCAATGCCAAAACCGCCATAGGCTCCGAACATCATATCCCACTGGTGAGGGACGGAAAGCCCCATCGGATAGGCAGTCAGGAATACGCCGGCTGGCATTTTGCCTGGCCAATAAACGGTGAACCAGTTCTGGCCGTCAAGCACGCCGTTACGTACCGCATCGGCAACCTCAAAGGCTCCCGCCACGGCGCCGGCAGGGAAGGGCTCAATGCGCACCTCGCCTCCCGTTGCTTCGGCGACGCCGGCAGCCCACTCCTCAAAGATTCTGTAGCCCGTCGTGCCAGGCTGCCAGGAAGACTGCATGCGGATGCGAATGCCTTCCTGGGCCTGAACATTGCCGATCCAGGGGGCGGCGACGGCAGCGGCGGAACCGACTGCTGCGGTTTTAAGGAAATTACGTCGCGTTGAGGATCCCTTGGTGATAGAGGAAGGTAGCTCTGTTGACGTGGAGATTAAAGATTCTGACTTCGTGTTTTGCTCTTTGTTATGCATGTTGGAAGCTCCAGCAGTGATCATTGCCACTGTTTGTTTTTGTATTCCCATACTAAACGTCGTGTCACTTTTTAGTTCCCTGTGGCACAGGCAAGGTGATGCCAAGCGTGAAGGCATCACTTTACGTAAACAGAATTTAGCGAGTCCTGAGCTAAGCGCCAATTAATATTTTCAACGTTTGCCATAGTACAGCGAATGTCGAATGTCGAAATACCTGCTTGGTCTTCATCAATAGTCTTATCTTTAGTCGGTCTCAACATACGCCCCCATATGGCGCATACGCTGTTCGAATCTGGACACGTTGTCGACCAGAGAATCAGGACCGAAGGCGACACACTCCGCCAGAATGGCTTCGATGAGCGTGATGGCCGACAGAATCGAAGGAAAAAAGTGTGGGGTCGCGTTGGCAAGATTAAATGTGATCTGTGCGCCGGGTGCCAGTGGTGAACGCATGGTATCCGTTACGACAATGGCCTTGACGCCATTTGCGCGGGTAACTTCCAGTGCTTTTACCGTTTCTGCGCAGTAGGGCTCAAAGCCAAAAACGACGACAATATCGTTTTCATCGAAGCCGTCCAGCTCGGTTAATAACCCGCCTTCCAAGCCTCGAATAAGGCTGATGTTGGGCATGGCAATGCGACCCACATAAGCAAAGTGGTAGGCGCAGGCAAAGGTGTCGCGAAAACCCACCACGGCGATATTGCGCGCCGCTAAAAGCTGCTGAGCGGCATCGCGTACCCGTGCCTGGTTATCCGCGGTGAACAGGCGGCCAATGTTGTCGAAGGCGGCATCGCCGACATCAACAAAGAGGGGGTCATCAGGCTGACTTGCCTGGTAACGAAGCCGGTTGGCGCGCCCTGATAGTTCCACAGACGGTGTCTTAACCGCCGACTGAAACACCTCGCGAAACGTTTCATAGCTTTTGAAATCCAGTCGCTTGGCCAGACGCACCAGGGTTGAGGGCGTGACCTGTGCCGCTTCTGCGGTTTTGCGGATGGATTGAAATGCGATGTTCGGGGGGTGTTCCATCACATAGCCTGCCGCCTGTTTCAACTGTGGGCTGAGCGTCGGGTAAACCGCCGCAAGACGTTGGTTGATGGTATCCAGCGGCGAGGCAGATGAAGTGATCGTTTCACTGTTCTTGGATGTCATGTAAGGCTCCAGCGCATTCAGGTGGGTAGTTTAGACCATCACACTTGATCGATACATTTGTATCTTTTTTATTTTTTAGTGAAACAATCGTGTTGACTGGGGCGCAGGGTGGTCCTAGGATTGAATTTGATACATATGTTTCTTTTTATGAAAAATATAGAAACGTATGTGTCTACTTATTCACCTTTCCGCCAGGTATCCCGACCGTTATGACCATGCCGCTTGATTTACCTTCTTGTTCCCATCTTGTAGTCACCCAGCAAGACCATGTAATGACGGTGCGACTCAATCGGCCCGACAGGCTCAATGCCGTTGTGGAATCGCTATATCACGAGCTACTTGGCGTGCTGGCCGTTGCCCAGCGCGAGCCGGATATTCGCGCCGTGGTAATCACCGGGGAAGGGCGTGCCTTCTGCGTCGGCGCTGACATGAAAGCCCACGAAGGCGCGGGTCGGACGCTTTTCCAGCGGCGCCAATATCTCCAGTTGGGGAACGACGTGGGCGAGGCAATCGCTCAACTGAGCAAGCCGGTGATTGCCGCCGTGAACGGCTATGCCCTGGGGGCGGGCGCCGAAATGGCGGTGGCCTGTGATTTTATACTGATGGCCGATGATGCTCAGATCGGTTTTCCCGAAACCAGTATAGGCACCTGCGTAGGCGGTGGCGTTTCCAAGTGGTTACCCCAACTTGTCGGGCTGGCCCAGGCTCGTCGGCTTCTGTATATCGGCGAAAGAATCAATGGAACCGAGGCAGCACGGCTGGGTCTGGCGCTGGCCAGTTATCCAGCGGATCAGTTGATGCCCGAGGTCGAGTCACTGGCGTCGCAGCTGGCGGAAAAGGCGCCGGTGTCATTGGCCATGTTGAAGCCGCTGGTCAATCGAGCCGCGCAAACCGACATGCCAAGCCAGCTTCAGCAAGAGCTTGATGCCGTCTTTACCTGTTCGACCACCGAGGATTGGCAGGAGGGGGTCAACGCCTTCGCCGAAAAACGCGCGCCCCAGTTCAAGGGTCGTTAGGCGTCCGCTCCAACACGCATTGTCGACTTGTCTTACTTCCTAAAGGTAACTCCATGCAATCCATCGAAGGTCATCTTCCTTCTCAAAGCCCGCTGCATGCCATCCTGGCGCCGTCGGGCATTGCCGTCGTTGGTGCATCGTCTGATCCCACCAAGCGCGGCTATAAGGCCATGGTCGGGCTGATCAAGGGCGGCTATGGCGGTGAGATTTACCCGGTCAATCCCAAGGCGACCTCGATTTTAGGGGTCAAAGCCTTTGCCTCGATCAGTGCTATCCCGGGCACCCCGGCGCTGGCGCTGATTTGTACTCCCGCCGCCACGGTGCCCGACCTGATTACTGAGTGTGGCCGCCTCGGCATCAAGGGGGCCGTGGTGTTGGCCAGCGGCTTTGGCGAGACTGGCGAGGCAGGCGCTGCGCTGGAAGCCCGCATGATGGCCAACGCCCGGGCCCATGGCGTGCGCATCATCGGGCCCAACACGTCGGGGCTGTTCAACCTGCACCATCGGGTTAATCTGCTGGCGCTTGATAACCTCAAGACCGGCGACATCGGAATTGTCTCCCAGTCGGGCAACATGCTGCTTTCCCTGGCGCTGGAGGCCCAGCACAACGGGCAGGTCGGGTTCAGTACCTACATCGGGCCGGGCAATCAGGCCGATATCGGCTTCAACGACTACCTCCGCTATCTGGGGGAAGATGAGCATACTCGGGTGGCGACGCTTTATGTGGAGGGCTTTCGGGACGGTCGCCAGTTTCTCGATGCGGCGCGTGAAGTCACTACCATGAAGCCCGTCGTGGTATATAAGTCGGGCTCTACCGAGCAGGGTCAAAAGGCCGCCAGTTCTCACACCGGGGCTCTTGCAGGCAGCTACCGGATGACCGTGGACCTGTTGCGCCAGGCTGGGGTGAGCGTGGTGCAATACTCCGATGAAATACTCCCGGTGGCGGAAGGGTTGGGCCGCTTGCAAAAGTCAGAAGGTAAACGCGTGGCGGTGATTGCCGACGGTGGTGGTCAGGCAACGATCGCCGCCGATCGGCTGGCGGAGGCGGGCTTGACACTGGCGACGCTTAGCCGAGATACCCAGGTGAAACTCGAGGCGCTTTTGCTGCCCCAGGCCTCGACGCTGAACCCTGTCGATGTGGCGGGGTCTTCGGATGCGAATCCTTCCCTCCTGGCAGAATGCATGGCCGTGGTGGCCGCTGATGCGAATGTCGATAGCGTGTTTCTGGTAGGCATGTTTGGCGGCTACAGTCTCCGCTTTGCCGAGTCCTTGCTGGGGGATGAAATGCGCGGGGCCGAATCCATGATTGAGCTTGCCCATTCGAGCGGTAAACCGCTGGTCATCTACAGCCTCTACGCGCCCATTAACCCCCCAGCGCTGAGCCGTTTGCACGAGGCGGGGTTGCCCGTTTACGCCTCCATCGAACACGCGGTAAGAGTGCTGGCGGCGCTGGGCGAGCGCGGTGAATACCTGGCGAAATGCGCCGTTCAACCCGCAAATCTGCCGATGCAGGCATCCCGTAACGGCCAGGCAATATTAACCAACGCAAAAGAACAAAAGCGGAACTTGCTCGAGTTCGAAGCCAAGGGACTGCTGGCCGAGCATGGCATTCATGTGCCCGACGAACGGTGGGTGCAAGGTAGCGATGAGATGGAGGAAGTTGCCCGTCACTTTGGCGAACAGCCATTGGCCATGAAAGTGGTTTCCAAAGATATTCTGCACAAATCCGACGCCGGTGGGGTCAAGCTTGGCCTGGTAGGCGAAGCCGCATTACGCGATGCCTACAAAACCATCGTCGCTAATGCCCAGTACTACGACCCTGGCGCACGACTCGAGGGGGTGCTGGTCACGCCGATGGTAGAGAAAGGGGTGGAGGTGATCATCGGTATGCTGCGGGATCCGGTCTTTGGCCCGGTGCTCATGTTTGGCCTGGGCGGCGTTTTCGTTGAGGTGTGGGAGGACGTGGCGTTTCGTTCACTACCTATCACGCAAGCCGATGCCGAATCCATGGTGAGCCAAATCAAGGCGCAAAAAGTGCTTGAAGGGGTCCGCGGTGCTCAGGCGGTCAATAAGCAGGCACTGGTATTGCTGTTGATGCGCATTTCAAAGTTGGTGGACGCCTATCCGAGCATTCGTGAGTTGGATTTAAACCCGGTAATGGTGTATCCAGAAAGCCACCCCCACGGGTATGCCATTGTGGATGCCCGCATCATTTTGGAGCGTGAAGAATGAGTCAATCGTTGCCGACACTGACGGATGCGACTTTAACGCTTGAAGAACGGGTGGCTACGCTCACCATGAACCGTCACGACGTGCGCAATGCGCTTACCGGCACTGCGTTGGTCGATGACATTGTCGCTACGGCTAACTGGGTTAACCACGCTGCCGACGTGTCGGTATTGGTGATTACCGGGGCCGGATCGGCGTTCTCCGCCGGTGGTAACGTCAAGGATATGGCCCACCGCGACGGCGACTTCGCGGGCGACGTGGCGGAAGTCGCTGAGCGATATCGCCGGGGCATACAGCGTATGCCGCTGGCGCTTGAAGCGGTGGAAGTGCCCATCATTGCGGCGATCAACGGGCCTGCGATCGGCGCCGGGTTTGACCTGGCCAATATGGCGGATTTGCGCATTGCCTCGCGCCAGGCCAAGTTTGGTGAGACCTTTCTCAACCTGGGCATTATTCCCGGCGACGGCGGCGCATGGTTCATGCAACGCCAGATCGGCTACCAGCGTGCCTTTGAGCTGACCTTGTCCGGCCGGGTGATCGATGCCCAGGAAGCCTTGGCGTACGGAATTGTACTGGAGGTTGCCGAGCCCGATGTGTTGATGAAGACGGCGTATGAGCATGCCGGGCGGATCGCTGCCCAACCACCAAAGGCGACTCGGTTGACCAAGCGGCTAATGAAAATGGCGCCCGACATGGAGCTAAAAGGATTTCTGGACGTCTGCGCCGTTTTTCAGGGCATGTCTCATAACGAACCCGAGCATCTGGAAGCCGTTCAGCAAATGTTGGATCGCATGAAAAAATAGCGCCCCAGGTCTGCGGACTCAATCAATGATCTTTCTCAGCCCGGCATCGCCGGGCTTTTTATTGGCGTATAGTCAATGTCTAATATGATTTACCTGCTTGCCACCATCTGATTTACAGTAAAGCAAGCCGACGATAGTGACGGTGCTCTACAGGGAGGTGATTCAATATATGGCAATCGAGGACGTGGGGCTGGCGCCGAGCACGCTGGTGTTTTTAGTGCTGGGGTTAACATTGGCGGCCTTTGTATGGGGGCGGTTTCGCTATGACCTGGTCGCCCTTTCAGCGCTATTGGGTTCGGTGATGCTTGGCTTGGTGCCTGCCGAAGATGCCTTTATGGGGTTTGGCCACCCTGCCGTGATCACGGTTGCCGCCGTGCTGGTGCTGAGCAAAGGGTTCGAACGCTCAGGTCTGGTCGATATTATCGCCGACCAGATACTCAAGGTGGGTGATCGCTTGATACTCCAGTTGCTGGCGTTGGTGGGAACCGTCTTGGTACTCTCGGGCATCATGAACAATGTCGGGGCGCTGGCGCTGTTGTTGCCCGTCGCCATGCGTATGGCAAGGGAGCATGACACCTCTCCATCGCTATTGCTGATGCCACTGGCATTTGGCTCACTGCTGGGTGGGCTGATGACGCTTATCGGTACCCCTCCGAATATCATTATTTCCAGTTACCGGGGGAACGTATCCGGCGATACCTTCAGCATGTTCAGCTTTGCCCCTGTGGGAGGCGTCGTGGCGTTGGCCGGGTTGGCATTTATCGTATTGGTCGGCTGGCGACTAACGCCCAAGCGTAGCGGCCAGGCATCAGCCGCGGATATGTTTGACACTGCCAACTATCTGGTAGAGCTCAAGGTCAATGATGAATCCAAGGCCAAAGGGTTGACGTTGCAGCAGCTTCGCGACGAGCTTGAAGAGTCTATTCCGGTACTGGCAGTGGTGCGCGATGACAACCGCCAGGCAGGCTATTCGTTCCACGGTATGTTACAGGCAGGCGATATCCTGCTTTTGGAAGCCGGACCTGAAGAACTGAAACTGCTGGAAGACAAGGCAGGGCTGAGCGCCGTCGCCGAGATTGAAGGGGATGACGAGGATGAGGAAGCCCGCGACCTGGCTGCAGAAGAAGCGTCGGATTCGCATCCGCCGGTGGATACCGAAGGGCTACAGCTGGTGGAAGTGGTGGTACGTAATGACTCCATGATGATCAATCGGAGTGTTCGTCAGTTGCGTCTCAATCACCAGTTTGGTTTGCATTTGGTGGCGGTGGCTAGGGATGGCACCCGGTTAAAGCAGCGTCTGCGGGATATTCGCTTTCAGACCGGGGATATCCTGTTGTTACAGGGCGAGGAGAATGAAATTGCCGAAAGCCTGCCAGCGTTGGGTTGTTTACCGCTGGCTAACCGCAATTTAAGCCTTGGTCAGCCGCGCAAATTGCTGCTTTCGATGGCTATCTTTGCGGCTGCGATTGTTGCCATGCTGCTGGACGTATTGCCGGCTGCGGTGGCGTTGAGTAGTGCGGCACTGGTTTCGCTATTGATTGGTGTGCTGCCACTTCGGGAGGGCTATCAGGCGATCGACGGGCCTGTGATTGTTCTCTTGGGGGCCATGATTCCGGTCGGCGAGGCCCTGGAGACCAGCGGCGGGGCGGATCTGATCGCCCAGGCGTTGCTGCAATGGGGAGCCGACTGGCCGGTGGTGGTTACCCTGGTGGGGCTGTTTATCCTTTCCATGCTGCTTTCCAATGTCATCAACAATGCGGCAGCGGCGCTGCTGATGGCGCCCATTGCCGTCAGCCTGGCCAGAGGGTTCGAGGTATCGCTCGATCCCTTCCTGATGGTGGTCGCTGTCAGTGCGTCCTGTGCCTTTTTGACCCCGATAGGCCATCAGTCCAATACGCTGGTGCTGGGGCCGGGGGGGTATCGGTTTGGCGATTACTGGAAGTTGGGGTTGCCGCTGTCGGTCATCGTGCTGCTGGTGTCGATACCGATGATCCTGTGGGTATGGCCGCTGTCGACATAACGTTCGTCTTCGAGCATCAATAAGCGTTATTTGATAGAAATTTTGCTACGCTGCTATGTTTAAAAGTGAATGGTTTAAAAGTGAATGGTTTCAAAGTAAATGGTTTTTAAAATAAATAGTTTTAAAGTAAATACGTTCTAAAACGAAAAAATAACGCCACGGGCTAGCTTATGAATCAACAGTTTCGTCAAGACGCGATCATCGAGCTGGTCCGCCAGCATGGATACATGAGCATCGAGCAGCTCACTGATCATTTTGCCGTAACGCCGCAGACCATTCGCCGAGATCTGAACACACTGGCGAACGATGGCCGCGTGAGGCGAGTTCATGGGGGAGTGGGGATTGAATCCAGCACCGTGAATACCGCCTACAGCACTCGTAAAACCCTGCATCTTGAAGAGAAAGAGCGGATCGCACGCTGCCTGGCTGACCATATTCCCAATGACGCGTCACTATTCATCAACATTGGTACCAGCAACGAGGTGATTGCTCAGGCGCTGCTCGATCATCAGGGGTTGGAGATTATTACCAATAACCTCAACGTCGCGGCGATTCTGCAGCACAAGGAAGATTTCACGGTGATCATCGCAGGGGGGCAGGTGCGTTCCCGGGATGGCGGGATTATTGGCGAGGCCACGATCGACTTTATCAATCAGTTCAAGGTCGATTACGGCATTATCGGTATCAGCGGCATCGACGAAGATGGCTCTTTGCTGGAATTCGACTACCAGGAGGTGCGCGTTGCCCAGGCCATTATTGCCAATTCACGGCGCGTTTATCTGGCGGCCGACTATTCAAAGTTTCACCGCAACCCGGTGGTACGCCAAGGCAATATTGCCCAGTTGGACGCACTGTTTACCGACCGTAAACCGCCTGAGGCCATTCAGCGCCTGCTGACCCAGCACGATGTCGCGTTGCACCTGGCCTGATCAGGTGAAGGCGGTTATGTTTTCATACTTGAGCATTGCTGGCGGCTGGCGTAGCCTTTGGTGATAATAATTCGAAAATAAATGTACAGAATCGAAACTACCAACAACAAAGTGAACGTGCCATGTCCTCCTATATACTTGCCATCGATCAAGGTACGACCAGTTCCCGCGCCATCCTGTTTGACCGTGAAGGTCAAGTAACTGCTGTCGCGCAGCAGGAATTTACCCAGCACTATCCCTACGACGGTTGGATCGAGCACGATCCTGAAGATATCTGGGACACGGTCGTTGCCACCTGCCAGGAAGTTGTCAAAAAGGCAGCTATCAAGCCAGAGCAAATTGCTGGCGTGGGGATCACCAATCAGCGCGAAACCACCATTGTGTGGGACAAGCGCACCGGAAAGCCGGTTTATAACGCCATTGTGTGGCAGGACCGGCGTACGTCGTCGCTCTGCGAACAGCTGCGCGATGGTGGACATACCGAGCGTGTGCAGGCCAAGACCGGCCTGTTGATCGACCCGTACTTTTCCGCCACCAAGCTTGCATGGGTGCTGGACAACGTCGAAGGGACCCGAGCCCGGGCTGAGAAAGGCGAATTGCTCTTTGGTACCGTCGATAGCTTCCTGATCTGGCGATTGACCGGTGGTCACCATCACGTAACTGATGCCACCAATGCCTCGCGCACCGCCTTGTTCAATATCCACGAGCAGTGCTGGGACGACGAACTGCTCGACCTGTTCGATATCCCGGCAAGCTTGCTGCCTGAGGTGAAAGACTCGAGCGATGATTTTGGCACCATGGATGCCCGCTGGCTGGGTGTTGAGCTGCCGATTGCGGGTGTGGCGGGGGATCAACAGGCAGCGCTGGTCGGTCAGGCGTGCTTTCAGCCGGGCATGGGGAAGAGTACCTACGGGACCGGATGTTTCATGATCGTCAACACCGGAGACACACCGTCTCTGTCGCGCAACCGGTTGCTGACGACCATTGGGTATCGCCTGAACGGCAAGCCGACCTACGCCATGGAAGGCAGTATTTTTGTCGCCGGCGCCACGGTCCAGTGGCTGCGCGATGGGCTGAATTTATTTGCGGATGCGGCGGAGACCGAAGCCCTTGCCCGTAAAACCCGCCGCGGGCATAGCGTTTATCTAGTCCCTGCCTTTACTGGCCTGGGGGCACCGCACTGGGATCCGAAAGCCCGCGGGGCGATTTTTGGTCTGACCCGCGATACCGGGATTGCGGAAATTGTCGCCGCTGGTCTTCAGGCAGTCTGTTATCAGACGCGTGATCTTCAGCATTGCATGAATGACGATATGGAAGCCCCACCCGGCAACCTGCGTGTTGATGGCGGCATGGTCAAGAATAACTGGGTCATGCAGTTTCTGGCCGATATGCTGAACGTGCAAGTGGACCGCCCCACGATTCTGGAAACCACCGCTCTGGGCGCCGCCTACCTGGCCGGCCTGCGGTTAGGCTGGTATCAGACCCTGGACGAGATAGAGCAACTCTGGCGCTGCGAGCGAAGCTTTATACCGAGTATGGAGGAGGCGAACCGCGAACAACTGTACCAAGGATGGTTGGACGCGGTTTCCCGCGTGCGTTCAACGGATTAACCTATTCCCGCCAGAGGCCGCTATCGCCATGGCAGTGATAGCGGCCTCATTTTATTAACCCATGGTCGACTGGCGTCGTTGGATTGATGGCGTATACTGCCACCGCTTGTCCAGGCCACCTCGGGTAAGTTTCCCGACGTTATCAATGCGTTCCCTGCGTATTGTCCCTCCATCGTGAAATTCTATGACACCTTTCGGGGTTATTCGACGCTTATGTAGTCGAGCTACAACGCTGCCTGCGGCCAATGACGCATTGTGAGCTTTACGGCAGTGCACCATAGTGAAGTCATGGATCAGGGCGGTGTTTCGTTATCCCGATTGACCCCTTCTGACCACTGCTACATTTGATGCGCTTTTGAATTACCCGGGCGCTTGAAGCGAAGGTCTTGTAACGCTTGTGACCTTATCGCAGTCACCGAACTGGACACTTATCCGGTCCAGCATGAGTAGCAACGTCACCATTCGTCATTAACAAGATGGCTGCTTAACGATTAACGACAATAGTAAGCAGCGGATGACCATACCATGAGGGTTGAACCATGAACTGCATCGAATTAAGCCAACAAGCCGACCGAATCGCGAATACGTTCAGCAAGCAAGACCTGGCCAAGCTGGTAGTAGCGCTAAAAGGCCAGCGGGAGTCGCTTCAGCACGCGGTTGAAGTCATCGACACCATTGATAGCCGTATGGGGTACACCATTGAAGAGGCGTGGGACGAGGTGCTGGCAGGGGATTCCCAGCTGCTGGTTGAAAACGAAGAATAGCGACTAAAGATTAGTTTCTGACGCTCTTCACTTTCCTCTATCCCCCTGGCGGCCAACGTGAGGGGGATTTTATTTGCCACTGCGCTCCCATTGCCGCCACTTTCTAGGAGGGAACTTCCTGTTTGGGTGTATAGGGTTGGGCGGTATCCCGGTTCTGGGCGAAATACGCCTCAAAACGCTCTTCGGCTTGCTCGCCAAATAGAACACGGCAGGCTTCTTTCAACCCCTTGGAGTGGCGCAGTTGCTCGTGGTGCACTACGAGCGATACTTTGGCTCGGCGGCGCAGGAAATCCTCAAGCTGGGTGATCATCTCATGGTCGCGGGCATGTTCAAGCTCGCAGCGAATGTATTCCGTGCCCTCGATCAGAATGTCGGCTTCTGCCGGGTCCTGGCGGATTTTTTCGAGCATGGGCATCGCCTGTTCGGCATAACGTCGCCAAAGGCGTGATGAGAGAGGCTCTGAGGATGTCGCCGCTGTCATGGCGTCCAGGTTCATGCGCTTGGCATGATCCATGAACTGTTGTTTCACGGCATTGGGGGGCTCGCCATACCAGCGGAAGCCCTGGTCGGGTAGTTCGACCCCAAGCTTTGCGACGGCTTCAGCGATTTCATCGCCCACGTTCAGGCAGTCGGTCAACTTGCCGCCAAAAATACTGATGTGTGCGCTATCCTGATTGGTATCGATCACATGCTTGCGGGATAGCTGGAGAAAGTCGCGGTCGTTGCCTTGATCCGCCTTGATGGCCAAGGGACGCACGCCACAGCGGGTCGAGATGATATCGGCCTGACTCAGTGGCTTGTCGAGGGTCAGGCGCTTGTTGATGTTTTCCAGCACGAAGTCAATGTCGTCACCGGTAACATCCACCTCGGGGTGTTCCATGTGCGTATCGGTGGTCCCGATACAGGTGCGGTTGCCCATGGGAATGACAAAGAACAGCCGCCCGTCGTCGGCGAAGAAGGCCAGCACGCGCTGGGAATCCGTCAACTGGGGCACGATCAGGTGAATACCCTTGGAGTACAGGTGTTGGTGGGTGGTCTTTTGCCCGGTCAGGGTGTTGTGCTGGTCAACCCAGGGGCCTGCTGCATTAATCAGCACCTTGGCGCGGATATCGAAGGTTTGGCCGTCCATCACGTTACGCGCCTTGGTGACCCAGACATTCCCTTCACGCTCGGCGCCCAGTGACTCAACATAATTGGCGGCAGTTGCCCCATGATTGAGTGCATGACGAACGAAATTGAAGACAAAACGGGCATCGTTGTCGTGCAGGTAGGCATCCGAATATTCAAAGCCGCCGACGGAGTCATCGACATCGATAATCGGTTCTTCCTGCTTGATATCCTTGGGGGACAGCAAGCGGGGTCGCCGGGTAAATCCATTGCCCATCAGCCAGTAGAGCCAGGTGCCAATCCACAAGTAACGCGGTGAATGGCGAAACCCCCGGGTGATGTTGGTCAGAAAACGAATTTCCTGAACAGTGGATGGGTAACTTTTAATTAAATGATTACGACTCTTGCAAAGCTTTCGAACCAATGCAAAGTCTTTGCTTTCCATATATTTGATGCCTCCCCAAACGAGATTTGAGGAGTGCATGCTGGTGCTGCCAGCGAAGTCGCCACGATCGATCAAGGCAACCCGGGCGCCTTTACCTGACAGCGCCGCAGCGGTGGCGGCACCATTGATGCCACCACCAATGATCAGTACATCGAATTCATCGGAATGTAGTTTCTCGATATTACGGTTACGCAGTTTCATAGCGGATCCAAATTAACAAAGAAAGCCCCGTTCACGGTGCTGTATGGGCGACCGCGCTGTTGGTAAGTGTCGATAGAGGGTGCCGCCGATGAAGCCGGAAAGGGCGGGCCGTGGGGCCCGCCCAGCCGGTATTAGCGCGTCCCGGCCGACATCCATTCTTCCATCATTTCGTCGTAAGGCACGGTGGTGCCTTGTGGCATTTCGTCATCCAGCTTGGCTTTCGGCGCGCCATCCTGGTCCAGCCAGTATTGCGGGTCACGCTCTTCGTTCAGCACGGGGGCGTAGCTGTCGAAGACATCGGCACGGGCAAGACGGTGCATGGTGCTATCCATATCCGCCGCCAGTGCATCGAGGCCTTCCTGTGGCGATACATCTCCGCTCATGACCGGTGCAAGGTTTTGCCACCATAGGGGCGCCATGCGGGGATAATCGGGGACGTTGGTGCCCGTTGGGGTCCAGTTGGACTCGTTGGGGCTGCGGTAGAATTCAACCAACCCGCCGAGCTTGGGCGCCATTTCGGTCATCTGCTCAGAGAAGATGTCGGACTCGCGGATCGGCGTCAGGCCGTGCATCAACTTCTCAAGCGATACCGTCTTGGAAACGGTGAACTGACCAAACAGCCACGCCGCTGTGCGACGGTCTTCGGGGGTGGAGTCAAAGAACGTCCAGGCGCCTACGTCCTGATAGCCAACCTTCATGCCTTCTTCCCAATACGGGCCGGTGGGCGAGGGGGCCATGCGCCATAGCGGATTGCCTTCGTCATCGGTCACGGCGACATCGGGGTCGGTCATGTCGGCCGTGAAGGCGGTGTACCAGAAAATCTGCTGGGCAATATGGCCTTGAGCAGGCACCGGACCCGCTTCACCGAAGGTCATGCCTTGGGCTTCGGGTGGAGCGAAGTCGCGGAGCCAGTCAACGGCCTTTTGCATGGCAAAGACGGAGGCGGGAGAGTTGGTCGCACCGCCACGGCTAACGCTGGCCCCCACCGGCTGGCTGTCTTCGTTGACACGAATACCCCAGTCATCTACCGGGTTGCCGGAAGGAACGCCAGGACTGCCCATACCTGCCATGGAGAGCCAGGAGTCGTGGAAACGCCAGCCTAGTGAGGGGTCGCGGCGACCGTAATCCATGTGACCATAGATCTCTTTGCCGTCGAGCTCGCCAACATGGTCGGTGAAGAATTCGGCGATATCCTCATAGGCAGTCCAGTTGGTAGGTACGCCCAGGTCGTAGCCGTAAATATCCCGGAACTGCTCCTGCAGGTCTTCGCGCTGGAACCAGTCGTAGCGGAACCAGTAAAGGTTGGCGAACTGCTGGGTTGGCAATTGATAGATGCTGCCATCTGGCCCGGTGCCGTACTGCAGCCCGATGAAGTCGTCCAGATCCAGCGTGGGTAGCGTGTAGTCGGCCCATTCGTTTTCCATCGCCTCGGAGAGGTTGATGGTGGTGCCATAGCGGATGTGGGTACCGATGGCATCGGTATCGTTGACGAAACCATCGTAGATGCTGTTACCCGACTGCATCTGGTTTTGCATGGTGTCGACAACATCGCCTTCGCCAATGATGTTGTGAGTGACGTTGATACCGGTTAGCTCACTGAACGCTTCAGCAAGTACTTCGCTTTCATAGACGTGGGTGGTTAACCCCTCCGCAACGGTCTGGATATCCATGTCGCGAAATGGTTCGGCCGCTTTGGCAAACCACATCAGTTCTTCGATCTGTTCCTCGCGGCTCAGGGTCGAGTTTTGGAAATGCTCGTCGACCAGCCGCTCGGCCACCGCCCGCGCATCGTGGTCGTCTGCGGCTAGCGAACCGGATGCTAGCAGCAGGCTGGCGGCGAGGGTGGTAAGTTTGAAATTGTTATGTCGCATATAGACCTCGTTGTGTTGTGATCTTCCCTAATGGCGAATCCGTCCATGAGACCGCTTTTGGTTCTCGCACCGGTTACCCCCAGCGCATCAGCACCAACAGCCAGACCAGCGAAGCTGCCAGTGCTAACCAAATCGATAATGAGGTAAAGCCAATCACGCCAAGATGAATAAACGCAGCAGACAGAAGGCCAACAAACAGCCGGTCTCCGCGTGTGGTCGTGATGGGTAGAAAGCCCTTACGCTCTATGGTGGGCGAGACAATTTCCCAGACCGTCATCCCCGCCAACATGGCGGCAATAGCGGAAAAGAAAATAGCGGTGGGCACCGTCCATACCATCCAAGACATACATCACCTCCTTAGGTACGACCCAGGGCAAAGCCCTTGGCGATATGGTTGCGGACAAAGTAGACCACCAGAATGCCTGGCAAGATGGTCAGCACACCGGCTGCGGCGAGCGTGCCCCAGTCAATCCCCGACGCGGTGGACGTGCGCGTCATGATCATGCCAATGGGCTGTGCCTCGGTGGCCGTCAGCGTTCTGGCCAGGAGCAGCTCAACCCACGAGAACATGAACAGGAAGAACAGCGTGACGCCGATACCCGAGCGAATCATCGGGATAAAAATCTTGACGAAAAAGCGTGGAAAGCTGTAACCGTCGATGTAGGCGGTTTCGTCGATCTCCTTGGGAACGCTGCTCATGAAGCCTTCAAGAATCCAGATGGCCAGTGGAATATTGAAGAGGCAGTGCGCCAGCGCCACGGCAATGTGCGTGTCGAAGAGACCGACCGAATAATAAAGCTGGAAGTAAGGCAGCAGGAACACAGCGGGCGGCGCCATGAGGTTGGTCAGCAGCCAGAAGAACAGGTGCTTATCGCCAATGAAGCTGTAGCGGCTGAAGGCATACGCAGCCGGTAGTGCCACACAGATGGTGATAAGCATGTTCATCAGCACATAGGCAATCGAGTTGACATAGCCCATGTACCAGCTTGAGTCGGTAAAGATACCGATATAGTTGTCAAAGGTGAGGTTCTCCGGCCACATGGTCATGGAGCCCAGTATTTCGCTGTTGGTTTGCAGCGACATATTCAGCAGCCAATAGATGGGCAGAATCATCAAGAGCAGATAGACGCCCAGCAACAGGCGCGAGCGCAGCTTGGTTCTGGCGTTGCGCTTGCGGCGTTGTGCGGGTGTGGTGCGGCTGAAAATGGTGTTGTATTTTTCACCCTGCTGGGTGTTTTCCAGTTGGTAGCTCATATCAGGCTCCTCCCTGGGAATGCTTGTCTTTCTGCATGTTCATAATGGCGGTGTAGAACACCCAGCTCACCAGCAGGATGACCAGGAAGTAGATAATCGAGAAAGCAGCGGAGGGTCCCAAGTCCTGCTGACCCACCGCCATGGTGGTCAATGATTGACTCAGGAAGGTCGTTGAGCTGCCAGGCCCGCCACCGGTCAGTACAAAGGGCTCGGCGTAAATCATGAACGAATGCATGAAGCGCAGCAGCACGGCAATGACCAGCACATTGGTCAGCTTGGGCAACTGAATGTAGCGAAATACCGCCCATTTTGAGGCACGGTCAATGCGCGCCGCCTGATAATAGGCTTCGGGGATGGAGCGCAGGCCGCTGTAGCAAAGCATGGCGACCAGCGGGGTCCAGTGCCAAACGTCCATCAGGATGATCGTCACCCAGGCATCGGCGGCGTTACGGGTAATGTTGTACTCGATGCCCAACTGGCGAAGTCCCCAACCCATCAGGCCGATATCACCGCGTGTGAAAATCTGCCAGATACTGCCCACTACGTTCCAGGGGATCAGCAGGGGCAGAGTAATCAGGATCAGCACTGCCGATGCTTGCCAACCACGTTTGGGCATGATCAACGCAATGCCGATTCCCAGAGGGATCTGGATGGCAAGAATGGTGAGCGAGAATATTATCTGGCGTAGAAAAGCCGCTTGCAGGGCCGGGTCGTTGAGCATGGTTTCGAACCACTCGGTGCCGGTAAAGAAGCGGGCGTTAGCCCCAAGCACGTCTTGCACCGAGTAGTTGACGACGGTCATCAGTGGCACGATCGCGGAAAACGCGACCAGGACAAGCATTGGCAGTACCAATAGCCAGGCGCGGTTGTTATAGACTTTATTCATGATCTACCTCGACTCGGTATTCATCGACGTAAAGGCTCAGTTTGTCGTCGGGAAAACGGATATAGACGGTGTCACCCAGGGCAGGATGGTCTTCGGGCAACCTGGCTTTAAATGTTTGCTGATTGAACGAGAAGGTGAGAATGGCGTAGGTGCCAAGGTCCTGCAGGTTCTCTTTTTGCACGGCAATCGTGTCGGGTGCGGCGCTTGCGTGAACGTCGATGAATTCCGGGCGAATGCCGAGCTTGAGGTTGTCGCTCTCGGTCTTTTTAAGCGTGGCCAGATAAGCATTGCTTAACGGCAGTGGCTGGTCGCCGAAGTAGGCCGTATTTTGTGCCTCATCGTAGCGAAGCTCGAAAAAATTCATGCCTGGACTACCGATGAAATAACCCACGAAAGTATGCGCGGGTGTTTCGAACAGTTCCCGTGGCGTACCGAACTGCACCACCTGGCCTTCGTACATCACGGCAATCTTGTCAGCGAAGGTCGAGGCTTCAAGCTGGTCGTGAGTGACGTAGATCATGGTGATGTTAAACCGCTCGTGGATTTCCTTGAGCTTGCGGCGCAGCTTCCACTTCAACTGCGGGTCGATGACGGTAAGCGGCTCATCAAACAGAATGGCGGTAACGTCGTCGCGGACCAGACCGCGCCCCATGGAGACCTTCTGTTTTTCATCGGCGGTCAGGTTTTTTGCTTTGCGCGATAGCAGCGGTGTCAGCTCAAGGATGTCGGCGACTTCCAGTACCTTGGGTTTAACCCGGTACTCGGGGGTGTTCATGTTGCGCAGCGGGAAGGCGAGATTATCGAACACCGTCATGGTGTCGTAGATCACCGGGAACTGGAACACCTGGGCGATGTTGCGCTCTTCCGGTGGCAGTTCGTTGACCCGGTGGCCATCGAAGAGTACATCGCCTTCGGTAGGCGCCAGTAGCCCTGAAATAATATTCAGAAGGGTTGATTTGCCGCATCCGGACGGTCCCAGCAAGGCATAAGCGCCGCCTTGATGCCATACGTGTTCCATATGGCGGATGGCGTAATCCTCGGCCGATTGCGGGTTGGCGCTGTATGTGTGCGCGAGTGTTTTAAGCACGATCTCAGCCATGCGCGGCGCCCTCCGTCTGAGCCAACGGGGTATGCACAATGTGGCCCTGCTGGTCGAAAACAAACAGTTTATGAATGGGGAAATAAACCTTGATGGGCTGATTGACCTTCAATTCGTGTATTCCCAGGAGATGCAATACCAGTGGGAAGTGCGCATGACGCGCATGAAGAAAGGTTTCGGACCCACTGATTTCGGCAACATCCACGGTGACCGGCAGTTCCAGATCATCCGCGGCTTGTGGTGTAAGGCTCAAATGCGAGGCGCGAACCCCGAACTGGTAGTCACCAGGAGGCAGCTTTCGCAAGGCATCGTCGCAGGTAAAGTGAGTGTCGTTATCGAAGGTGATGTCGTTGTCGGTGAGCCGACCCGGCACGATATTGATCGGTGGCTCAGAAAACATCTCGGCGCTGAGAATGCCGTTGGGTTGCCGGTAGATTTGATCGGTGGGGCCGTACTGCAGCAGCTTACCTTCGTGAAGGATGGCTGTGTTGCCGCCGAGTGCAAGAGCCTCATTAGGCTCAGTGGTGGCGTACACGGCAATACAGTTACGCACTTTGAACAAGTCGCGCAGCTCGTCGCGCAGTTCCTCACGGAGTTTATAGTCCAGGTTGACCAGCGGCTCGTCGAAGAGAATGACATCGGCGTCTTTTACCAGAGCGCGGCCCATGGCGGTGCGCTGTTGCTGGCCACCGGACAACTCCAGAGGATAGCGGTCAAGCAGATGCTCGATATGCAGCATCTCAGCAATTTCGCCGACGCGCTTGTTAATTTCGCTTTTTGGCTGTTTGGCGAGTTTAAGCGGCGAGGCAATATTGTCGTAGACGGTCAAACTGGGATAATTGATGAACTGCTGATATACCATCGATACGTTACGGTGGCGTACCGGTACTCCGGTGACGTCCTTGCCGTCCATCAGAATCCGACCTTGGGTAGGTGGCTCAAGGCCGGCCATCAAGCGCATCAGTGTGGTCTTGCCTGCGAGTGTTCTGCCCAATAGCACATTGAAGGAGCCCGGCTCGAGTGCTAGGTCAACGTCGCTAATATAGGGAACACCGCCTACGGTATGGGCGATATTTTGCAAATGTAGTGACATGCGAATCTCGCTAGCGTCGTTGTTATTGGAGAATATCTAGCTTTCGTTTACGAAATCCTAGTTGATCGTTTTCGAACCTGCAATGCCTTTATTTGCTTTCGTTTGCAGTTTTTGGATGAAAAATCGAAAATTAAACGAAAGTCTAGGGTCAAAAAAAACCGGCCTCAGGGAGGCCGGTTGAAGGTTGGTGCGAGCGAGTGGCTATTTAATGCTGTCTGCCGTCTCAGATGCTTGTGTCGACTGCGGCTTGGCATTGTGATCAATCAGCGTCGACTTGTCGGTAGCAAAGGTTTCGTAAGGGAAATCGTCTACAGTGAGCATTTCCAATACCTCAGCTTCGAATTCACGCATGAACTGGGCGTCTTCTTCGCTAATTAGACGGCCTTCCAATGCCGCTTCCACCCGTGCTTCAGGATGCAGTGCCGTCTGCGGCAGTTCACCCTTGGCATAGGCTTTGTTGACCGTGCGATAGATTGCCTCAGCACGCTCGTAGTCCACCAGCAGCGCGTTATAGCGGGCGAGCGGGTTGCGCTGTTCGCCGTCGTCGGCGTCCCAGGTATTGTGCAACAGCTTGGTACGCAATGCGCTGTGGGTGGAGACGCGCTTGGCGATATCCCGCGCATCGTCATCGTGGGGCTTGTCCCAGCGGCGACCGGTCGGCATGACGATCACTTTCAGCGTCTTGCCCAGCGCCCGGTTGGGCAGGTTATCGAAAATCTCGACAAAGGCCTGTTCAGCCCGCTGGAGCAGGAAACGACAGCTGTAATGCAGCAGGGCTTCTTCGCCTTCCACCTTGTCACCCGCTTGCCATTGCTTGAGTACCATCGAGGCCAGGTAGAGGTTGGAAAGCACATCGCCAAGACGGGCGGAGAGCATTTCACGTTTCTTCAAGGCCGATCCGAGGCTTGCCATGGCCGCATCGGCGCACAGTCCGAAGCCTGCCGAGAGGCGGGCGATGTCCTGGGCGTAGGCGGCCGCCGGGCCGTCGAACGGCACATTGGGTTTGCCGATGCCGAAGCCCAGGGTGAAGGCGCGGGCCGCGTTGCCAAAGATGAGTCCCGCATGGCTGAAGAACGCCTTGTCGAATGCCTTGATATCGTTGGCGTCCTTCGCGGCTAGCTCCTCAAGCACATAGGGATGGCAGCGGATAGCTCCCTGACCGAAGATCATCAGGTTGCGGGTCATGATGTTGGCGCCTTCCACGGTGATCGCCACCGGATTGGCGCTGTAGCCAATACCCAGGTAGTTGCGTGGGCCCAGAGTGACCGCCTTACCGCCATGTACGTCCATGGCATCGGCAAGAATATCGCGCTGGAATTCGGTCAGTTGGCTTTTCAGAATCGCCGAGGGGACTGCGGGCTTTTCGCCATGGTCGATCAGGTTGGCGGTTTGATAGACCGTTGCCTGGGCTATGTACCCGAGGGCTGCCATGCGCGCCAGAGGTTCCTGCACGCCTTCCATTTCCGCCACGGGCACGTTGAACTGACGGCGCACGCGGGTGAAGCCGCCGCTCCAGCCCAACGCATAGCGCGCCGTGCCGGTGGCGCCTGAGGGAAGCGTAATACAACGGCCGATGGAGAGACACTCGACCAGCATGCGCCAACCCTGGCCGATCATGTCGGGGCCGCCGATGATCGTATCCAGCGGGACAAAAACGTCCTTACCCTTGATCGGACCATTCATAAACGGGCTGCCGATCGGATGGTGGCGACGACCAATCTCCATACCGTCGGTATCGCGGGGAATCAACGCCAGGGTAATGCCGCGGTCTTCTTCATCGCCGAGCAGGTTCTCGGGATCAAACAGCCTGAAGGCAAGACCGACAACGGTGGCAATGGGCGCCAGGGTGATCCAGCGCTTTTCAAAGTTGAGCCGCAGGCCGAGGACTTCTTCACCGTTGACCATTTGCTTGCACACGACGCCGGTGTCCGGCAGCGAGGTAGCGTCTGAACCGGCACGCGGGCCTGTCAGGCCAAAGCAGGGAATCTCACGGCCATCGGACAGGCGCGGCAGGTAGTGATCTTTCTGCTCCTGAGTACCATATTTGAGCAGTAGCTCGCCTGGGCCCAACGAGTTGGGCACGCCGACGGTAACCATCAGCGTTTCATTGGCGGAGAGCTTTTGCAGCACCATGGACTGGGCCTTGGCCGAGAAGCCCAGGCCGCCGTACTCCTTCGGAATGATCATGCCGAAGAAGCCTTCTTTTTTCAGGTAATCCCACAGTTGCTGGGGAAGGTCCGCGCGCTCAATGGCGATATCCCAGGCATTACACATGCCGGCGGCTTTTGCGCACTGGTTGTCGAGAAAGGCTTGCTCGTCTTCACGCAGGCCTTCGTCTTTAAAGTTGAGCAGCTTGTTCCATTGGGGCTTGCCGGAAAACAGCTCGCCATCCCAGGAGACAGTGCCCGCTTCCAACGCAGTGCGCTCTGTGTCAGAGACTTTGGGCGCGACTTTCTTGAACATTGCAAACAGCCGCGGGGTAAGCCACTGGCGGCGTAGCGCAGGAAGCCCGGCAATGGCCACAGCGGCGGCGCCCAGCAGTAAGAGCACGCCAATGACGGCGGCATCGAACACCAGGCCAACAAGGCCCAGCACGGCAAGCACGACCAGGGCGGCGGTTGCACCGGCTTCGCGGCGCATCACCGCGAGCAGGCCAACAGCCGCCAGCACGATCAGTAGTAGGGTGAGCATAGTGCCTCTCCATATGTTGAGGGATAGTGTTGAAGGATACGATATGGTTAATAATGCACAGATTTAAACAGATGTTTGAATATTGGCAGACCTGCGCCACCCAGTGCAAGTATTTCGATGCGTTAAAGGGACATAAAAAAACGTCGCAGCGCTGGGCTACGACGTTTTAGAGTTTTGCTAACCAGACTTGGTTCAGTGGCGTTTGGCTGGTGCGCCGTTGGCGACGTAATAGTCGACGTTGGCCCGGGGCAGGGGCTCACGTTCACGAATCCGGTCGGCGATCTTTTCGGCCAGCATGATGGTGGGGGCATTCAGGTTGCCGGTGGGAATCACCGGGAACAAGGACGCATCGACCACGCGCAAGCCGTCAATGCCATGGACGCGGCCCTGGCCATCCGTGACTGCCATTTCGTCGTTGCCCATCCGGCAGCTACCACAGGGGTGATAGGCGGTTTCGGCGTGCTGTTTGACAAAGGCATCGAGTTCGGCATCCGACTGAACATCCGGGCCGGGTGCGATCTCGCGGCCACGGTATGGGTCAAAGGCTGGCTGAGCGATGATGTCGCGGGTCAGGCGAATGGCATCGCGGAACTCTTGCCAGTCTTTGTCCTTGGCCATGTAGTTGAACAGGATGCTTGGCGCCGCATGGGGATCTTTCGAGGTCAGGCGAATGCGGCCGCGGCTTTCCGAGCGCATGGAGCCGACATGAGCCTGGAAGCCGTGGGCCTGCACCGCGCTTTTACCGTTGTAGCTGATCGCGATGGGCAGGAAGTGGTACTGCAGGTTGGGCCACTCTTCCTCATCGCGGCTGCGGATAAAGCCGCAGGATTCAAACTGATTGCTGGCGCCCACGCCGGTGCCCTTGAACAGCCACTCGGCACCAATCTTCGGCTGGTTGTACCATTTGAGCGCCGGATAGAGCGAAATAGGCTCTTTGCATTCGTACTGGATGTACATCTCCAGATGGTCCTGGAGGTTTTCACCGACACCGGGCAGGTCGTGAATTGTCTCGATATCGAGCTCTTTAAGCAATTCCGGGTTGCCAATCCCCGAGCGCTGAAGAATCTGCGGTGAGGCGATAGCACCGCCACACAGCAGCACTTCACGACGAACGTAGGCCTGCTGTTTCTCGCCTTTTCGCTCATAGCGCACGCCCACTGCACGCTTACCCTCGAACTCGATTACATCGGTTACCGCATGAGTTTCGATGGTCAGATTTTCGCGCTGCTTGGCGGTATCCAGGTAGCCACGTGCCGTCGACGCTCGGCGGCCGTTAGGCGTCACAAAGCGGTCCATGGGACCAAAACCTTCCTGCTGATAGCCGTTGACGTCGTCGGTCTCAGGGTAGCCTGCCTGCTTTCCGGCCTCGATAAAGGTGTGGTAAAGCGGGTTATTGCCCGCCTTGGGCGTCGTGACGCTGACCGGCCCTTCGCCGCCGTGATAGTCATTTGGTCCGATATCGCGGCTTTCGCTTTTTTTGAAGTAGGGCAAACAGCTTAAATAGTCCCAGTCTTCAAGACCCGGTTGCTTGGCCCAGTTGTCGTAATCCAACGCATTGCCGCGGATATAGCACATGCCGTTGATCAGCGAGGAGCCGCCCAGGCCCTTGCCGCGGCCACATTCCATGCGGCGGCCGTCCATATGCGGTTCGGGGTCGGTTTCAAATGCCCAGTTGTAGCGTTTGCCCTGCAGCGGGTAGGCCAGGGCAGCGGGCATTTGGGTTCGGAAGTCAAAGCGATAGTCTGGGCCGCCTGCTTCCAGCAGCAGCACGCTGACGTCACTGTCTTCAGTTAGGCGAGTCGCAAGCACATTGCCTGCGGAACCTGCACCGATAATGATGTAATCAAATTCACGTGGTTGAGACATACTGATTCACCGGGACTTATAGGGGGAGGGTGCGACTCTGGAGGTAGCTTGGCCACCCCCAGCGCCCATGGTTCATGAGTTCGTGTGTTGCAAACAGTTAAAACACAGACTCAAACGGCCCCATCTCGATCTGTACAGACTTGGTCTGGGTATAGTGGTTGAGCGTCTCGACACCGTTTTCACGCCCAATGCCCGACTCTTTATAGCCGCCGACCGGCATCTCTGAGGGCGATTCGCCCCAGGTGTTGACCCAGCAGATACCGGCTTCCAATTGATGGATCACCCGGTGGGCGCGGTTCAGGCTTTCGCTGAAGACACCGGCGGCGAGGCCGTAGGTGGTGTCATTGGCGCGGCGAACCACCTCTTCCTCGTCATCAAAGGCGAGTACCGACATCACCGGGCCAAAGATCTCTTCCTTGACGATGCGCATGTCATCGGTGCAGTCGGTGAAGACCGTCGGCGCCGCCCAGGCACCTTTGGCCCAGGTGCCGCTGTTCCAGTCCTCGCCGCCCACCAGGACGCGTGCGCCTTCGGTTTTGCCGAGAGCAATGTAGGAGAGCACTTTCTCCTGGTGCTCGAAGCTGACCAGCGGGCCGAAATTGATAGCCGAATCCATGGGGTCGCCCGCCTTGATACGCTTGACGCGCTCGACCAGTTTGGCCTCAAAGGCGTCTTTGACGCTGCGTTCCACAAACACGCGGGTGCCGTTGGTACAGATTTGGCCGGAGGAATAGAAGTTGGCCATCATGGCAGCATCGGCAGCGCGGTCCAGATCGGCATCGGCGAAGACCAGCAGCGGCGATTTGCCGCCCAGTTCCATGGTGACGTCTTTGAGCGTCGATTCGGCCGCTGCTGACATGACCTTCTTGCCGGTACCGGCTTCACCGGTAAACGATACCTTGTCGATACCTTTATGCCCGGTCAGCATGGCGCCCACGCGGCCGTCACCCTGGACGACGTTGAACACGCCGTCGGGGAGACCCGCCTCGGTGAAGATTTCGGCAAGCTTCATCGTCGTGAGCGGCGTGACTTCACTGGGCTTGAAGACAATCGCGTTACCCGCGGCCAGTGCCGGGGCGGCTTTCCAACAGGCGATCTGAATCGGGTAGTTCCAGGCGCCGATGGCACCGATCACACCCAGCGGTTCGCGGCGGGTGTATACGAACGAGCTATCGCGCAGTGGAATCTGGCTGCCCTCGATAGCTGGGGCGAGGCCCGCATAGTACTCCAGCGCATCGGCACCGGTGACGATATCGACGCTTGCGGTTTCGCTGATTGGCTTGCCGGTATTGCGAGTTTCCAGTTCAGCCAGCTCGTCATTACGCTCTCTTAACAGCGCAACGGCACGCAGCATGATGCGTGCGCGTTCCATGCCGGTCATGGCGGCCCACTTGCGCTGGCCTTCGCGGGCCGCTTCAACGGCGCTATCAACGTCGGCCTGGCTTGCCTGACCGACCGTTGCCAGCAGGCTGCCATCGAAAGGATTGGTGATGGTAAACGTATCGCCTGAGGTGGCATCAACCGGGCGACCATTAATGAAAAGAGGCAGTACATCATGAGTAGCCATGGTGGTCTCCTTAATAAGATTCGATCATGGATGCAGGCTGTTGGCACCCATGGTGAGCAAGTAGTTGGTCAAGGTAGGTGTGGGCCAGGTGGCGTGCTTCGTTGGCGTCCAGGCCTTCTGGTGTAAGTGCGCCGCGCAACCACAGGCCGTCGATCATGGCGGCCAGACCCCGAGCCGCGTTGCGAGCATCAGCCCTCGGCATGATCTGGCGAAATTGGTGGCATAAATTGGTGTACAGGCGGCGGTCATTGACATTCTGCAGGCGTTGCAGTGTCGGCTTGTGCATGCTGCTGGCCCAGAAGGCGAGCCAGGTCTTGGCGGCCGGGCCGGTGACCTGAGTGCGGTCAAAGTTGCCTTCAATAATGGCACCAATGTGGGCGCGTGGCGTCTGGTCTTCCAACGCTTGGCGACGCACTGAAATAGCGTGGTTGAGGTCGGTCAAAATTTGCCGCATGGTAGCTTCCAGCAGTCCATCCTTGCCGCCAAAGTAATGGCTGATAATACCTGCTGACACCCCCGCGTGGCGGGCAATCCGCATGACAGTGGCTTCCGCCAATCCAACTTCGTCAATAGCCGCCATGGTGGCGTTAATTAATTGCTCGCGGCGTATTGGTTCCATTCCCACTTTAGGCATGGCTGTCTCCTGTCGCGTTGAATGCCTATTCACCCATTACCTTGAAAAACGACTTTAGGCATGATTACCTAACAATGATGGCATCTTTTTATTGAACGTTCAATCAACAAAAAGATGTTAGCTGCCGCTGCGATATGAATGCGGAGCGGGTGATCGATAATCTGATGAAAAGGGGACGCTGAATGAAGAAAACACATATTGGTATGATGGGGGCGATGGTCGTCACGGCGGGACTTCCTTCACTGGCGATGGCTAACGAATGCAGCACTGTTCGCTTCGCCGAGGTAGGCTGGACCGACATCACTGCGACCACAGCGCTTGCCAGCGAAGTGCTTGAAGGTATGGGCTACGAGGCACGAGTGGATACCGTATCGGTACCCATCGCGTACTCGGGCATGGAAAACGGTGACTTTGATGTCTTTTTGGGCAACTGGATGCCGTCAATGGCCTCAATCAGTGACCCTTACGTTGAAAAAGGCACAGTTGATCGGTTAACGGCCAATTTAGAAGGTGCCAAATACACCCTGGCCGTGCCGCAGTATGTTTACGATGCAGGCGTCACGTCGGTCGAAGACCTGGCAGAGCATGCCGACCAGTTTGACCAGCAACTGCATGGTATTGAAGCAGGCAACGATGGCAACGAATTGATCCAGCAAATGATCGATGACGATGCTTTCGGCCTTGGCGATTGGCAGTTGGTCGATTCCAGTGAAGCCGGCATGCTGGCCGAACTGACAGCGCGGGTACCCAATGAAGATTGGATGGTATTTCTGGGTTGGGAGCCACACCCCATGAATACCAACTTCGACATGGCGTATCTTGAAGGGGCTGACGATTACTTTGGCCCTGACCTGGGTGGTGCGACGGTGTATACCAACACCCGTGGTGGTTACGCGGAAGAGTGCCCTAATGTTGGTGAACTGCTCAACAACATGACGTTCACACTCGAAATGGAAAATCAGTTGATGGGCGAAATCATGGACGATGGTGAAGACCCCCGTGAAGCCGCGCGTGCTTACCTGCAGGCAAATGATGATCTGCTAGGCGAGTGGTTAGCCGGCGTGGAAACGATCGATGGCGAGCCTGCTGAAGAAGCTGTGCGTAACGCATTGCAATAAAAGGTGCTTGGAGCAAAAGGCAGGTCGATAACGGCTTGCCTTTTGCCGTTAAGATAGGCACAATGCGTCTCCGCTGATGTCGGAAAGGCTACGTAGCTCAGTTGGTTAGAGCACATCACTCATAATGATGGGGTCCCCTGTTCAAATCAGGGCGTAGCCACCACTCAGCGTAGGCAGACTCGCAAATGAGTCAGCTGTTATGGTGGCCCCTTAGGTCCTCCCGCAACGCTAAACTGCAAACCCCGCCAGGCCCGGAAGGGAGCAACGGTAGTGGTGGATGTGTGTGCCGGGATGTGGCTTTTGGGGCCGCCTCCATTTCAGCCCCATTATTTATTGTTTGGTTGTCTCTCAACCAGCCCCCCTCGCACTACCTCTCAGCTTTATCTTTCGCTGGTTACCCCTTGTTTGGCCTTTGCGCCTGACGATGAGCTGCGTGTGATTACTGGTGAGCGCCGCTCTGTCCACCACATCCAGATGATCGACACCAGCGTGATGCCGAAACACAGCATCCACACCGTGGTGGCGATTCCGGTGATATCCACCAGTGCACCAAACATGATGGGCAGGAAAAAACCGCCCAATCCACCGGCCAGCCCGACAATGCCGGAAACAAGCCCCAGATTTTCGTGGTACTCGTTGGAGAGGTATTTGAATACCGACGCCTTACCAATGCCCCAGGCGATACCCACCACAAATAATGCCGCGGTAAACAGCCATACCGGTATGCCGAATCCGAACTCAACACGACCTGCTCCACCCGCTGCCTCAACGCTGTAGCGTGTTTCCGGGTAGGACATGATAAACAAGGCAATCAGGCTGGCCCAAAGGCACGTCCAGGTAACGTTATGGGCACCGAAGCGGTCGGAAAGCCAGCCACCGAAGGCGCGGATGACTCCGGACGGCAGCACGAAAATGGTGGCGATCACCGCCGCCAACTGAATACCAAAGCCGTATTCGGACATGTAATAGCGTGTGAGCCAAAGCGACACGCCGACATAGCCGCCAAATACGAGCGAATAGTACTGGCAGTACTTCCACACTTTAGGATCGTTGAGGATTTTGATCTGCTCGCGCAGGGGGGCTTTTCCAGGGCTGCGGTGGGCCGGATTGGTGAAGGTGAAACACCAGAAGAGGATTGCGGTGACCAGCATGATCGCCGCGTAAATATTCGGCACCGCCTGCCAGCCGAGCATCACAATCACCGTCGGGGCGATAAACTTGGTCACCGCCGCCCCCGCGTTACCGGCACCAAAGATGCCCATGGCAAGCCCCTGGCGATCGCTTTCAAACCACTTGGCGGTATAGGTGATACCTACTGAAAAGGCCCCGCCAGCAAGGCCGATAAATGCCCCTAGCGTAAGAAGTTGCCAGTACTGAGTGGCGAATTGAACGAGCCATACGGCGGGTATAATCAGCAGCAGGATAATAAAAAACACCGGTCGGCCGCCGTATTGGTCGGTCATTGCGCCCAGGGGCAGGCGTGATAGTGCGCCGGTCAGGATGGGGACGGCGGTCAGGATGCCGAACTGAGTGCCATTCAGGTTAAGTTCTTCTGCAATCGGCACGCCTATTTCGCCAAACATCGTCCACACCATGAAGCACATGGTGAAGGCAAAGGTGTTGGCGATCAGCACCGAGGTTTGTTGAAAACGTTTTGACGCCATGTTGGCCTCTCTTGACATTGGGGTGGCGTTAGTCGCTAGGCGGGCAGGGCTTTAGGTCTACGGGTTTTTGACGTAGGCGTTTTTGCGAAGATAAAACCACCAGTTAACGATCAGGCAAATGGCATAGAACACGGCAAAGCCATACATCGCCAGTTCCGGTGTGCCCGCTTTGATTTGATCGCCAATCACCCGCGGCGCTATAAACGCGCCGTAGGCGGCGATAGCCGAGGTCCAGCCGAGTACCGGTCCTTTCTGCTGGGCGTCGAAAATCACCCCGATGCTGCGAAAGGTCGAACCATTGCCGATACCACTGGCGGCGAAAAGCACAATGAATAGCAATAGGAATATCCAAAAGAACTGATTTGGATCGGTGGCGTTGTAGGCCAGCATCATCACATAGCCGCAGGCAATGGAAGCCACCACCATGATGGCCGAGATCACCTGGGTGACAATCGAGCCGCCGACCTTGTCGGATATCCAGCCGCCCACCGGGCGAATCAGTGCCCCGACAAAGGCGCCTATCCATGACCAGGTCAGCGCGCTCGGTGCATCGGGGTTGGTGACACGGGTCATGCTGCCGTCAGCGGCGACGTCCATCATGTTGCCGAAAATAATGTTGATCGAGAGGGGGAGCGCGGCCGAAAACCCGATAAAAGAGCCAAAGGTGAGGATGTAAAGCACCGTCATCGACCAGGTGTGCTTGTTGGAGAAAATACCGAACTGTTTTGTGATCGCCGGCTTGATATCGCCCGGCAGCAGCCGCAACAGCGCCAGCGTGACTACAATCGTCAGGGGCAGGGCAAACCACATATTGATATACCCGAGTGCCAGGACGCCCGCGATGGATGTCAGGATGCCCACCGCGTATAGCCCCAGAATCTTGGCGAATGCCTGCAGAGGGTTGCCCGGGTTGGGGGTGATAGGGCGAAGGTTGTTCATTCCAAACCAGCCGGCGATTGCCAGCGGTACAAGAAACAATAGCCATACAAAACCGGCGTTTTGAATCCAGGTATCGGTGCCAGCCTCAATGCGACCGATGAGCGTGCCGCTCGCACTTTCCAGCGCCATGGGCTCGCCTGCCAGCGCGCCGAACAGGCCGACCGTCATGACCAGTGGCACGAGAATCTGCATGGTGGTCACGCCAAAATTACCCAGCCCGGCATTCATGCCTAGCGCATAGCCTTGCTGCTGTTTGGGGAAGAAGTTGGAAATATTGCTCATCGAGCAGGCGAAATTCCCCCCGCCAATGCCGGAAAGCAGTGCAAGTGCCTGAAACACCCAGAAAGGCGTTTGCGGGTTCATCAGCGCAAAACCGGTGCCGGCCGCCGGTATGATCAACAGCGCGGTGGTTAAAAAGATGGTATTGCGACCGCCGGCAATGCGGATCATAAATGATGCAGGGATCCGCAGCGTGGCCCCTGCCAACCCGGCGATGGCGGTGAGAGTGAAAAGCTGATCGTTCGAAAAGGGGAACCCCAGGTTTAGCATCTGGGTGGTGATCATTCCCCACATCATCCAGACGGCAAAGCCAAGCAGGAGACTGGGAATGGAAATCCACAAGTTTCGAGTGGCGGTTCGCTTGCCCTGCTGATCCCAGAATTGCGGATCCTCAACGTCCCAGTGTTCTATGTCGGCATTGTGTTTGGCCATTCGCTACCCCCTTTGGACGCAAGTGCTGCAAAGCGCAGTGCCTTGCAAGATACGCCTTGGCTTGATCCGAGAAAACGGGGGAATAGAGGGGTGTTAACGGCCAACTACCTCTAAGGAGGTAGCGAGTTATTTAAGTTAAAGCATTGTTTTTATGAGTTATTTTTATGTGTAGGCGGTGTGGGTGCAGGATCAAAATTTGCCGCTAGGTATTTAGGGGTAACCACATAGAACCGGTTTAGCTTATCCCTTCCTGCACAGCCCAAACGGCGGCCTCTACCCGCGAGCGAAGGTGAAGCTTTTTTAGCAGGTGCTTAACGTGGACCTTGACTGTGCCTTCAGTAATACCCAGTTTGCGGGCAATCAGCTTGTTGGACATTCCCGCCGACAGTTCACGCAGTATTTCCTTCTCGCGCTGGGTCAAGGATGCCGATGAAGGCGCTGGCGAAGCGCCGCGCTGGTTGCGCAGCGCCTGAGCCAGCAGGGCGGTCAGGTTCTCGCTGATCGCCATACGTCCCTTGGCGGCCTGGCGCAGTTGGTGGACCATATCTTCGGGTTCCATATCCTTGAGCAAATAGCCGTCGGCGCCGCCGCGCAGCGCATCGACCACGTCACCCTCCTGATCCGAGACCGTGTACATGATTATTCGACCGCCGTAGCCCGCATCGCGAAGGTGCTGGAGGGTTTCCAGGCCGCTCATGTCGGGCATGTTCATATCGAGCAGCAGCATGTCCGGCTCGAGCGCAACGGCCTGCTGGATTCCCTCCTGCGGCGAGCCGGTCTCGTAAATCAGCTGCAGATCATCCTCCATGTCCAACAGCTGGCGGACGCCGCGGCGCAGTAGCGGGTGATCGTCTATGACAATGATGGTGGCGATCGGGTCCGCAGCGGAGTTGGGAGTGCTCATAAGCGCGCTTCCTTGATGAGTCGGTTGGCCTGGGGCGTAAAACACAGATAAACGCCGGTTCCGCCTGTGGGGCGGTTATGAAAGGTCAATGTGCCGTTAATATGGCTGGCCCGATCGCGCATGATCACCAGCCCGAAATGCATGGGCGGCGACTCGGCTTGCTTGAGTCCAACACCGTCGTCCTCGATGGTCAGACGCAGTTCGGCCTGCTCAAAGGTCAAGCTGACACTGGCCCATTGGGCGTTGGCGTGTTTGAGCGTATTGGCTAGCGCTTCACGGGTGATTTGTAAGATGTGCACGTCTTCGTTAGCGCTGAGCAAATGGGGCGGTACGGCATAGCTAAAGGCTACTGGAAAACCCAGCCGCTCGCTGAATTCATCGACGGTATGTTGCAGTGCCGCCTGCAGGCCCGGTTTATCCAGTGACAGCCGGAACGTGCTCAATAGCTCACGCAGTTGGCGATAGGCGCTGTTCAAGCCATCACGTAAATCGCTCATCACGTTGCTTTGTTGCTCAACGGGCACTGCCTTGGCCTGCATGCGCTCGAGCCGGGCTACCTGCATCTTGAGATAAGACAGCGATTGGGCCAGTGAATCATGCAGTTCACGGGCGATGATGGTGCGTTCCTTGATCAGCGATAGCTGCTGTTGCTCTTCGATTCGCTGCTGCAGGTATATAGCGGTGGCCAGTTGCCCGCATAGCGTGTTGAGCAGTTGGTGGGTGGTATCGCTGATAGGGCTGGTATAGCTAACAGTCAAATACCCTAGGGTTAAATGCCCAGCAGTAATGGGTAGTTGCAACTGATGAGTATGGCTATCGACGCGCAAAGCAGGGTCGTGAGTCGTATCACCCAAACCGATAGGCTGAGCGGGCTCCAGACAGGCCACACAGGCCAGGTCGCGGCAATAACGAGGGCGTTCAAGCGAGTGGGTGGCAAGAATTTCCATATCGCTGTTGTCGTGGGAATTATGCAGAGACAGGGACATGGGGCCAATGGCCAATAAGGCCTCCAGTTCACGGAGCATCGGGGCGGCGCTTGAGCAAAGGTCGTTGCCACCGCCATAAAGCGCTCGGCTGCCGTCATGAATAATTTGCAGCGCCCGGTTATGGCGCTTGAGTTCTGCCTGCTTGCTGAACACCCGGGACTCGAGTTCCTGGTAGCTGTCGCCAAGTTCCGCAGCCATCTGGTTGAACGTTTGGCCCAGCTGACCCAGCTCATCTTTGGAATGAGCCGGCGCACGGTAGCCAAAATTGCGCTTGCCCACTTCACGGCTGAGCCGCATTAATCGCCGTAGTGGCTTGATAAAATGGGCGCGAAGGTCGTAGAGCGCTGCGGTCAAGAGCAGGCCAATCAATACCAAGCTTCCCATCTGCAGCTGGGTCAGAAAGCGGATCTTGTCCTGGCTATGGTCTTCCAGAAGAGTGACAAAGTGGTCGATATCGGCGATATAACCATCGAGACTGTCGATCGCAAGTCGAACGTCGCCACCGTCGCCGTCTCGTGCACGTTCGATCAGCGGGGTGATATCGCGCTGCCATTGGGTGGTCAATGAAGTGAGTGACTGCTCGGCCTGATCCGTTAACGAAACACCCGCCCGGTCAGTTAAAGCAGGGCTTGCCAGCCGTTCGGAAAAGCGTGCCGTGGCTCGGTCAATCGCAGCCTGGCGTGCGTTGCTGTTGGTGGTCGACGGCTGCTGAAGCGTCTGGCTGATTTGCGCGCTGTACAACCTGAGCGAGCCGGCCACGTTAATCGCTTCGGCGTCGCCCTGGCTACGTTGGGCGATCACAATGGTCGCGCTGATGCTGGCGATGGCCATGCTACCGATGATCAGCAGTAACGCGACGATTCTGACGACCAACGAATGGTGTAGGGGGTTCATGTCACTCCCGGTGCGCAGAGAAGGCATCTAGGGTGCGGTATTGGGCCGTGCCCCTATTATTTAATCAAATAAGTGTAATGCTTCTTTGTGGGGATAAGAAGAGTATCGCGGGCAAGGGGTAAGAGTGCGCTTATTGATCGGCATAGGCGTTTGGGCGTGTGACAATAAAACTGGCAGCGCCGATGAAAAATGTAGCCATCCCCACGAGCAGGAAGTGGTGTGCGCCGCTGGCCAACAGTATCAGCCAAGTGCTCGTCAACAGCCCCAAGGCAATGATCTTGGCCCGCTTTGGAATGGCCCGCTGTTCGTGCCAGGCGTGAAGGTAGGGGCCCATACGCGGATGGTGATACAACCAGTGTGCCATGCGGGGAGAGCCTTTGGTGGCGGCCCACAGCGCGAGCAGTAAAAACGGTGTAGTGGGTACGAGAGGCAGCACAATCCCGGCGATGCCCAGACCGATACACAGGTAGGCAAGCGCACACCAGGCTATCTGTGTCAGTCGCATGGGCTCTCCTTTTTCATTATGTTCAGGTATCAGCCAAGCCAGCCAAGCCAGGATAGCGGCGAACGCTGTATGGCGGCCCCCACCATGTAGCCAAATACGCTGATCGCCGCCAACGCCGCCATGGCTCTCGTGGTCGGCGTTCTGCCACGCTTGATGGCGACCGTGCCCAGCACGATATAAATAACCAGCGCGGTGATTTTAGCGCTTAGCCAGGGTGGCAAGGGCCAGAAATTCAGTATAACAGCCAGCGATACCCCAAGGGCCAGCAGGGCCGTATCGATGATATGCGGTATCACCTTTACCCAACGGGCCTGAAGCACTTGGGCACCGTTGAACGACCAGATAGCGCGCAGGACAAAAAATGCCAGACTCGCATAAGCCGCGGTGATATGCAGGTGCTTTAGCAATAAATAGTGCTCCGCCACGATCATCTCCCCATAAGCCGCCGGTTGCCGACATTGCCTGCTTAACCATCATTGCCATCAACGCGTGCAGAGAAGAGTGGGACGGTGTAGTGCAGTAAAAAAACCAAATAGCTGATGCACCAGGCGATGATGGCCGCGCTAAATACCCAATGGCTTGTCTGCGGAAATACCACCAGCCACACCGAACGCAGCAGCCCTGCGATTAGCAGGATGCCCAGCGCCAAGCCTACTCCCGGTAACGTCTGGATGGCGCGTCCGGTATGGCCCGGCGACACCCGCGCCATCATGGCGAGCATCATCGTTGCCATGGCGCCAATCGCCAGCGCGTGCACGGCGGTTTCGACGCGCTGGCCGCTGACTAGCTGCCATGCCCAAAGCATTAACCCAAGGGGAATAAAGGCATAGCTTAGGTGCAATCCCCATAAAAGCGGTTCGCGCCAGCCAAGCCAGCCTTTCCACTGGGCTAATCGCCAGGCATTACTTAAAGCGGCGATAGTCATTAACGTGGCCATTAACCGGTCAGAGCCCAGGTCGCTTAACATACTCATCAGTTGTAGAACGACAATGGCTGCCATGCTGCCAAGGCTCAGCGCCTCAAGTAGCGGGGTGCGCTCAGGTTGGGGAAAGCTCAGTTTGCGCGCGGTGAAAAACGCAATCACGCGTCCACCCAATACCACCATCAGCAGGGTAATGGTCAAGACAGCCAGATGACTTGCCTCGCGAATCAGCAGGGCGTTGCCGTTTACCACCCCGAGGTGCATGGCGGCATTGGCGGTGCCCAGCAGCAGTAGCACGGGAAGAAACAAGAGGTTGCGCCATAAGCGTGCTGCCACAACGCTGCGCACCATGATGATCGCAACCAGCGGTAGAAAGCTGACATCCACCAGCAATAATAGCCAGCCGGGTAGAGAGGCGGCGTAGGCCAGCAATACCCTGGCGGCGAGCCATAGCACCACCAATCCCAGTAGCGCCCAGCCCGACACCCCGGGCCGCTCCGTCCAGTTCTGTACCGCGGTAAGCAGAAAACCGGCGATGATGGCACCCGCAAAGCCAAACAGCATTTCATGCTGATGCCACCACAGCATGCCGCCGTAGGGAGAAAGCCAAACGTTGCCGTGCCAGAAGCCAAGCCATACCAGCATGGCGAGCAGGCTAAACAGCGCGGCAAAATAAAAGAAAGGACGAAAGGCTAAACGCAGTAGCGGTAAGCGATCAGAAAGTTGACGTAAGCTCATAGGCGCGCCTTTAAGTGCGAAAGCTGAGTGTTTTAGATGGGTACTATCCTATACCGGTGCCCTCACCATCATTGACGCAGGTCAGTCACCGCAAGCGTTTTTCGTCCTCTATCCCCAGTGGTTTGGGAGTTCTATCACCTAAGGGGTAGGGTCGGGGTATATAGAGGTAACTGGGCAGAAATCGCCTGTTCAATCCCCCACAATCGATTTCCAAGACGTCTGCTATCAGGCGATTGCTTTCCTTTGAAAAGCCTGGAGATCGACCATGAGTCATTTCATTGACCGGCTAAATTTTTTCCGTAAGGCCCGCGAGCCTTTTGCGAGTGAACACGGTGAAGTTCGCCAAGAGGACCGCCAGTGGGAAGATAGTTATCGTCGCCGCTGGCAGCACGACAAAGTCGTGCGCTCTACCCACGGCGTCAACTGCACCGGCTCATGCAGCTGGAAAATCTACGTCAAGAATGGCCTGGTGACCTGGGAGACCCAGCAGACCGATTACCCGCGCACGCGGCCCGATCTTCCCAATCATGAACCGCGCGGCTGCCCTCGGGGCGCCAGCTATTCCTGGTACATGTATAGCGCCAACCGCTTGAAGTACCCGTTGATCCGCAAAGCCCTGCTGAGCCTGTGGCGCGAAGCGCTGGTCGAAAAAACCGACCCGGTGGATGCCTGGGAATACCTCGTTAGCGACCCAGCGAAAACCCAGCAGTATAAGCGTGCCCGGGGCATGGGCGGGTTTGTGCGCGCTGAGTGGGACGAACTCAACCAGCTGATCGCCGCCTCCAACGTTTACACCGCCAAGCAATACGGGCCAGATCGCATCCTCGGGTTCTCACCGATACCGGCGATGTCGATGGTCAGCTATGCCGCCGGCAGTCGCTATTTGTCGTTGATCGGCGGCGTATGCATGAGCTTTTACGACTGGTACTGCGATCTGCCCCCCGCCTCGCCGATGACCTGGGGCGAACAGACCGACGTGCCAGAATCTGCCGACTGGTACAACTCGGGCTATATCATCGCCTGGGGGTCCAATGTGCCGCAGACCCGCACGCCGGATGCCCACTTCTTTACCGAGGTGCGTTACAAGGGCACCAAGACGGTCTCGATCACGCCGGATTACGCCGAAGTCTCCAAGCTCACCGACGAATGGATGAGCGCCAAGCAGGGCACCGACGCTGCGCTTGCCATGGCGATGGGGCATGTGATTCTCAAGGAATTCCACCTCAACAACCCAAGCGTCTACTTCACCGATTACGTGCGCCGCTACACCGATATGCCGTGCCTGGTCGAGCTGGAGACCCGCGAGGACGGCACTATCGTGCCGGGACGCCAACTGCGCGCGGCCGACTTCGCCGAGAACCTTGGCCAGCACAATAACCCCGAATGGAAAACGCTTGCCTGGGACGAAACCCGTGATCAGCTTGTGGTGCCGCGGGGCTCGATTGGTTTTCGCTGGGGCGAAGACGAGGCCAATCATGGCAAGTGGAATCTTGAGCCGCGTGATGCCGAGGGCGGCGAGATCAAGCCGCTGCTGACCTTTGTGGGACGTCACGACGACGTCGCGCGGGTGGCGTTTCCCTACTTTGGTGGCATCGAGCATGAGCACTTCAATCATGTCGCCGGCGCGAGCGGCGACCGTCTCTATCACTGCCTGCCCGTCAAGCGGCTGACCAAAGCCGATGGCAGCAGCGTAATGGCGGTGACGGTTTTCGACCTGATGTGCGCCAACTACGGCATCGACCGCGGTCTGGGCAACGAGGGCGAAGACGACGGCGCGACGGCTTACGATCAGATCAAACCCTATACCCCCGCCTGGCAGGAAAAGATCACCGGCGTCTCCGCCGAGCAGGCAACCCGGATCGCCCGGGAATTCGCCGATAACGCGGACAAAACCCAAGGTCGATCCATGATCATCGTCGGCGCCGGGATGAACCACTGGTACCACATGGACATGAACTACCGTGGCCTGATCAATATGCTGATCATGTGCGGCTGTATCGGACAGAGCGGTGGCGGCTGGGCGCACTATGTTGGCCAGGAGAAGCTGCGCCCGCAGACCGGCTGGCTCCCGCTCGCCTTTGGTCTTGACTGGACGCGCCCCCCACGGCACATGAACTCCACCTCGTTTTTCTATAACCACTCCTCGCAGTGGCGCTACGAGAAGCTGGAGATCAAGGAGATTCTCTCGCCGCTGGCGGATACTTCGCGGCACACCGGGAGCCTGATCGATTACAACGTCCGTGCCGAGCGCATGGGCTGGCTCCCCTCGGCGCCGCAGCTGGGCACCAACCCGCTGCGTATTGCTGAAGCGGCAAAAGCCGCGGGCATGGCCAGCAAAGACTACGTCGTGGATCAGTTGAAGAAAGGCGAGCTTTCCTTTGCCGCTGAAGATCCCGACAATCCGCAGAACTTCCCGCGCAATATGTTTATCTGGCGCTCCAACCTGCTCGGCAGCTCCGGCAAGGGGCATGAATACATGCTCAAGTACCTGCTGGGGACGCGCCACGGTATTCAAGGCAAGGATCTGGGCGATTTTGGCGGCCAGAAGCCCGAAGAAGTGAAATGGCACGACGAAGCGCCGGAAGGCAAACTCGACCTGCTGGTGACGCTGGACTTCCGCATGTCGACTACCTGCCTGTATTCCGACATCGTGCTGCCCACGGCCACGTGGTATGAAAAAAATGACCTGAACACCTCGGATATGCACCCGTTTATTCACCCGCTGACGGCGGCGACCGACCCGGCGTGGGAATCGCGCAGCGATTGGGACATCTACAAGGGCATTGCCAAGGCGTTTTCAAAAGCCTGCGTCGGCCACCTTGGCGAAGAAACCGATCTGGTCACGCTGCCGCTACAGCACGACTCACCGGGGGAGCTATCCCAGGTGGATGTCAAAGACTGGAAAAAGGGCGAGTGCGACCCGATCCCCGCCAAAACCATGCCTGCCTTGATGGAAGTGCAGCGTAACTATCCGGAAACCTATGAGCGCTTCACGTCGCTTGGTCCGGCGCTTGAAAAGCTCGGCAACGGCGGTAAAGGCATCAACTGGAATACCGATGCCGAAGTTGAGCTGCTCGGCAAGCTTAATAAACGCAAGCTTGAGGGTTCGGCGAAAGGTCGCCCGTGCATCGAGTCAGCGATCGACGCCGCCGAAACCGTGTTGACCCTCGCCCCGGAAACCAACGGTCATGTGGCGGTGAAGGCCTGGGGCGCGCTTGGCAAGATTACCGGGCTGGATCACACCCATCTGGCGACACCCAAGCAGGAAGAAAAAATCCGCTTCCGGGACATCGTCGCCCAGCCGCGCAAGATTATCTCAAGCCCGACCTGGTCCGGCCTGGAAGATGAGCACGTTTCCTACAACGCCGGCTACACCAACGTTCACGAGCTGATTCCCTGGCGCACGGTGAGCGGTCGTCAGCAGCTGTATCAGGATCACGCCTGGATGCGCGACTTCGGTGAAAGCCTGCTGGTCTATCGCCCGCCGATCAACACCAAGGCAGCCGAGAACTTCCCGCTACCGGCGGATAACGGCTTCAAGAGCAAGGCGCTCAACTTTTTGACGCCGCACCAGAAGTGGGGAATTCACTCGACCTATTCGGACAACCAGTTGATGTTGACGCTCAACCGGGGTGGCCCGGTGGTGTGGCTGTCCGAAGACGATGCGGCCGACCTGGGTATTGACGACAACGACTGGCTGGAGGTCTTCAACGCCAACGGCTCGATTGCCGCCCGCGCGGTGGTCAGCCAACGGATCAAGGTCGGCATGGTGATGATGTACCACGCCCAGGAGCGCCAGGTGAATGTGCCCGGCTCCGAGATTACCGGTACCCGTGGGGGTATTCACAACTCCGTTACCCGGGTTTGCCCCAAGCCGACGCACATGATCGGCGGCTATGCCCAGCTCGCTTACAGCTTTAACTACTACGGCACCGTGGGTTCGAACCGCGATGAGTTTGTGCTGGTACGCAAAATGAAGCACATCGATTGGCTCGATGGCGAAGGTAACGATTACGTCCAGGAGGCCGTCAAATGAAAATTCGCTCGCAAGTAGGCATGGTCCTCAATCTCGATAAGTGCATTGGCTGCCACACCTGCTCGGTGACCTGCAAAAATGTCTGGACCAGCCGCGAAGGCGTCGAGTACGCCTGGTTCAACAATGTCGAGACCAAACCGGGGATTGGCTACCCCAAGGAATGGGAGAACCAGGCCAAATGGAAGGGCGGCTGGATGCGGCGCAAGGACGGCAAGATCGAACCGCGCATCGGCGGTAAGTGGCGGGTGTTGGCCAATATTTTTGCCAACCCCGACCTTCCCGAAGTGGATGATTACTACGAGCCGTTCACCTTCGACTATCAGCACCTGCACACGGCCAAGCAAAGCGAGCACCAGCCAGTGGCACGACCCCGCTCGCTGATTTCCGGCGAGCGGATGAAGAAGATCGAATGGGGCCCGAACTGGGAAGAAATCCTGGGTACCGAATTTGCCAAGCGTCGCAAGGATATCAACTTCGAGAAGGTGCAGGCCGATATTTACGGCCAGTTTGAAAACACCTTCATGATGTATCTGCCGCGACTCTGCGAACACTGCTTGAACCCTACCTGTGTGGCGAGCTGCCCCAGCGGCGCGATCTACAAGCGCGAAGAAGACGGCATCGTGCTGATCGACCAGGACAAATGCCGCGGCTGGCGGATGTGCATCTCCGGCTGCCCCTACAAGAAGATCTACTACAACTGGAAAAGCGGAAAATCCGAAAAATGTATTTTCTGCTATCCGCGCATTGAATCGGGCCAGCCAACGGTTTGCTCGGAAACCTGCGTGGGCCGGATCCGCTATCTCGGCGTGCTGCTCTACGACGCCGACCGCATCGAGGAGGTGGCAAGCGCGCCCAGCGAGCAGGATCTTTACCATCGTCAGCGTGAGATCTTCCTCGACCCCAACGACCCCGAAGTGATTGCCCAGGCAAAACAGGACGGCATCACCGATAACGTCATCCAAGCCGCACAGGAATCGCCAGTGTATAAACTGGCGATGGACTGGGGGCTGGCGCTGCCGCTACACCCGGAATACCGCACGCTGCCGATGGTCTGGTACGTACCGCCGCTGTCGCCGATTCAGTCCGCCGCGGAAGACGGCAAGGTCGAGTTCGACGGCGTGATGCCGAAAATCGAGTCCCTGCGCATCCCGGTGAAGTATCTGGCCAACATGCTCACCGCCGGTGAAGAAGCGCCCGTGGTGCTGGCGCTCAAGCGCCTGATGGCCATGCGTCTGTATATGCGCGGTAAACACGTCGAGGGCGAGCCCAATACCGAGGTGCTCGACCAAGTGGGTCTGACGCCGACCCAGGTGGAGGAAATGTACCGCTACCTTGCCATTGCCGATTACGAAGACCGTTTCGTGATTCCCACCAGCCACCGCGAAATGGCCACCGATGCGTTTCCCGAGCGCGGCGGTTGCGGCTTCAGCTTTGGCGATGGGTGTCATGGCGAGAGCAAAGCCAGCCTGTTCAACGGCCGCTCCAACACGGAAACCCTGGTAAAACCGGTTGAAACCTTTGACCCCAACGCGCACGCCGAGGAGGCCCGTCATGGGTAACGCTGTAGAGCACATGCTGCCCGACGAGCAGGATGAAATGTTGAGTTTACGTGTGCTCGCCAGGCTCCTGGATTATCCCAATGTTGATCTGCAGCAGGCGGCCGGAGAGCTGAGTGACATCATCGACGCAGAGCGTCGCTGGCGCGCGCCATTGCGCCAGCAGCTGATCAATTGGTGTCAGCGCATCGCCGACACTGATCTGCTCGACCTGCAGGCAGAGTACGTTGCGCTATTCGATAAAGGACGGTCGACGTCATTGCTGCTGTTTGAGCACGTGCACGGCGAGTCTCGCGATCGCGGTCAGGCAATGGTCGATTTGATGAACGAATACCAGGCCGCCGGGTTTGAGCTCGATGCGCGTGAGCTGCCGGACTTCCTGCCGCTGTTTCTCGAGTATCTCTCCACGCGCCCGGAAGGGGAAATAGCCCGTTGGCTGGGCGAAATTCGTCACATCCTGGCGCTATTGATGGCGCGGCTGGAAGAACGCGAAGCGGACCATGCCCTTGCTCCTTATGCATTACTGGCACTGATTGGTGCTGAAGAGGAGGTCAATGAACACCGTGATGAGGTGAAAGCCGAGGCGCCTGATGACACGCCGGAGGCACTGGATGCCGTATGGGAAGAAGAAGCGGTGCGTTTTTCTGCCGAGTCCGATCAGGACTGCGCGCTACAGTCCGCCGAAGGGCGTCGGCTTGCCGAGCGCAAGCGCAGCGTTCCCAGCGACCCCATTAACATTATGCCCAGCACTGGCGCCGCTAAGCCTAGCCCAAGCGAGCGCTAAAGGAGAATCCCCATGGTTAGCGACTACCTTCATCAACTGGTTTATGGCTACTACCCCTATTTGGCGGGCACGGTATTTTTGCTTGGCAGCCTGCTGCGTTTTGATCACGGTCAGTACACCTGGAAAACCGGCTCCAGCCAAATGCTGTCGTCGAAAAACATGCGTTTAGCAAGCAACCTATTCCACATCGGCATCATCACCATCTTTTTTGGCCATCTGGTAGGGCTATTGACACCACACTGGGTCTACGCACCGTTTATGAGCGCGGGCACCAAGCAAATCATCGCCATTGTGGTGGGGGGCATCGCAGGCGTTATGTGCCTAGTGGGTGGTGCCATGTTGGCTTATCGCCGTGTTGCCAACCCACGGGTGCGAGCCTCGTCGAGCCTCATGGATACGTTGATGATTTTACTGCTGGTGGTGCAGGTTTCGTTAGGCCTGCTGACGATCATTCCGGCGTTGAATCACCTTGATGGCGGCGTGATGATTCAGCTTGCCCACTGGGCCCAGGCGGTGGTGTTCTTCCAGGGCGGCGCTGCCAGTTACCTCGTAGGCGTTGGCTTTATCTACAAGCTGCACATTCTGGTCGGCTTGACGATTATTTTGATCTTTCCCTTTACCCGCCTTGTTCATGTATGGAGCGCGCCGTTTGGCTATGCCACTCGTCGTTATCAGTTGGTGCGTAAAAGAGGCTAAGGAGTGTTGTCATGCAGATGATAGATATTGAACAACTACCAGGCGAAGCAACGACTCCAGCGGTCAGTGTTGGTGGTCAGCCCATTCTAGACAGTGATATCGCCCAGGAAATGCAGTACCACCCGGCGGACAGTGCCGGGAGTGCGCAGTTGAAAGCCGCCCGGGCGCTGGTGGTTCGGGAACTCCTGCGCCAGCGTGCGACCGAGCTTGGGCTGCTTCAAGAGGGCGACGATGCTGATGATCAGGCAGTTGCCGCGCTACTCGAGCAAGAGCTTGCAGTGCCTGAGCCCTCAGAAGAAGACTGCGAGCGTTTCTACGCCACTCACCCTGAGCGTTTTTGTGAACCCACGCGAGTGAGCGTTCGTCATATTCTGCTTGCCGCTGCGCCGGACGACGCTGAAGCACGGGACGCGCAGTATCATCAGGGGGTGACATTGCTGGAAACACTCAGGCAGCACCCTGAGCGGTTGACAGAGTTTGCTCAGCGCTATTCTGCTTGCCCCTCGAATGAGCAGGGTGGTGAGCTTGGCTGGCTGGTGCCAGGGCAAACCGTGGCGGAGCTTGACCGCGCGCTGCAACACCTGCCGGAGGGCCTGCACGATCGCCCGCTTGCGTCGCGCTACGGTTGGCATCTGGTCATGGTGGACGCACGCGAGGAAGGTCGGCAGTTGGCCTACAATGATGTGGCCGATCGTGTACGCCTTAGCCTGCACGAACAAGCGACCCGCCGCGGTCTGCGGCATTATCTGCTGGCGCTGGAAGCGGATATTGGCGTGGAAGGGGTGGCGCTTGACGATGATAGCGGTGACTCGCTGATGCAGTGATCACCGCCGTGTTATTCAAGAAAACCTAGTAAGCCCAGGTCAGCGCCATCAGCACGCCCCAAGCGAGCACGCCTGCCGACATGATGGTATAGGTCGCCGACATGGTGGCCATATCATGGTCGTGTCTCCCGCAAAGCGCCTGCAGGCCGTGATAGATCAGGCTGCACGAGACGCCAAGCGCCGCTAACACGACCAGCACATTAAGCAGCAGGTTCGGAATGAGCAGTATGAGCGATGATGCCCATAGCGGTAGTGGGGCCAGCGCGGCCAGCAGGTAGGCGTCCGGATAGTCGATGGAAAGCGCCTGGGTGCCATTGACCACGGTATGAATCACCCACCCCATCATGAAAAACGTCAGCAGCTCGGCCAAAAATAAAATGGTGGTGATAAACCGCCATTCCCGATCGGCAAAGCCAGGCATCAGCGCATCGCCGTGGTGAGTGCCGGCAAAATAAAGCATGATTGGTGGCAGAAGCGACATGGGTAGTACCAGCCATCCCGCAAGCGCAGGTATCGACGGTTGACGCCCGCTAAGTTCTTGCCATCCCACTTGATGATTAAAAGGCATTTGTGCGGCGGTCAGTAAATTCATCGGAGCACCTCCCCATTGGCTACGCGTACCGTGCAATGACAACGGTTGCCTACGTTTCAGGTTTAAAATATCATATTGTGATATTTAATGTTTAGGCGCTACACTGGTGGCTGTCAAGTCAGCCCAGCTAAATAGAGACATAGCCAAACGATGCCCAATAATCCGACGTCGTCATTAACCAAACGGGATTTTCAGCAGCTTTCCCAGTTTCGTTACCAGCTCCGTTGCTTTTTACGCCACAGCGAAAATATTTGCCGCGAACATGGAATGACCTCGCTGCAGTATCAATTACTGCTGCACTTGCAAGGATTTGAAGGGCAGGAGTGGGCGACGGTGGGTCAGTTGGCCGAGCGTTTGCAGGCCAAGCATCACGGCACGGTCACCTTGATTGACCGTTGCGAACAGTTGGGGTTGGTGGAGCGGCGGCCAGGGCGTGAAGACCGTCGCCAGATCGAAGTCCACTTGCTGACAGAAGGTGCAAAGCGCGTGGCACAAATTGCCGAAATGCATCAGCCCGAACTTCGTCAGCTGCAGGAGGAAATACGCTTGCCTGACTGGGAGGGGCGGGTATGACGACTACCAGTAGCGTGGGTAGCGCCGATGGCGGGCCAGGTTGTTGATCAGGATGGCGACCATCAGCATGATCAGACAGCCCGCGCCAATCGGCACCAGGGGAAACCACCAGCCCAGGGCATGCACGTTGTCGCCGCCGGCAACGGCAATCAATGCGGCGGCGGCACCCGGCGGGTGCACTGTATGAGTGAGCTGCATGACCAGAATGGATAATGACACGGCCAGCGCCATGGACATCGGGGTCGCGCCCAGCCATTGGTAACAGCCCACACCCACGGCGGCTGACAGCATGCTACCAAACAGGACGTGACTGGGTTGCGCAAGCGGGCTTTCCGGCGCCGCGTAAATGAGTACCGAGGTGGCGCCAAACGAGCCGACAATCAGCAGTCCATTGGAGAGCCAGCCCGCGCTTAACCAGCAAATCAGCGCCATGCCGCTAAAGGCGCCCAGCTATGACCAGAAGGCGTCCTGCCAACCGACAAAAGGTCGTCGGGTACGTTCGCCACGCATTTTCCCCAGGTAGGTTTTCATTTGGCGCCTTGTTGCATCAAAAGGGTGCAGATAATGACAAAATGCACCTCCTTAAAGCAAGTGAGCGATTTGCATTCAGCCATGAAGCGGCTTCACGACGTTCTTTAGCCTTGCGTGGCATGGCATGATGAGGAGAGTCTGATGAGTTATGACATCGTCTTCAAACGTATTTACTCGCCGCAGGCAAACGATGACGGTGCCAGGGTGCTGGTTGACCGGCTTTGGCCAAGGGGAAAGTCCCGCGCGTCGCTTGCGCTTGACGAATGGTACCGCGACGCCTCGCCCGGGCCGACGTTGCGGCGCGACTATCACCGCCACGCCATCAGCGAGGATGACTTTCGCGAGCGCTATCGCAAGGCATTGAAGGCCGAGCCGGAGGTGCTGCTGCCGCTGATGCGCTATGCCCGTCAGGGCAAGCTGACGCTTCTGACCGCGGCCCGCGATCCCGAGCATTCGCATTTGCCTGTGCTAAGGGACATGCTCCTCGAAGCGCTGCAGCAAGAGGATGTCGCCGATCGTGAATGTGCGTCGCCACCGTGCTTTTTACCCCCCTCCTAGTCGGCTTGGCCTTTGCGTGTGCACCGCGTTTAGATCAGCGCCTCGATTTGTGCTCAGCGTCGGGTTAGCTTATTTGCCGAACCCAATGGGGCCGATGTCAATCGAGGTCAGAGATGAAGAAAACGCTAGCGGCGTTTACGCGCTGGGTGGCCGTATTGATCGTGATGTTGGCGGTGCTACTGGCCGGCCCCGTCTGGATGTTGGCCAGCGACCAGATCGTTACCGAAGGCCACTGGTCGGCGCTTGACCGTTCCTCCGCCGCGATTGCCCCGGCCCCTGAGGAGGTCTCTGAGGCGGTGGTTCAGGTTTACGCCGCCCGCGCTTACAACTGGCGGGGAGCTTTCGGGGTGCATATCTGGATTGCCACCAAGGCGCAAAATGCTGACTACTACCGGCTGCACCAGGTGCTGAGCTGGCGGCGCCCCACGGTGGTATCGTCGATCGACACACCCGACCGCTCATGGTTTGGCAATGCGCCCGAACTGCTGGCGGATTACCGCGGCGAGCCAGCGCAAACCATGATTCCCCGGATTGCCGATGCGGCGGCACGTTTTCCCTATGCTGATCTGTACCGCGTGTGGCCGGGACCCAACAGCAATAGCTTTATTGCCTGGGTGGCTCGGGAGGTGCCTGGGTTCAACGTGTCCCTGCCGATCACGGCGATTGGTAAAGACTACCTGTTTGACAGTGTTTTCGCCCCTGCGCCGAGTGGTACCGGTTACCAGCTTTCTCTGGGGGGTGTGGTGGGATTGCTTGTCGCCCGGGAAGAGGGGGTTGAGGTGAATATCCTGGGGCTTGGCGTGGGGATTGATTTCATGCGGCCGGCGATCAAGCTGCCGGGTGTCGGCCGGTTGGGGATGCCCGCCCGGGCCATGGGGAATCATTAAATGTTGGCGCGCTTGTTGGCTGCCTCGCAGCCGGCAAAAGGCAGAAAAGAGGGTAATGGTGTATACTGTCTGTAGATACCTTTATAGATTTATTGTATTTGCAGAATGGGCCATGAGATGACGATGCAAACGGCAAACGAACTTGCTCATAACAAGGCAGCGGCAGCGGTAGGGCTGAAAGCAGCGGTCCGTATTCTGGATAAGTGGCGCGCGACCGGTGAGCAGGGAGAAGCCATTTTGCGTGTTTCCCACAGTACCTATGCCCGGGCACGCCGTGGTGACGTGGCTGAAATCAAGCTCGACAACGATCAACTTACGCGAATTAGCTATCTGCTCAATATTCATGCGGCATTGCGCATGCTGTTTGAGAACCCTGATAACCTGTATGGGTTTGTCTCGATGGCCAACTACAACCCCTATTTTAACGGCCGCACGCCGCTTGACGTTATCAGTAGCGGTGATTTTGCCGCGCTTTACGAGACCTTCAAGCGTATCGATAGCCTGCGGAGTGCCCAGTGGTAATGCCTGACGAGCTGCCGTCATGTGCCGCAAAACGGGTGGAAAGTTACCGCCTGGTCAACAGCAAGTTTCCACCGATTGAGCTGTTTGACGACGTTGCCAATGCCGAGGAGTTTGAAGCCCTCTACGCGCTTCAGGCATTAACCAATCCACGCTTGCGAAACGAGGTTGGCGATTTGGGGCTTTTGCCAATTCAAGATATTCCCTTCGGCATTCGCGGCTGCTCTTATGCCACCGCACCGTTTACCCATGTCAATCCTAATGGCTCGCGCTTTAGCGATGGCAGCTTTGGCGTACTCTATGTCGCGGATTCACTGACTGCTGCGATTACGGAAGTAAAATATCACCAGCAAGCGTACTGGCGAAAAGTGCCGTCGCTGCACTATGAACGCTTCGTGTTTAGAGGGCTGAAATGTGTGTTCGATGAAGGGGGATGCCGAGATGGGTTGGTGTTAGCACCGAGCCACCCCATCTATTGCGCTGATGATTACCGGGCATCGCAGGTCTTGGGCGAAGCATTACGTCGTTCAACTGGAACGGGGCTGCGATATCACTCGGTGCGGCACGAGGGAGGTGTCTGTTGGGCGCTGATGACGCCGCGTCGTGTCAAGCAGATGATTCAGACCACTCACCTGGAAATGATCTGGAATGGTGACATCGCCCAGGTTAATCGGCTTTCAGCCGTATCAAGGTCGTAAAAAAATCGTAAAAACAATGAAGTGGCTGTTTTATGTCTGATGCTTTTCAGTAAAACGCCGCATGATGGCCAGTGTTTCATCGCTGACGTGATGCTCCATGCCCTCTGCATCAATGCGGGCGGTGTTGTCGCGAACGCCCAGGGCGCGCAGGAAATGCAGCACAATATCATGACGTGCGCGTGAGGTTTCGGCCATTTTATGGCCTTCCTCAGTCAAGAAGAGCGACCGATAGGGACGGCTCGTTACCAGCCCCAGCTCATTCAGACGTCGGATCATTTTCGATACAGTTGCCTGGCTAACCGCCATGCGGCTGGCGATATCAGCCGCGCGTGCTTCGCCACGATGGCGCAAAAGATCCCCGATCAGTTCCACATAATCTTCGATCAGTTCAGTTTCGTGGGCGTTGCGCACGGTTTCGTACTGTTGTGCATGCTGCTCGACAGGCGGCAGCGCATCGCCACTTAGGCGTGAATTAGGCGGCAATGGCGGCTGTTCGTGATCGCTCATAATGGCTATATAGGTTGGCTATATCAGAGTGAGTAAAAACGTTGATTAGGATGGTAACGTATTTTTTGGAATAATTGTTAGCCAAGGTTAAACTATTTGCATGGTGCTTTTTTGTTGAGCTAACGCCCTCAAAACCTGATTGGCGCAGTAGACTGTAGGTTTTCCCAGGTTTTTTCGGCGATACCGATACCGGCACCGGCCATCAGCAAATAGGTTTGGTCAGCGCCAGCCGCCATCAAGGGGGCTTCTTCATCGGGATAGTTGATACCCGCAATGATCGTACCTTTAAAACCCGCTTTACGAAGCTGGCGAGTGGCAAACAGCTTACTCTCAGTGTTGGGCGTTGCCAGCATTACGGCTTCAAGGGCATGAATATCCAGGTGCGACCAGAAAGCAACATCTTCCACATCGGCATAACGTATGTCGCGCTCGGAGGTCGCCACTTTATTCGGGTCAGAATCAATGCCGATCACCCGCAAATGGTTCTCGACGAAAAAGTCGTAGGCGGCACTGCCGGTCCGGCCCATGCCAATCACCATCATTTTGGCATCGCCGAGGGTGACGGGCTGCTCATCGGGATGGCGTAAATGACGTTCAAAGCGGGTCAGGCGGACTTCGTAACGATCAAACAGGGCGTGGGCGACTCGGTTGAGCGGCGCGGAGATGATAAATGAAAGCGCCACCGTCAGCGCCAGCGGTACCAGCCACTCTTCCAGAATGCTGGACGCCACGATCAGGCCGAACTCGCTGTAGGCTGTGAGGCTGAGGCTCCCCAGAAAAGCGCTACGGGCGCGGATCTTGAATATAACCAGAAGGGCAAAAAACAGCGCGGTTTTAGTGGCAGCAGCATTGCCATCACGCCAGCGAAGATCAGTGCATTAGCGTCCGGTAGGCCCGACATGCCTATCTGCAGGAAAAAGCTGATCAGCAGTATTTCCTTTAGCCCCCAGAGCGCCTTGGACATTTCCTGGGCACGTGGATGTTTGGCCAGCAAAAGTCCCATCACCAGAGCGCCCACTTCGCCGCTGAGCCCCACGACATCAAAGCCCATGCCGCCGATGGCAATGGCCAACACTGCCCCCATCAGCACCAGCATTTCATCGTGCTGGGCAATGCTCATCAGCCAGTAAAGCACCGGCCGTAGTAGCGGCAGCGCCAGGATCCAAAGTGCCCACCAGGAGGGAGACTGGCCGCTGTAAATGCTGATGGCGGCCAGTGCCACCAGATCCTGGATAATCAGGATGCCGATAGCCAGTCGTCCATGCAGCGCCCGCAATTCTCTTTTGCCCTCGAGCACCTTGGCAGCCAGTACCGTGCTGGAAAATGATAGCGCAATGGACAGCAGAATGGCGGTATCAAGCGCCAGGCCCATCAAGACCACGAAGCCGGCAGTGAAAGTAAAGGTGGTGATGCTGAGGTGTATAAAAGCACCGCCCAGCACAGCAGGTTCGACGAGGTTTTTTAGGTTGAGTTTCAAGCCAATGGTGAATAACAGCAGCAATACGCCCAGATGCGCCAGGTGTTCGAGCAATGGGCCAGCCTCGGTCGGTAAACCCAGATAGGGCCCGGCAAAATTAAGTGCAAAACCGGCCGTTAAAAAACCCACCAGAGGTGGCAGACTGAGTTGGCGAGCTATAATCCCGAAGATAAAGGCAAACGATAAAATAATGACTTCAAACATGCACAATCCCTAGCGTATGGAACAGACAGGTTATTTTCTTACTCGCCAATGCTTTTGCATTTCGACAAACGTGAACGACGCCGACCAGGTGATCAAGACAAAACCGGTCAACGCTAATGTGCCATACAAGAAACGGATCGGGCCGGTTGCATAAATGTCGCCGTAGCCCACCGTGGTGTAGGTCACGGCAGCGAAGAATATATGATCCAGCAGGTTGAAAACGCTATAGCCGTTTAATGCGCCGATACCTCGCAGCTCAACCAACCACCACCCTGTAAGCCCAAACAGCCAGATTTCGGCGATGTGGGTCATCAGAACGCCGAATGCCATGGCCAGAATGCGCTGACGGTGGGGTCTGTGTGATCGCTCAATCTGGCGGGAAATAAGCCAGAGGGCTTCGTAGTGCAGCAGAACCGCGAGCACGACGGTGATAGACGTGGTGATGACCACCACGACGTGTTCAGGGTACGGAATGGTCACGAAAAGCTGGGCCCGTGGTTGCAAACGCTGGTTTTGGGTTAACTATCTCATGCGCGCGGTTATTTTAGAAGCTGCCGAACAGCGTGCCGAGGGTGATAACGCTCACCAGTGCGGCGATAGGCAGCACGATCGTGACCATGGCCACGTTGCCGTAGGCCTGTCGGTGGGTGAGTCCGCAGATGGTCAGCAGCGTAATGACGGCGCCAGAGTGGGGCAGTGTATCCATGCCGCCGGCGGCCAGTGTGGCAACGCGATGCATGAGCTCGGGGTCGATGTTGGCCGCTTGTGCCATCGCCAGGTATTCGCCGCCCAACGTTTCCAGTGCAATCGACAGGCCCCCCGACGAGGAGCCGGTAATACCTGACAGCACGCTCATCGCCAGCGCTTCGGAAATCAGCGGATTACCCGGCGATGCGTTGAGCACCGTATCGCGAATGATGGTAAAGCCCTCGAGGCTGGCAATCACGGCACCGTAGCCGACGACGGAGGCGGTGTTGAAAATCGGTAGCAACGAGTCGACACAGCCGCCATTAACCGTATCTTTCAGGGCTATCCAGTGTCGCCAGCGGCTGATGACCAGCCATATGGAAGCGCTCAGCAGGGCGATCAAGATTGACCACAGGCCGCTCTGCCGGGCGGGCGTTACGCTGGCGAATTCATCGCTGATAAAACTCAGGTCCATCGATGGGAAAACAAGGTACGTCAGCAGGCCATTCAGACCGATCACCATGATCAACGGAATCAGCGCCGTGGTTAACCGCATGGTGGGTGGCGAATTCTGTGAGTCGCTTTCATCCGTCTCGCGTTCTTTATGAAGGCCGTAGCCCTCATTCAGTGCGGCCGCCCGTTTTACTCGGGATTGCAGGTAGGCCATTCCCAGCCCGAGCATCACGAGCCCGGCGATGACTCCCAGGCCGGGAGCGGCAAAGCTGTTGGTGGCGTAATAAGGAATGGGGATTGCGTTCTGAATGGCCGGGGTGCCGGGTAGAGCGGTCATGGTAAAGGTGAAAGATCCCAGTGCAATCGCGCCTGGAATCAATCGTTTGGGAATATCGGTGCGGCGAAATAATTCGCGGCTGATGGGATAAATGGCAAAGGCTACGACAAATAACGAAACGCCGCCGTAGGTAAGAATGGCGCAGGCCAGCACGACCGTCAGTACCACATGACGGGTGCCCAGCTTATTGACGATGCCGTTGGCGATGGATTGAGCCGCGCCGGAATCCGACATTAGCTGCCCAAACAGGGCGCCCAGAAAGAACAGCGGAAAAAACTGAATGGCAAAACTGCCGAGGGCCCCCATGAAAGTGTCGGTATACATCGGCAACAAAAAGGCGGCTTCACCCGAAAGTGTAACCGCCAGCGCCGCCATCAGCGGGGCGAGCAGCAGAACTGTCAGCCCACGGTAGGCAAGGAAGATGAGCAGAAGCAGCGAAATGACAATGGCAAAGGTGCTCATGGGCGCTCCGGAGCAGCATGAATCTGAGTTAATCCAAGAGCCAGGATACCAACATATCAGGCTTCGTGTTGCATGGCAGCAATGCGGAGCTGTTGTTCTTGGTGATATATCGGGTAAATGGCGCCGCGAATAGCGATTTTCTCTGATAAAATCCCGCGTTTTCTCGCTTACCACTTCTCACTGCCTATTTTAGGAAGATTGATGAACGCCGTAATTATTGCCGTACTTGTGATGGTCGCGCTCTCGCTCGCGCGAGTTTCAGTTGTGTTCGCCCTTGTCGTGGGCGCGTTAGTGGGTGGGCTCGTGGGCGGGCTCTCATTGGATCAGACGCTCGAGGCATTCAACGATGGGGTGGGCGGCGGTGCCCAGGTGGCGCTTGCATACGCGACGCTGGGCGCTTTCGCCGTGGCGATTTCCCGCTCCGGGCTGCCGGACATGCTAGCCAACGTGTTGATCAGGATGCTGGGTAAAGAAACCCATGCAGCCAACCAGAATCGAGTGAAGTGGGTGCTGTTGGCCGCGGTAGTGCTGGTCGCGATTCTGTCTCAGAATGTGATCCCCGTGCATATCGCGTTTATCCCGGTATTGATACCACCCTTGTTGACCGTCATGAACCGCCTGCAGCTGGACCGTCGGGCGGTAGCCTGTGCCCTGACATTCGGCTTGACTGCCCCCTATATGCTGCTGCCTGTGGGCTTTGGGGCTATCTTCCTCAATGATATTTTACTGGCCAACCTGAGGAGTGCGGGTGAACCGCTGGGCCTGGAGATCACCCGCGAGATGCTGCCCATGGCGATGGCCATACCGGTCGGCGGGATGCTTGTTGGTTTGGTCGTGGCGCTTACTTTCAGCTACCGCGGCCGTCGCGATTATGCGGTCAAGCCGTTAGCCAATACACCGGCAGGACATTCGGCCACGCCCGCCACGCCCCACACACTTGGGCTGGTCATGTCCGGGGTCGCCATTGTCGCCGCTCTCGGGCTTCAGCTTTATAGCGGCTCGATGATCCTCGGCGGCTTGGTAGGGATTGGGCTGCTGTCGCTGGGGGGGATTTTTAAATGGCGCGAAGCCGATGACTTGTTTACCAGTGGCATGCGCATGATGGCGTTGATTGGCTTTATCATGATTTCGGCGGCCGGTTTTGCGGAAGTCATGAAAACCACCGGCGATATCGACACGCTTGTCGCGGGTGCTGTCGACCTGTTTGGCGATAATCGCGGGCTCGCTGCGCTGGTTATGCTGTTGGTCGGGTTGTTTATCACCCTGGGAATCGGCTCGTCATTTTCGACGATTCCCATTATCGCGGCTATTTTTGTGCCGTTAGCGGTTCAGTTCGGCTTCTCGCCCATGGCCACCGTCGTACTTGTGGGCACTGCTGCTGCCTTGGGTGACGCGGGCTCCCCCGCATCAGATTCTACGCTCGGTCCTACGGCAGGCCTCAATGTCGACGGTCAGCATGATCACATGTGGGACAGTGTCGTACCGACATTCTTGCACTATAACGTACCGCTTATCGGCTTTGGCTGGCTGGCGACGATGATGCTTTAACCATCCAGGGCGCGGCGTCTAACAAGGACGGACGGGTTCGGCTTGCAACTCAGGGGGCATGCCCCCACCTAAAAGAGTGTTAGGCGGAGTTTTGAACGCATCACGCTAGGAGAATTTAGATGAGCAAGCGTATTTTGGTAGTACTGACGTCTCACGATCAGTTGGGCGATACCGGAGAAAAGACGGGTTTCTGGCTGGAAGAGCTTGCCGCGCCTTACTACGTGTTCAAGGACGCCGGGGCCGAGGTGACGTTGGCATCGCCGAAAGGTGGCAAGCCGCCGCTTGATCCAAAAAGCGATGCCGAAGATGGCCAAACCGATGAAACGCGGCGCTTCAAAAAGGATGAGCAAGCCAATGCCGCCTTGGCCGCCACGCATCGCCTGAGCGATATGAAAGCAGATGACTTTGATGCCGTGTTCTATCCGGGAGGCCATGGCCCGCTGTGGGATCTGGTCGATGATAAAGATTCTATCAAGCTGATCGAAACCTTTATCGCACAAGGTAAGCCGGTGGCCTCGGTCTGCCATGCGCCGATTGTGCTCGTCAATGCGAAGGACAGGAATGGCGAACCATTGGTGAAAGGTCGTGAAGTGACCGGCTTTACCAACGGTGAAGAAAAGGCCGTGGGGCTGACGGATGTTGTTCCTCATCTGGTAGAAGATGCGCTTCAGCAATGTGGCGGTATTTACAGCAAGGCAGACGACTTCACGCCTTATGTGCGTGAAGATGGTCAGTTGATCACCGGCCAAAACCCGCCATCCTCAGCGGCCACCGGTGAAGCGCTGGTGGCGTGGTTGGACCGTTAATCAGTGTTACGCACACTAACTGTTAGCGGCATAGACGAACGGCGAGCACAAGCTCGCCGTTTTTTTGTGGGTAGGTATTACGCACCGTGCCCGATGGATGGGTTGATGGCTGTGTGGCACGAGTTATCGATCCGGCAAGTGGGACTCGAAAGCGCTGAGCAAGCCACGCAGCAGAGAAAGCTCTTTGCGGCTCGGCTGAGCGCGGGTAAACAGGGCTTGCAACTGTTCCTCAGTGCGCGCATGGGGCTGGGTGATAAAGCCGCTTTGCTGCATCAATCGCCCTAAGTGCTCCTGAAAGTACAAGAATTGTTCGCGGCTCGGCGGCGTGGTTTCAGTCGGCTGCTGATAAACATAGTGGCTGTCGTCGCGCCTGCGCCATGCGCGGTGTACTTCGTAGGCAAGGATTTGCACCGCTTGAGAGAGGTTCAAGATGCCGTAGTCAGGGTTGGCGGGAATGCTGACTTGATGCGTGCAGCAGCGAATCTCGTCGTTGGTCAACCCTGAGCGTTCGCGGCCAAACACGAGTGCTACCGGCGCATGCTGCGCGTTCTGTGTCACCGCCTGGGCCATATCGTCGGGTTCTTCAAAATGGGGCAGGGGGAGGCTACGAAGCCGCGCACTGGCGCCTACTACCTGAACACAGTCACTCACCGCTTCGTCAAGCCGGGTGACGACCCGGGCGTTGTCGATAACGTCTGTCGCCCCGGCGGCAAGGCGGGTGGCTTCCTCGTCGGGAAATTGACGGGGGTTGACCAGCACCAGGTTCGTCAGCCCCATGGTTTTCATGGCCCGGGCGGTGGCGCCTATATTACCGGGATGGAAGGTTTGCACCAGCACAATGCGAATGTTGGAAAGCACGGTGATAAGACAGCCTGAATAGCGAATGGAAAACGACGATTTTACCACGCTTTAACGACAAGAACCCCGCACAAGGCGGGGTTCTTGATGACGGCTTACCGTCAGAGCGATAAGGCTCGGGGGCAGCTTACATCATGCCGCCCATGCCACCCATTCCGCCCATGCCACCCATGTCCGGAGCGGCTTCTTTCTCGTCCGGATCGTCGGCGATCATGCACTCGGTGGTGATCATCAAGCCAGCAACGGAGCCTGCAGACTGCAGCGCAGAACGCGTTACTTTGGCAGGGTCGAGGACGCCCATTTCAAACAGGTCCCCGAATTCACCGGTCTGCGCGTTGTAGCCGAAGTTGCCTTCAGCGTCCTTCACGCGGTTGATGACGACGGCGGGCTCTTCGCCAGCGTTGCTGACGATTTGACGCAGCGGCGACTGCAGGGCGCGCAGGGCCATGTTGATGCCGTGGTTCTGGTCTTCGTTATCACCCGTCAGACCCTGTACCTTGGCCATGACGCGGACAAGCGCGGTACCACCGCCAGGCACTACGCCTTCTTCAACGGCGGCGCGAGTCGAATGCAGCGCATCTTCAACGCGGGCTTTCTTCTCTTTCATTTCCACTTCGGTGGCCGCACCGACGCGGATAACCGCAACGCCGCCTGCCAGTTTGGCAACCCGCTCTTGCAGCTTCTCTTTGTCGTAATCGGAAGACGTGTCTTCGATCTGGGTGCGAATCTGACCCACGCGAGCTTCGATATCGGCTTCAACGCCGGCGCCATCGATGATGGTGGTGTTTTCCTTGGACATGGTCATGCGCTTGGCAGTACCCAGGTGATCCAGGTTCGCCTGCTCGAGGGTCAGACCAACTTCTTCAGAAATCACGGTGCCGTTGGTGAGGATCGCAATATCCTGAAGCATCGCCTTGCGACGATCGCCAAAGCCAGGCGCCTTGGTGGCCGCGACTTTCACGATGCCGCGCATGTTGTTCACGACCAGCGTGGCCAGCGCTTCGCCTTCGATGTCTTCGGCAACGATGGCAAGCGGTTTGCCTTGCTTGGCAACGGCTTCGAGAACCGGCAGCAGCTCACGGATGTTGGAGATCTTCTTATCCACTAACAGGATGTAAGGATCTTCCAGTTCAACGGACATGGTGTCCTGGTTGGTCACAAAGTAGGGCGACAGGTAGCCACGATCGAACTGCATACCTTCGACGACTTCCAGTTCGTCTTCGAAGCCACGACCTTCATCAACGGTGATGACACCTTCTTTACCGACTTTTTCCATTGCTTCGGCAATGATCTCACCGATGCGCTTGTCGCCGTTAGCGGAGATGGTGCCTACCTGAGCGATGGATTTGGTATCGGTGCAGGGCACTGACATCGCCTGGATTTCTTTGACGGCTGCCGTGACGGCATGGTCAATACCGCGCTTGAGGTCCATCGGGTTCATGCCGGCAGTTACGCCTTTCAGGCCTTCCGCGATAATAGCCTGGGCCAGAACCGTGGCGGTGGTGGTGCCGTCGCCCGCGACGTCAGAGGTCTGCGAAGCAACTTCCTTGACCATCTGGGCGCCCATGTTCTCGAACTTGTCTTTCAGTTCGATTTCCTTGGCCACCGATACACCGTCTTTGGTGACGGTCGGTGCACCAAAGGATTTTTCGAGAACAACATTGCGTCCCTTCGGACCCAGTGTGACCTTCACTGCATTGGCGAGAACGTCAACACCGCGCGCCATGCGCTTGCGAGCATCATCGGAAAACTTGACTTGTTTAGCTGCCATGTTCGTTACTTCCTAATAAATTTCAAGAAATGGGAAAGTAATAGGTCGAGGCGGTGATCAGCCTTCGACAACTGCCAGAATATCGGCTTCGCTCATGATCAAGACTTCTTCGCCGTCGATTTTCTGCTTTTCAACGCCAAAGCCGTCTTTGAAGATCACGTTATCGCCAACTTTCACGTCCAAGGGGCGAACGTCGCCGCTTTCCAGAATGCGGCCATTACCAACGGCGATAACTTCACCACGGGTAGGCTTTTCCTGCGCATTGCCCGGAAGCACGATGCCGCCAGCGGTTTTCTGCTCTTCTTCCACGCGACGAACGACGACGCGATCGTGCAAAGGACGGATATTCATGCTTACGTTCTCCTGAGTATCGTCAAAGCCCCAATCAGGGCGGTTAGTGTTGATAGTTTTCGTGGGCGGTGCCCGCGAAAAATGAAGACAAGATGTCTTCGCTGTAAATGGCAACCACTTTATAGTGAAGCAGTTACCGAACTTGTGTGCTGTTTGAAAAGTGGGGGCTGCGGGTGGCCTTTCAAGGGGGCGCTAATAAAAAAATCTCAAGCGCTGTCTATTCGCTAGCCGCGGTGTTTCGGCTCATCCCGGCTAATAAAATCCCCTTCGATCGGTCCTTCCGGCTTTTCGGTGGACGACGCGCTCTCGCTGTGACGATAGCGGGGCTCATCCTGATGAGAGGCCCACGACGGATCATGCCCGGTCGTGCGGTGGGTGGCGACCTTTAAACCCAGCGCGGTAAGCAGTTTAAACAGCAGGCGACGGGCATTCGGCACAAGGCAGGCAAGGCCGAGGGCATCGGAGAGAAAACCCGGTGCCATTAATAACGCACCGCCAAATATCAGGGCGGCACCGGTAAACAGCTCATTAGAGGGAATTTCACCTGCCTGCATGCGCTGACGAGCGCGGGCAAACGTTGCCACGCCTTCCTTGCGAATAAGATGCAGACCCACGACCCCGGTGCCAATCACCAGCAGCAGAGTCATTAATAAACCGATCTGGCTGCCAATCGAGAACAGGATGACAAAGTCAAGCAGCGTGAACAGGGAAACAAACACCAAAATGGGCATAACTAACTCCGTAATAAACGTCGTGATAGATATGGTGACAGTCTGATTGAAAAACAAGCCGGACTAAATAGCCTAGCGAAGCTGCATTGCGCTTTTAGGGGATTGCCGGGTGATGGTTTGCGTGTCAGTTTGAACGACGAGATGTATCAACGTGATCAAAACGGACGGGAAGGAGCGTTAAATGAAGCTGGATGGTCGGGTAATTGCGATAACTGGAGGTGCACAAGGCCTGGGCTATGCCGTGGCTCAGCAACTGGGGCAGAAGGGAGCGCGGCTGGCGTTGCTGGATATTAGTGGTGAAGCTCTGGATAGCGCTGTCTCAACATTGGCACGGCAGGGGATCGATGCGCAGGGAGTGGTCGTTGATGTTGCCGATGAAGCATCAGTGGTGCAAGCATTTGCGGACATTGCCGAGAAGCAGGGTCCGGTCAGCGGGTGTGTCAATAATGCGGGCATTACCGACGATGCCCTCATGGTGAAAGCCAAAGAGGGGCAGGTGGAAACACGCATGTCCCTGGCGGCCTGGCAGCGCGTGATTGATATCAACCTGACGGGCGTGTTTTTGTGCGGACGAGAAGCGGCGACGCAAATGATCGAAGCCCAGCATGAAGGCGTGATCGTCAATATTTCCAGTATCTCTAAAGCGGGTAACCCCGGGCAGAGCAATTATGCGGCCGCGAAGGCGGGAGTACATGCATTGACTGTCACCTGGGCAAGCGAGCTGGCGCGCTATGGTATTCGCACCGGTACGGTGGCGCCGGGCTTCATCAATACTGACATGACCGCCTCGATGCGCCCCGATATGCTGGAACGCATTGCCTCAAAGGTGCCGTTAAGGCGTCTGGGGGAGGCGGATAATATTGCGCAAAGCGTGGCGTTTATCCTCGATAATGATTATTTCTCTGGTCGAATCATCGAGTGCGACGGTGGGCTGCGGCTGTAGCCATAGTCCATGGGTGCCGTGTTGATAGTGGCGTATGGCCAACGCCGGGCTAGCGATTCGTTTCAAGGTTATCCACTTCTTCAGCCCAGCGCTTTACTTTACGGCGCTGAAGCCGCCCGTTGAGACGTTTGGTATCCACGCTGATGGGGATCAATGTCTTTTCGGAAGTGGATGGGTCGCTTAGATAGAATGACCGCGACGCTCCGACGGGCCTGTCTTCCGAGCCATAGATGGCAATCACTCGCAGCTCCAGTTGAAGCCCGGTCTGATCGTAAATGGTGTTGTCCAGTTGCCAGGTAGCGCAGATCTGATCGGCAATGTCGGCAAAGCGTTGCATATGCAGGTAATCGCCAGAGGCTAGCGGCCCCTGGTGACTTCTGATGGATTTCCCTTCCTGCTCATTCTCTTTCTCTTCCTGGTACTCCGCGACGTCGACCATGTAGCTGCTTTCTTGGGTATGAAGAAGTGCTGCCACATGTTGAATGTAGATGGATTCACTACTCATGTTGCTTATTAGACAAAGCGCATTCTGGCCGGTGCCAAGGCCGCGATTGATAATGATGCGTGGACGCCGCTGGCGAACGTAGCCGTTATAGAGTAGCTGCAGGTAAAATAACCAAAGGAGAACGGTGAAGATGCTTGTGGCGGCGGAAATCGCCTGACTATTTCCGTTAAGCCAGTCCATAGGTCTGTTCCTTAGCCCGTTTAATGGTTTGGAGTTAGCGAGTAGAACAAAAGCTAGCTCAACAGGCTAAAAAATCCAGTTAGCCAATGAGTTGTGGTTCAATTTTAATCAGGTAAACCTGATTTGTTGGGCAATAAAAAAGCATTGCGGGGACGTAAGAAAGCAGATAAAGACGATTAGAAGGGATGCAAATGTTGGCTAAGAAACTGACCGAAGCATGCCCAAAACAGACTATATGAGCACTAAAAGCAAGGAGGGGATAAATCTAGCTGATTGAAAAATAATGCTTAATTGGTGCGGATGGGGAGACTTGAACTCCCACGCCTTACGGCACTAGAACCTAAATCTAGCGTGTCTACCAATTCCACCACATCCGCAGAACGATGCGTATACTATCAATCTTTTATATAAAGTCAATGATAAAGTGTACAAGCCGCCAGCCAAGGAGTGCTCATGCGATTGAAACGCTGGGTAGCTGCCGGTAGTGCTCTGCTAAAACGGGGACTGCCGGGTTATTGTGTGTTTTGTTTGGCACCGCTTGAAGGGGACGCAAGCTGGTGCTCGGAATGTTTCGAGCAGTTGCCCTGGAATAGACCTGCCTGTCCGTGCTGTGGTGATCAGTTAACGAACGATCACCACTTCTTGTGCGGGCATTGCCTCAGTAAGCGGCCTGCCTTCGAGGCTGCTTATGTGGCGTTACGCTATGAATTTCCCGTTAATGCACTGGTGCGCGATTTCAAATTTAACGCCCGGCCTCGGGCTGGCATGTTGTTGTGTGAGTTAATGCAACAAAGCCTGCCGTCGCCACCCTTTGATGCGATACTGCCCGTGCCAATGACGCCAGAGCGCGCTCGCGACCGCGGGTTCAATCAAGCGCACTGGTTGGCTTTCGAGCTCGCCAAGCGAAGCGGCTTGCCCGTGCTCGAAGCCCGTCGACTCAAGCAGGGGCCTTCGCAGCGCCGCTTGAACCGGCAGGCGCGTTTTGCCAATCTGGCGGGTGCTTTCGTGATTGATAAACCGCCGCCTGCGTATGTCGCGATTGTTGATGACGTAACGTCCAATACCTAATGCACAACTCTTTGAATAAAAAAGATTTTCCATACATTTCAAAGGCTTATTAATGTTGTGTGCCTGGTTCTATTGAGCCAGCCTTTCTTTGGAGTAAACTAATTATAAATTAGTAAAGGAAAGGATTATGGCTCGGGACAATTTCAAGAAAGGAGACATCACCAAGCTGAGCCAACGGGTTGCTCTTCGTTGCTCTAATCCTGCCTGCCGTGTGCCTACAGCTGCACCAGGAGATACAGAGTTGGGGGTTAATAGCATAGGGGTTGCTGCACATATACATGCAGCATCGCCTGGGGGACCCCGTTATGATCCCTCAATGACATCATCTGAGCGAGGTTCTATATCGAATGCGATATGGCTATGTTCTAACTGCTCAATAATTATTGATCGTGATGAAGCCCGTTACACAGCGAAATTACTCAAAGAATGGAAGGTAAAAGCTGAGACAACGGCAATCAGGGAACAAGGCACAAAGCTCCCTTCTGACGAAGATGCAATAAATCTGACTACAATGGCTTTGACTGGTCATCCCCAAAAGCTTCTAACAAAAGCAATATCAAACGTCCACACAGCAACTGCCAGAGCAATAGAGAGATCCGACCCAAGGTTTGAAGTTACCACCCACTTCAAGGATGGGCAGACTGTTTATGAGTATCATGCCAAGGAAGATGTCACTTTCAATTTTGAAGTGAAGGGCGAGGAAGGTGTAGAAATTTTGAGGAAAATGTTTGAAGAAGGGCAAGATGCTAAGTTGCCAGCAAAATATTTTGATACAAGAGGTTTTAACTTTCCCGGTGGCTCGCCAGATAAGCCAGAGTATGTAGAAATAAGAAAAGATGGTATAGAAGCTATACATAGAATATGGCTAATAGACACAGAGAGCAAAGTAACAGAGCAGTTTAATGATGTGCATGGGAAGGCATATTTTGGGACAAAGGCTATGCGGTTTGAAGGAGTTGCTTGTTCAGGAATTTTTGCATTTAGCTACACTCGACCGATATTAAATACAGGAGAGAACTCCAGCTTTAATATTTCGATAAATTTTGCCCTTTGGGAAGGGAAGGATGTAAGAAAATTACCCTATTTTAGTAAAATTAAAAGTTTCTTCGATGGTATATTTCACGGTGCAGAGCTACATACATCCTTAGAAATAGATGGAGATACTGCTTTCAAAGCAAATACGGAAAAAATGGGTAAAGAACCTGAGTTTAGTAATGTTCCTGAATCCGTGAGACCGGCCCCCGGAAGCACTTCTAACCCACTGACCTGCATGGCAATATAGCCATTATCGCCATTCACCCAGACAGTGCCATGCCCAACATAAAGTTCCGCGCCAGTCGCCGCACCCTCACTAGCCACGCCGGGCTGTCCATCATCGGGCAATGCTTCGAGATCGCTGGCGTCGACAGCATCGACAGCCGCTTCCCCACCACGCTGGCATGCGCACCAGTGACGTGA
>NZ_NBYR01000046.1:0-3122 GCF_002119345.1 Halomonas sp. CSM-2 | reverse complement strand
GATCGTCACCAAGATCAACCGCAAGAGCGTGATCGTGTTAGCCGAGGACGGCACCAAACAATACAAGGTCTCGCCGGAGTTGTTAAGGCCTCTCCGCAACGTGAAGTAAGTCAACTACGTCCTGGAATGAACGCTTACGTTGCTGGAGCAATTGCAGCGCCTATCGCAGGGCGGATCGCCGATCGGGGATGGATCAGGTCGGCGACCGCGGCAGCAATGTTGCTGGCTATAGGCGCTTTCGCTATCACCTACATCGGTGATATCGGATCGCGTCTATCTTTAGCGATGTTTGTAATTGCAGGTATTGCGCTCGACTTTGCGGTATCGGCCAACCTAGTTCTCGGACAGCGAGTGATCTTCGCGCTGGCACCGGAAATCCGTGGACGTCTAAATGGCTTATACATGACAACTTTCTTCTGCGGAGGCGCTATAGGGTCTGCGTTCGGAGGATGGCTGTTTGCTCACTATGGATGGCGCGGTGCCTCTGTTGGCGGAATAGCCTTTGTTCTCGTCTCTGTCTTGTACTTTATGACTGAGCGCGCACGTTGATGCTCTGGGAATGCATATGACACAAAAGAGCGCCGACAACGCCACTCTATTGATTTCCTGCCTCTTTGTGCTGCTTTGGTCCACAGGGTTCATTGTTGGAAGGTTGATTGTAGGTTCTGCATCGCCAAACATTTTTCTGGCAATCAGGTTTTTTCTTTCATCTCTGCTTTTCGCGGCTATCGCGATAGCACTCAAAAAGAATTTCCCCCCTGTCATCGAATGGCACAGACATGCCCTGGCGGGGCTGTTCATCAATGGCATTTATCTCGGTGGAAGCTATTGGGCTATATCACAAGGGTTTCCTGCTGCACTTATGGCATTGCTAGGGGCTTTGCACCCTGTATTCACTATGGTGATAGGCCTGACATTCATGCGAGAGAGCGTCAGGCCTGCCCAAGCAACGGGCATTTTTGTCGGTCTGTTCGGTGTTGCGATGGTGCTTTTCCCTACTATCGCCCTGCAAGCAAAGCAGAGCTACACCATCGTAGTTCCGCTCATCGCATTGACCTCTGTGTTATCCATAACGTGGGGAACCATCCTGCAGAAAATGTCTATTGCGAAATCCGAATTGTTGCCATCTCTGGCCATTCAGAATGCGTCTGCCACTATTACTGCCATTACGTTGGCATTCGTGCTGGGCGAGTCCCAGCTGTCGTTTAATGGGGAGCTCTTATTTGCGCTCTCGTGGGCAGTTCTCATTTTGTCGGGGTTAGGAACTTATCTTCTGATCTTTCTGGTTCGCAGCGGAAGCGCGACGAAAGCGACATCGTTGATGTTACTCGCTCCACCTCTGGCTGCACTAGAGGCTTGGTTGTTGTTTGGCGACAAGCTCATGCCACTTCAAATGCTCGGCTTCGCGTTTGCACTCTTGGGCGTGGGGCTTTGTAGGAAATAATGATTTAAAAATGGAGAGGTTTTATATGCCAAAATTCAATATCCATGATGCATTGTTTGAAATCAAAGAAAAATATATTAACGAAAAGTTTATATTCATCACTGGCGAGTTGATGGAAAAGATTCTACGAGAGATGGGGGCAACAGATGCGGATTTTGACGGACTGAAGGGTGTCAGCAGCAACTTAGGCTCTGATCCGACGCTTCCCTTCAGAGAATCGAAAAATGGGCGTTTTGAGTTCAACTTTCTTAACTCTACAATCAACAGGATCGAGTTCCAGCCTTTCGTTCTGTCAGCTCAAGAGGATTTTGTACGCCATGACTCTGGCAAAGTCAGAGAGTTCAGGGGGATAGGAGACGATCTCCAGTTGAACCGAGCATTTCAAGCCCTATTGATTTTCAAGGCGTTTATCGTATGGGGCATCAATGTTAGGCATCGGTTCGGGCTTGACTACGATTCCCAAAAATGTGTGTCTACGGTTTTCAATCTTAGAACCATCACTACGCCGGATTTGGTAGGGGAGCCCGCGCTGGAAGGAGTGCATGCTGATGGAGTCGACCATACTATGACGACTTTGCTTGGGATAGAGAACACGACAGATGATAGCGCCATCACATTCATTCATGACAACAGGGAGGCAAACGGCACTCGATGGGATGCGTTTGACCAGGATCTGCGACTAGGGCAAGCACAGCATAAACGATTCCTCGATACCATGCTCATCGTGGATCACGAAAGGAAGCACAGCCTCTCCCCTGTACGCGCTGCCAAGAAAGAGTTCCGCGCCACCCGAGATATGCTGATTTTCTTTACCAGGCATCCAGCTTTACCAGAGCATGTGTCACACTCCTATGACTCTTTCGAACCACACAGAGAGATTCCACTTTATATAGAGTTCCCTGAATCACTTCGGGAATCTAATGTTTGATTGGAAGTTTTCAAATAAATGGCAAGTATACTTATCGTTGCTTGTACCCCGCTGATGTGGGGCTTTTTTGGTAGTGCGCCAGGCATGGCGAGCAGCGTGTCTGCGGTGCGTCGCCGTTACTGCCTCTCAGTTTCCAGATGCCTTGCTCAATGGCCATGCGACTCGTCCCTTTAATTACAACTAAGTTTTGTCATGACTAAGATATGGTCATAAAATCAGGCTCAACACGGCCCCCACCTCTTGGCTCTTATGAACTTACGCGGGGGTTCTTATTTGTGTACTCAATACCTCACTCGGCCCACCAGCGCTCCCAGCCCGATGGGGCCATGTCTTTCAGTGATAGCTTCCTCCCGGCATGCAGTACCGGGAAACCCTATAGATGTGTCTGTAAACGCTGATGCCAGCCGGTATTCGGGCAAATCATCTTGATCATGTGCCGGACGATACTCAGCACCAAGAAGGACAACTGTAGCTGATCGTAGAACTCGTTGTACCACAGCAAGACGTCTGTCTCGGGCAGCTTGGGCTGGTCGATGATGTTACGGTTCCAGAGTCGGCTGTGGTGGTCGCAGACATTGCGCAGTAAGCGTTCATTCCAGGACGTAGTTGACTTACTTCACGTTGCGGAGAGGCCTTAACAACTCCGGCGAGACCTTGTATTGTTTGGTGCCGTCCTCGGCTAACACGATCACGCTCTTGCGGTTGATCTTGGTGACGATCCCCAGTAACGGTCCTTCCCGGACCTCGAAG
>NZ_NBYR01000045.1:0-3255 GCF_002119345.1 Halomonas sp. CSM-2 | reverse complement strand
CGCCGGTGTCTGGCTGCGTCACGGCTTGGAGAGTAGAATTGCTCATGGCGTATCCGTCCTATGTTGGTTGTGATCTGGCGAGATCAATCAACAGGATACGCCACCCTCTCTACTGCCCTCCATACACAAGAACTGAGCTTAACTCCACCTTATGCGCGTCTGGCGCGCATCGTTTTAATTGAAAAAGGGCTAGATGAGACCGTTACGCTGAAGTGGTGCGACCCTTGGGCAGACGATGCCGCTCTATTAAAGGCCAACCCCGCGGGGCGCATTCCGGCGCTGATAACGGAGGACGGCACCACGCTAAGCGAGTCGATGCTGATTGCCGTTTATCTGGATGGCGTGAGTCCCAACAAGCCAATGATTCCCTCAACGTGTTTGGGTGATGTGTTGCACCTGGCTGGGTTGGGTCAAAACCTGATGGATGCCGCTTTCACGACCGTGATTGCAAGAAAGCATTATGGCAATGAGATTGAAGAGAGCGAACTCGGGCTAAGGCGGCAACGAGCCATACAGAGAATCTTAAAACAACTGAACAGCGAGCTTAAAAAACCATTTGCCTCGTCAGTCAATCTCGGTGAAATCGCGATAGCCGTTGCGCTAGATTACTTAGCTTTCAGGTTGCCAGAGGTGAGCTGGAAAGAAGCGTATCCACAACTTCAGGTTTGGCACGCTGGCATGGTGGCAACAAAGAGCTTCCAGCAGACGGCATTCTGTTAGTAGAGGCTGACCACCTCAAAGCAACCATCCCAAGCCCGAAATCCATAGACCAAAACCGAAGCTGGAATGCGCCACAAGGCTGCGAAGCCTAGCGATGTTTGGCTGAGGTGTCTTACGGGCGGTGATCCCTGCGCCCAAGCAAGGTTGCAGGACAAGAAAAGGCGCAAGCACCGTCATCACACCGAAACCTAGCGCAGGTATGAGCGTAGGGCGGGCGAGCCAGTCCGGCCCAACAAGTACCAGGAACATCACAGAGAAAGCGATCCCAATCAGATAATGCGCAAACCACCCTAGAGGCGCTTCTGCTTGGATCTGTGCGCTATTGCCGATAGGCCGATGGATAAACCTGCCGCTCGGCAAGTGACCCAGCCAGCGCCCAACCATCGCGTAATTCAGTGAGGGGATACCCAGCAGGCGTTTTTGCAACAGCGCTACGATATCCATGAAAGCGGTCGCCCCAACGCCGAGCAATAGAGCATCGATCAGCAGTCCGTTCATTTCGGGGCAACCAAGGTAATGGCGAAAATCAGTGTGGCCTGAACGACTGCCAATCGCGTAAAGGCAGGGCTGACCCTGTGGGTGAAACGAGCCTGATTATTGAAAAGTGGCATCTTCCTCAATCTCCTTGAAGGCTAGGGTGAGGAGAAGTAGCTTATTACCTCAAGTCAACTTGAAGTCAAGTGCCATGCTCGATATTGCCGAACTCTCCCGTAAAAGCGGTATACCCGCCTCGAAACTGCGCTATTACGAAGAAGTGGGGCTGATCAGATCAGTGGGTCGCAATGGGTTGCGTCGCGTTTTCGAAACGGACGTGTTGACGCGCTTGTCGCTGATTGCGCTGGGGCAGGTCGCGGGGTTTTCGCTGGCCGAAATACGCGAAATGCTGGGTTCTGAACGACTGCCGGAAATCGATCGTGAGATGGTGAGTGACAAGGCGGATCTCCTGGATCGCCGCATCAAAGAACTGACAGCACTACGTGATGGTTTGCGTCATGTTGTGACTTGCACGGCGCCAAGTCATCTGGAATGCCCCACCTTTCAACGTCTGATGCGGATTGCACAAACGCGCCAGGCGATGCGAGGGAGTGAGCAGAAAAAGGCCCGCACGAGGCGGAAGGGTGGAGGGGGTAGTCGCAAGGCATCATCGTTAGGTAGAGACTGAAGAAAGCGGGATTAGGGTTGGTCTGAAAAATAGTCTCGTGAGCGCTTTGAACTCTTGCTGGCGGCGGTCACGCCAGCTTATTTAGGCATTAATGCTGGATCTCGGCTCGTCACTTCTCCACCTCTTCGACGGGCAGTTCTTCGATGCCCGCGATCATCTGATCATCCATTTCGGTGAGAGCGATCAGCGTACGGGCCGCGTTACGTTTGCTTTCCAAAGAGTGCTTCTCGGCTTCCTTAAGCCCTTCCAAAACGTCCTGTCTTAATGCCCAAGCATTTATTACTTCAGCCAAAGACAGTAGTAGGGCGGTAGTAATGGGATCAACATGACCCAGGTCATCTTCGTAGCCTAAAGTGTGATGAGGAGAGAATGGGATTCAACGAACTTTGCTGCTAGGCTCATTTTATTAGAGCTAAAAAGCCGCAGGGAACAACCTAATGCCACAGGCACCTCGCATCGAGCTCCACCCCGTTAACCAGCGCGTGCAGGTGCATGTGGATGGCAATCTGCTTGCCGACTCCACCCAAGCCCTCGAACTCCGCGAAACCGGCTACCCGCCACGCCATTATTTCCCGCGTGAAGATGTGCGGATGGATTTGCTTACCCTTTCCGAAACAACGACCCACTGCCCGTTTAAAGGCACCACAGTGTATTTCTCGCTGGGTGACAACAAAGATATTGCCTGGAGTTACGAGGAGCCGATTGAAAGTATGCAGTCTATTGCAGGCATGATGGCGCTTTATGAAAATTTGGACGATTGACTCTTTTCGACCCTGAGAGGCCGTCCTGGTAATCACTGTGAGTAAATCGGACATAAGGATGTAAAGATGAGTTTTGTTGGTGCAAGATGGTGGAAGTTTGATTTTCATACACATACTCCAGCATCTTTTGATTATGGAAAAGCAGACGTCCATTTAAAAACCTCAAAAACACCAAGAGATTGGCTTTTAGATTATATAGCTAAGGGGATCGAGTGTGTTGCAGTCACAGATCATAACTCTGGTGATTGGGTTGATAAGCTTAAGGAAGCCGCAGAAATTTTAAGAGGGGAAGGAAATTCAATCTTTGTTTTTCCTGGTATAGAAATTACAGCTAACTCGAACGTCCATGTTCTAGGTATATTTGACCCAAGTGCAACTTCAGCAGATATAAGCGCGGTTATTGGCGCTTCGAAATTTCGAGGAAAAAAAGGCGATAGTGATTCGGTTGCTGAAGAAAGTGCTGAAAACATAATCCTGAATCCGTGAGACCGGCCCCCGGAAGCACTTCTAACCCACTGACCTGCATGGCAATATAGCCATTATCGCCATTCACCCAGACAGTGCCATGCCCAACATAAAGTTCCGCGCCAGTCGCCGCACCCTCACCAGCCA
>NZ_NBYR01000051.1:0-1733 GCF_002119345.1 Halomonas sp. CSM-2 | reverse complement strand
GACTGGCGGCGGTGCCGCCATTCCCGATCACTTTGGTCATCAACGTGACACCGCTCAGGACCATGACACAGGGCAGCGCTGTGCAGCTGCAGCCAAGGCCGAGACGATAACTTAAATCGGGACGTTTTCTGTCTTGACGATGTCCACTTTAGTGCTATCTTGGGCCTCGATCTACTATCGCAAGGAGCCCTCATGAGCCAGCCCACCCCTCCCGAACCTCGACCCGATACAGCGGTGCCTTCCACCAGCGGCAAGCGCTATGAACGCATCTTCGAGCGCTTCCTGTGGAACAGCCGGCTGCTGGTGATGCTGGCGGTGGTGCCGAGCCTGCTGGGGGCACTGGTGCTGTTCATCATCGGTACTCTGGATATTCTCAAGCTTACCGTGACCGCCGCGACCTACTACCTGGTCGGCGGGCAGCCCGATATTCACGAGACGGTGGTGCCGAGCGTGGTGATGGCGGTGGACATCTACCTGGTGGCGATCGTGCTGCTGATCTTCGGCCTGGGGGTGTATCGGCTGTTCGTGTCGCCGATCGAACCGGCCGAGTCGCACCCGGCCTCGAACCCCTTCAATGTCTCGTCCTTCGATGAGCTCAAGGACAAGATCGCCCGGGTGGTGATCCTGGCGGTGATCATCGAGTTCTTTCGCGCGGTGGTGGATATCACCTTCGAGACACCGCTGGATGCCATCTACCTGGCGCTCTCGGTGCTGGCCCTGGCCGGGGCCCTCTACCTGATGAGCCGCGCTCACAAGCATCATCGGGAGTAGGCTCGCCGACGCTATGGCACAATACTCCTTTTGTTGTTCGACAAGGATCGCCAATGGCGTATGTGCTGGTGATGGGCGGTCTCGCCCTCTCGGTAAGCTTTACCTTGGGCTGGGCGCTATGGCGTCTGGGCCGTGCTGCCTTGGGCTGGTTGGGCGGTGGCCCCGCGGCGGGCAAATCGAAGGGCAAGCCGCGAGCCCGCAAGCCTGCGGCGAGGAAGCCGGCCGCCAGCAAGGCGGCGACCCCGCGTAAGACGAGCACCCGGCAGTCGGCCAAGACGCCCAGCGAGCCCTGGGCACTCACCCGCTGGCTGGCGGCGCGTCACTCCCTGTTACCCCTGGCCAGCCTGGCACTGATGCTCTATGCCCTGGGGCGTGTCGTGGTGTTCGGCCTTCAGCACCGTCCGGTGGAAGCGCCGGCATCATTCCCCCAGGTTGTCGACGTGGTGGGCTGGACGGCGGCGGCGCTGCTGGGCCTGGCGCTGCTCTCCCTGCTGGCACGCTGGCGCTGCCGCGATTAACCCCGCCCCCTTGGGGTCAGACCCCTCAATCTACTTAGGGGTCTGACCTCGACGGGCTGGCGAACCCGAGAGCGGCTGGCAGGTCCCAGCCTTAGCAAAGAGAAAGGAGACACCCGTGTTAGCCAATATCCAGCGATTCTTTCAGGAGATGCTCGCCGAGGGGGAGGGTGGTGCCGGTCTCGAGGCGCCGAGCCTCGAGCTTGCCGCGGCGGCTCTGCTCTGCGAGGTGATGCGTGCCGACTACGAGGTGACGCCGGAGGAGCTCGACACCCTGCGCGCTCAGCTGCGCGACCATCTATAGTGGACCCTGAAATCAAGACACTGGTTTAAGATATGCCGAGGCCGATTTCGAAGGGACCAGAGATGTCGAAACAGAAACGTAACACCCACTCACCGGAGCTGAAGGCCAAGGTCGCCCTGGAGGCTGTCCGTGGCCTGAAGACG
>NZ_NBYR01000038.1:0-12227 GCF_002119345.1 Halomonas sp. CSM-2 | reverse complement strand
GCCCGACGCAATGGGGGGAAGGGGGAAGTGTGTCTGAACGACGGAAAGTGGTTAAAAAGTAGCCGATGTAAGTCGAGCCAGTAGGTGTTTAGTGATGTTACAGCCTGAGTGCGGTACTGGCTGAGGTACTATGAGAAATCCGGGCTAGGAGAAGCCGAAGATCAACTGCGCGACAACGCCAGACGAAGCGGTCTGTCACTTGACGATGTAAGCATCTTGGACGTTTCACCCGGCAAGGCTGGTGATGCCAGTAATACCTATAACTTGCTGGAGAGCTGGGACGTTGAAGGCAACAGCATCAACGACAGGATTATCGACCATGTTCATAAGCACAGGCCTAAACGCATCCTGATCGATTCGCTCAGCCAGATGCGTTACATGTCTGCCGATACTTTTCAGTTTCGCAAGCAGGTTGTGTCGTTGTTGCGCACGCTGACCAGCGAAGGGGCAACGGTCATGTTTACCTCGGAAGAAAGCACCGACGAGGACGACAAGGCCCTCCCCTTCTTAAGCGACGGGGTGATAAACCTTGAGCCCACAGAATACGGGCGGCTTTGCCAGATCACCAAACTGCGCGGTTCAGACTTCGAAGAAGGCTCGCACTTCTACATGCTTGGCAAGGGCGGCATGACACTTTTCCCACGCCTGATGCCCAATCACTTTTTCCGTGCTACCGCACACACTCAGATCAGTTCAGGCCTCTCAGAGCTAGACGCACTCACCCATGGCGGTATCGAGCGCGGCACGGTGACCCTGCTGTCTGGACCTACCGGTGTGGGAAAAACCACGCTAGGCACGCAACTGATGAACCAGGCCGCGACTAGCGGTGAGCGGGCCGTGATTTACAATTTCGATGAGAACGCATCCACTTTTTTCACCCGCTGCCAGCAAATAGGGTGGCCAATTGAGGACATGATTGAAAAGGGTAACCTGCGCTTCGAAGCCATCGAGCCCTTGCACTATCATCCCGACCAATTCTCCGCAAGTGTCCGCAACGAGGTCGAGGAAGCCGGTACGACCATGGTCATGATCGACAGCTTATCAGGGTACCAGCAGTCGATGTGCGGCGAGAACTTACAGGCTCGCGTTCACGCATTGTGCCGCTATCTGGTCAACATGGGCGTAACCGTAGTGCTTGTTAACGAGCTCTTTACGATTACCGGCACGCAGGCTCGCGTGACGGAATATGGCCTAAGCTATGTCGCCGACAACATCTTCATGCTTCGCTACATCGAGCTGGACGGCGAACTGCGCAAAACAATCGGTGTACTCAAGAAGCGGACCGGCAGCTTCGAAAAAGCTCTACGCGAGTTTGATATCACCCAGGACGGGCTTCAGGTCGGTCGGCCGTTACATGGCATGCGTGGTCTGATGAGTGGCGTACCGGAAATCGTTCAACCCAATCAAAGTAGTGGCATTACGTGACGGCTCGCGAACACAAACTCCAAGACAAGCCCATCATGGGCATCGCCCTGGCGAATAGGGCCAATGCCGACCTCCTCAAGCGAATGCTTGAACAGGACTTTTATATGCAGGATGTCGTCGGTGATGAAAGCAACGAACTGGCGTTGGGCAGCGATTTGCTCGTCGCAGATACGGCATCACTGCAGTATTACCATAAAAAGATACTACATCTGCGAAGCCAGGCAGCTCCGATAAAACTGCCTGTACTGCTGGTCGCCGACAGCCGAACTCAAATCCCGCCGAGAGTAACCGCCGAGTTGGGCCATAGTGTCGATGACATCCTGCGCATTCCAACCACTAAGGCAGAGCTTTCAGCACGTATCAACAACCTGCTTCGCCTCCGTACCCTGTCGCAGGAACAGGAACTTAATCGCCAACAGCTAGCAGGCGTTGTCAGTGCACTACGAACCTTGAACGCCTGCGACAGTGTCGTGGTCCGCGCCAAGAGCGAAGATGAGATGCTCAGCTCGTTGTGCCAGACAATCGTCGAGGAAGAAAACTACGACCTAGCGTGGGTAGGTTTTGCCATCGACCAGGCTGACAAGCCCATTGAGGTTCATGCTAGTGCCGGGCCAGCCACCGCCTTTCTTTCTGAGCTTAAGCTCGGCTGGGGCCAGGACCTCAAGGGGTCAGGAACGGTCGGCCAAACACTACGTTCGGGTAAGACCATTGTCGTCAACGACATCGCCCATGAACCTTCTCTAACTCGCCTCAGGGAGCGTGCTCGCCTTCACGGCCTTGCCTCAGCCATCACTCTGCCGTTGATTTTCGAGTCTGGCCCCCCAGGCTGTTTGGCTATCTACTCCCGGACCTTGGGGTATTTCGGTCAAGAGGAACGCCAATTGCTAGAGCGGCTTGCTGACAACCTGTTGTTCGGCCTGAAGGCTTTACGCACCCTGCGCGAAAGCGAACATCAAACTGCCAAAATCCATTACCTAGCCTACACCGATGCATTGACCGGCCTGCCCAATCGGCGCCACCTCATCCATTCGTTGGATGGGATGCTGGGCACCCCTGAGCACACCGATACCTGCGGTGCAGTGCTGTTTATTGATCTTGATCGCTTCAAGCTGATCAACGACGCTTTGGGCCATGAAGTTGGTGACCGTGTCCTCATTCAAATTGGACAACGTCTGAAAAGGGCAGTACGCAATGACGACCAGGTAATTCGCCAGGGCGGCGACGAATTTATCGTCTTGATGAATCATGACCCTCGCCAAGGGGGTAATGCGACACATGAACAGCTCGTCTCCAATGCTGTCGCACTGGCCAATCGGATTATCGCTCACCTGGAAGAACCTCTAACGACGGGCGACTGCACCCACCATGTCAGCGCCAGTATTGGGATCAGTTTATATCCTAAACATGGGCAGAATGCCGCTGTGTTGATTGAAAATGCCGACAAGGCCATGTTCGAGGCCAAGCGCCTAGGTGGTAAACGTTACTTAATCTTTTCAGAAGACCTCTCAACCAGCCGCCAGCAGCGCTTTACCATGGAATCTCGCCTGCGCGAAGCGCTGGAGAACGAGGCGTTCGAACTTCATTATCAGCCAATATTTGAGCTTGACAGTTGCCGAATTGTCGCTGTCGAAGCGCTGGTTCGCTGGCCGCAGGCAGATGGCAAGACCTTAATGCCCGGCGCGTTCATGCCGGTGGTCGAAGAAACCGGAATGATCAAGCCTCTCGGTGACTGGGTACTGGAAACTGCTGCTCGCCAGTTAAAGGTTTGGCATGATCTAGGTTACAGCCTGGATATGGCCGTCAACGTCAGCCTTAACCAACTGCATTCCGGCTGTAACGCGGAGAATTTTGCTGCCCTGGTGAGGCCGCATGTCGATCCCCGATGGATACACCTGGAAGTCACCGAAAACGCCCTGATGAACGACCCAGAAGCTATTGAGATGCTACTGGACGAGCTTCATGCACAAGGCTTTCAGCTCGCCATCGATGACTTCGGCACTGGTTATTCCTCTCTAAGCCGACTCCAACATCTGTCAATTCAGTCCCTGAAAATCGATAGAAGCTTCATAAGCGAGCTGGGTCGACCGGATAGCAAGGGGGCGGCACTCGTGGCGATCATTCAGCAGATGGCTTCCAGCCTGAATCTGCACACCATTGCCGAGGGCATCGAGACCGATGAACAACGCCGATTATTGCTGGAAACAACCGGTACCAACATCTGGGGCCAGGGATTCTGGTTTAGCCGCGCGCTTCCCGCTCACGAGCTGGAGAAGCGTCTTAAAGATCAGCAATAAGCTTTTAAGTCTGGGCATTAATAACAGAGGGTCATTTTCGGAAACCTGGCGGTCTCAATGAGCAAGTGCCAACGTCCTCCCATCGCTCAAAGTGGTTCATCGTAGCTAGTGTAGGATTGGGAAGGATCCACCTAATACACAACCAAGCACAAAAAGAAGACGCCGCAGACCAAGGAATCCCCATTTCTGGACAGGACCACCATGCCCTACAGCAATAGCCTACCCCCGGTCGAGAAGAACGACGGCGTCGATCTATCAACCCTCTGGGAAGAATAAGGTTTTGGTGGATCAGAAGAGAACGTCAACCACTTAATCCGGATAACCAAAATTAAATGTTCATTCCAGTCCTGACCGGTATGCACACGGCCTGGGGCATATGAATTTTTTAGCAGCATCCCGGTCAAAGCGAGACTAGGTAAAATAGCATTCTATTCAAGGAGAAAACCAAAAATGAAATTATCATCAGCATGCTATGCCAGCATGTTGCTTTTCGCTGGAGGGCTGACAGGCAGCGCCACGGCGTCAGAAAAGTCAACCTATGGCTGGGTGGAAACGGCAACTTTTGAGCCCTGGGGTACCGAAGTCAAGGTAAAGCTGGACACCGGTGCACTTACCTCCTCAATGCAGGCTGAAGAGATCGAGACATTCGAACGTGACGGAGTGGACTGGGTGCGTTTCACAGTCGAAATCGAAGACGAAGAGACTGATGAGGTAGTATCACGCAGCTTCGAACGTGCGGTGTTTCGTAACCTATTAGTCACCGGTGCTGGTGGGGAGGATCATCGGTCCGTGGTGCTGATGACGATCTGCATGGGCCAGACCCTTCATGAGGAGCAGTTCAGCCTAGAGGATCGCGATGACATGAATTATCCGGTACTGCTCGGGCGACGCACTATTCAGAGCTTGGGAGAAGTCGATGTCACCCAAACTTTCTTGCATGACCCTAATTGCGATAAAGATAGCCAACTGATTCGGCATTCTGACCATGACTACGACGAAGACATCGGCATCTAATGGGCCTGATGGTAAGACGCACACACACCTCTCAAAAGGAAAACAGGAGGTTCGCATGAAGAAGTGGATCATGATGGCAGCCGCAAATTGGCTGCGTAAGCCAGAAAACCAACAGAAAGCCAAATCCGCCTGGAGCAAGTTTCGCAATCGCAATTCTGGCAAACGGACACCGCAACAAAAACAGGGCAATTCTGGCAACACAACAGAACAGCGTCCTGGAGAAAACCTTGATGATCGACTTTAAACGTTCAGGCAGTAAGCTTTATTTACGGCTAAAGCGCGATCAACTTGCAGTTTATTAGTCATAAAGCCCCACCGGTTGATGATGACTGGCGAGGCTTTCTGATGTTTGACCGTTTTAGCAGGTAGCTTAAGCCGATAGCACGGTATTGGCTAGACAAACATTGTAGGCCACCAACCCGACCAGCAATACGCTGGCCTCGATGCGATTGATGCGACCCTGACGCCCACGAAAGCCGTAGCCCATGACAAACAGCGCCACGATCATGGCCATCATCACCGGCCAGTCCCGCAACATGATGTCCAATGATAGCGTTTCCATCGGCGCTATGACACCAGCGATGCCCACTACCGCTAGCAAGTTGAACATGCAAGAACCTACGACGTTACCGATGGCGATGTCGTGCTCACCCTTGCGAACCGCGGCAATCGATGATGCCAGTTCGGGCAGCGAGGTGCCGAGGGCCACGATAGTCAGCCCGATGATGAGGTCGCTTACACCCAGGGCACTCGCCACGGAAACAGCGCCCCAGACTAGCATCCGCGAGCTCAGCAGCAGCAGTGCCAGGCCAACGACAAGCCACAAGATGGCCCGTCCCAGAGTCATAGCAGCATGTGAGGAGAGCTCTTGCTCGGTCTCTGCGGCCAACGGATCATCCTTGCCACGCATCGCCGTCCAGATTGTCCAACCCATCAAGCCGAAGAAGCCAGCCAGCAGAAGCAGCGATTCGAGTCGACCAAGTACGCCATTCCAGAACAGCACGCCGGCTAACACGCCAAACAGAAAAAGCAGCGGAAGCTCACGACGGATGATCGTCGAATGTACCGCCATCGGCACGATCAGTGCCGACACCCCGATGATCAAGCCAACGTTATAGATATTGGATCCCAGTGCGTTGCCGAGTGCTAGATCAGGATTGCCATCCAAGGCCGCCATTATAGAGACAAGGATTTCCGGTGCCGAGGTCCCGAAGCCAACGATCACCATGCCAATGACCAGTGACGGGAGCCCAAGGTGCGCGGCCACCGCTGCGGCTCCTTCAATGAAGCGGTCGGCGCTCCACAGGAGCAAGACAAACCCTAGGATGATGGCAAGAATGGGTAAGAACAAAGCGTTTCCTCAATGGTGAAAAATAGTGCTGTTAATGGCCCACCAGCTGCCAATGTCTTCGCCCTGATCATAATCAGAGTATCAGAAAGGACAAAAGCAACATTGCTGCTAGCGCAAAACAATGAATTGGTGGGACTCAAAAGCTATAAATTCATGGCTTGCGAGCCGGTGTCAGGAAACGCGAAGCAAGGTATAGGGCGCCTCACAGGCGTGTCGTTCGTCTCGTTCGTCGACGCTGCCTAGCCCCAGGTGTCGGTCGTTGTCATAGGCGACAAAAAGCCGCTCATGATCGAGCACCGCGAGGCCCTCTGCTTTGTGCTCGAACTCAAGTGCGTCGCCCTCGGGGGAGGTGACCAGTGTGGGGCGCTTCCCGGCATGAAGATCCTCAAGGCTGATCACCCAGAGGTAACCGCCGATATGGGGGCCCTCCTGCTCGGTCTCGAAGCTGTTCACCAGGTAGAGTCGGCCATGATAGGGGTCATACTCCAGGCTAGAGAGGCCACATTCAAAACGCACGCTCTCATGTTCGCCCGGATCGAAGGTGTAGATCTCACGCATCTCGTCGATCAATACCAGGTTGCCCCGATCACTGATCTCGTAGTGGGCACCTACCACGCGGCTAACATAGGCAAAATCATCATGGGCCTGCCCCTGTTCACGGATCCCAAATAGCAACAGGCCATCGCCGCGTTCACCAGGAATCGTCGCTAAGCCTTCGATCTTATAATAGGGAAAACCAATGGCATGATCGAGCTTGTTGCGCAGTTCCAGGGAGCCTTCTACGCCATCCCGGGGATCGGGGTCGACGACCTGCACCTTGTCGGGTTCCCCTAATGGCCAAATCAACAGGTGGTTGTAGGCGTTGAGGTCATGACTGACATCGTCGATCCGATCGAAGCCCGTGGTGGCCAGTACATAGCGGGCATCCGTGGTGAGAGCGAAGTCTTCATACTTGACGGCCTGCTTGATCAGCGGTGTCGTGAAGTAATCAAGCTCGCTGTCATCGGGGCCCTGTGATGTCATGGGCAAAGCAAAAACAGCCGAGCGTTCTTCACCGGGGATTGGTTTGTCGCTGGCCAGGATGAGCCGCTTACCGTCATATAGCACGGCGGACACCTCTGCATTGACCAGCTTGCCCTGCTCATCGCGAAGCCCAGCGGGAAAGCAGTGGATGGTGCCCTGCTGAAGAATGGACGCTTGTGTCATGGATGATTCACTCTCTTTGGTGGAGCCAGCAATGCACAATAATCAGTGCACTTAACGGCTGAGATGGACGATAAAATATAGTGCCAACATCTTGCGCATTTTTTACATCGTTTCGCAACGGGAATGGAGTAGACCTCGGCATTACCGCTTGGTCTAAACATTATGTCATTGAAGCAATTGATTTTGATGCTGCAGGCTTCAACATCAGGGGGCTGGTGGCAGGCTAGGCACCCAGTCAAGTACCCCGAAGGTCTCAGCGCCAATCCAGAAAAGAAAAACCACATAAATCACCAGCAGAGCGACACACTCCCGACGCGACAGAGTCATTCGCGTTCGCATCATCAGAAAAAGCACCACCGTGGCGGCGGTGAGCGCCGCCATCATGGGGGCCGCGATGGAAAAGTTGATAGCGGCGGCGCCCGCTATCAAGACACCGGCGGGAATGCACACCAGTAAATCGAAGGTGTTACTGCCGAGTACATTGGCAATACTGGTAATGCCTCGTCCATGGCGTGCGGCACGGATCGAGACGAAGGCATCCGGGATTGAGGTGCCTGCCGCCACCACGGTTATCCCCCACAGAAAGCTCGGGGTACCGAAGATATCGCCGAAGTTGATGGCGGCCCGTACCAGCCCCTCCACGCCGATCAAGATCACTACCAACGAGAGTGCCAGTACTCCCCACTCCCGAGCAGGGTGGATATCGCGAGTGTCCTGATCACCCTCGTGGTCGAGAGTATCTTGATACTGAACAAACAGGTAGAGACCATAGAGAACCACTGGAAGCAGTGCGAGAGGACGCGTCAACTCGCCGCGAATGGCGCCGTCGGTACTGGGTAGTGGCTGGTAAATAATCGCGAAAGAAAAGGTGAGAGTTAGCACCGCCACCGCGATCATGTAGAAGTGCGCTTCTTTGTAGACCAGGTCACGGTTGACCTGAAGCGGCTCGCGGCTAACCAATCCTGATAGAGCGGGAATTACCAATATGTTAAACAGCGCTGAACCGACAATCGCGGCCACGCCGAGTTCGAACTCACCATGTACCAGGGTTGAGATCACCGTGGTCGAGAGTTCGGGAAAGCTCGATCCCACTGCGACCACAACCGCACCTTGAACAATGTCGGGAAGCCGATAATAGGCCGCCAACTGCTCACTGGAGCGCTCTAACAAGCCGCTACCGCGCCACACGATCGCAGTAGCCACCACTGCCACCAACGTCCAGATCAGCACATCAGGCATGGATACCCACTGTGGCTTAATGCTCCACAAATAACGAAAAGACTCATGCCCGACTTACCCAGCGATGTATGAAAAGGGGAAAACTCCTTCACAATCGCTCCTTGATCCACTTATCCCGCCGTATCAACTGTAGCTACCCTGAACATAACCAGGTAGCTGAACTATTCTATAATGCCTAATACAAAGCTAACTGGAGTGTAAACATGATCATAGGAAATGCAATTCATGCTGAAAGTGATTCCATTGCAGAACAGTCCCAGCAGCGTTTATGCAAAGAACACATTGTCCCGAGTGTTGCATAAACCAATCCCCACATCGGGCCAAAAATCAAACCGGTGACCTCAAACAGAATGCTCAGCGGAAACGTAATCAAAAGTGCGGCCATATAGACGGCCCTTACCAGTAACATGTACACGACGAAACTGAACCGCACCCCGAAGATTGGACTCTCATCCCAAACTTCGGGGGCGTTCCATTAGCGGATTGTACCGTCATTCTCCTTTGTCATCGCCCAACTTCACAGCCACGAAATAAGCGCGCCCATCGCGGTTGAGCAGTACAGGCACAACTTGGTCATCAGGTAGCCGGGTCAGCATCTCATTTAGCTGCTCAGAACTATTCACGGGTTGCTTATCTAAGCTCATTAAGACATCCCCGGGGCGTATGCCCTCATCGGCAGCAACCCCTCTCGGGTCTACTTCGACGATATGTACGCCGTGTTCAACGCCAAACTGACGTTTCTCTGTGTCACTTAACGGCTGAACAGCAATTCCCAAGCGAGCAGGCTCACCACCGGACTCGCCGCGATCGGCATTCGGCCACTCGGCCACTTCTATTGTGGCCGTCTCTTGCTTACCGTTACGCAACAAGGAAAGCGAGACGTCTTCGCCGGGTGCTATCTGACCGATGAGGCGCAGTAAGGTGGTCGAGTGATCCACGTCTTGGCCGTTAACTTCAAGAATAACGTCTCCTGCCTGCAGGCCGTTATCAGCGGCAGGGCCACTCGCGTCCAGGGCAGCAATCAGAGCCCCTTCGGCTTGTTCCATCCCAAAAGATTCAGCCAAGTCTTTTGTCATTGGTTGAATGCTGACCCCCAGCCAACCACGGTTCACATACCCTTTTTTGCGTAGCTGAGTGGCGACATCCATTGCCACATTGATAGGGATCGCAAAAGATAAGCCCATGTAACCCCCATTGCGGGTGACAATCTGAGAGTTAATACCCACGACATCACCATTGAGATTGAACAACGGTCCCCCCGAGTTGCCAGGGTTAATGGCTACATCGGTTTGGATAAAGGGAACATAAACATCTTGGGGCAACGTCCGATTGATGGCACTGACAATTCCTGACGTGACAGAGTGATCAAAGCCGAAGGGAGAGCCAATCGCGGCCACCCACTGTCCCACTTCAAGGTTGGAGGACTCACTGAGCTCCAAAGTAGGTAGGTTGTCAGCCTCAACCTTAAGAACTGCCACATCGGTCTTTTCATCAGCCCCAACCAGCTCAGCTTTAAGTTCGCGGCGATCATTGAGGCGCACCAGAATCTCGTCGGCCCCCTTGACCACATGCGTATTGGTCATGATGTAGCCATTCTCATGGAAGATGAATCCGGAACCGAGTGAATAACGTATTTCCTGATCCCGTTGAGGACTACTGCCTGGAGGCACGGGAAAGCGATCGCCAAAGAAGTGTCGAAATACCTCAGGGACTTCCTGCCCACCAAATGGTCGAGAGGCTGTGACGTTGTCAACTTGACGAGTCGTGGAGATATTAACCACTGCGGGGGCAGCTTTATCGACCAATGCGGTGAAATCTGGGAGCGCTGAATCAGCGATGGCGGGCGTTATGGTCATCAACAGCAGCGATAAGCTCACTAGCCAAGAGAGCGGGTTGGTTTTAAGGATCACGTTGCCTCCTTCTTTGACGCCTGTGAAGTGTAACAGCGTCACTAATACTCCACTGTTTTTACAAAGTTCCAGCTACGCCAGTCAGGAGTGTTAAAAATGACGCTAGGCGATCGGCAATGTGTTGATAAACCAGCCACTACAACCTAGCAACGCAATCAGCTAGGCCTATCTACATTGGTTTGATAGGCCAGCGGTTGGTGCCCTATTGAAGCATGGTCGCATGGTTATGAATGCCTCGACCATTTGATTTGAAACTCGATCTCTTCTTCATCATCCGAACCTTCGTGTTCAATGTTGAACTGGGCGCGCACCGGTAAATAGATGCGCTCTCCATCTATCTGGATATCGAAACGATCTCCGTTCTCAATAGAATCGGCGAGACGCCTCAGCTTGGCCACGAAGTCATCCTTAGGATATCCTTTCTCTACGTTTCTCGTTCAGGCTTGATGCTCATAGATGTATTCCTTTTGTATAGATAAAATTCAGGCGTGGCAGCTTAATGGAGTCTTTGTTTCTACATATATCAAAATTGCGGCTCATTTTTCCGGTTTTCCTTCAGGAAAGGCCACATCGAAGCCACGCCCATCGAGCTGTCGAACGTCGCTGGGACGTCCCTGATCATCGAGTTCCACCAGCCCGATGCCACTGCCGTTCCAGAGTCGCTCGCCCGATTTAGCCCGGTCTGGGTCCCGTGGAGTGATTTCCATGCGCCGACGCTTGGTGAACCAGTTAAGTGGCGAGCGCGGCGCATAGAGCCAGCGGTTGGCACGGTCGAACCAATCGAGCAAGGTGTTGGGGAAGGCATTCTTAATCCCGCTGGAGGTGATCTGCCAGAGCTTGGAGCCCTCACGACGATGACGGATGCGGACGTCGTAGGCGAAGGAATAGTGTACGTCGCCAGAGAGAATGACGTAATGCCCCGGAGTGCGGGAATGGCGAAAGATGTTGAGCATCACGCTGGCCGCCCCGCGATGGGCCATCCAGTTCTCGGCGTCCACCAGCAGTGGCTTGCCGGCCAGGGTGAAGAGTTTCTGTATTACTTCAATCAGCTTAACGCCGAACATCGGTGCCGGCGAGACGATCACCACGGAGGGGGCGTCGAGAACCTGCTGCTGCAGTTCTGAAAGGGCCTCCCAGTCCATCAGGCCAGATGGCCACTTCGGATTGCGTTCGCTCCGCCAGCGCCGGGTGCGAGTATCCAGCATGATCAGCTTCGGCGTCCCGTCGACCTGCACTTCCCAGCCCTGGAAACGCTGCAACTGTTCAATCACGGCATCATGATCCTCTTCGTGCAGCCAGCCATCCCGGGCAGCCGCAGCTTCCAGTAATTTGGCGACAGCATCCAGCGGCTCAGCTAGTCGGTTCGGATCATTGCCCCAGCCTTGACAAAGCAGATAGGCCAACAGAGCGTTACCGATGATCCGCCGCGAGAAGGGATGGCCATAGGCCGTGCGCTCCCAATCGGCGGAGAGGTTCCAGTCATCGGTGATATCGTGATCATCGAAGATCATTAGCGAGGGCACATGTGCCAGCAGACGGGCCCCAGCCGGGAGTCCCTGAACAAAATGATCAATAACCGCCTGTTGTCGTTGGAACAATGTCGCCATTTCCTCGTTCAGCGCCGGTTGGGCTACCTCGACCAAACGCCGAGTTAAGCTCAGTTCTTGTGTATGGAGGGCAGTAGAGAGGGTGGCGTATCCTGTTGATTGATCTCGCCAGATCACAACCAACATAGGACGGATACGCCATGAGCAATTCTACTCTCCAAGCCGTGACGCAGCCAGACAC
>NZ_NBYR01000016.1:0-99612 GCF_002119345.1 Halomonas sp. CSM-2 | reverse complement strand
GTGCTGCTGGGCGACGACGCTGGCAGCGTCATCGCCCAGCAGCACACTCAGCTGGCCTGCCAGGCGATTGCGCACAGCGGTAACGTCGGGGATCGGGCTGCCATGATCCACCAGCGCGACCCTCGGCGTTTGGCCTGTTGCGTATTGCTCACGAACATTGTCGGCCAGCAGCTCGGCAAGGCGCAGGTCATTATCGCCCAGTTCATCGACCAGCGGCTGAGCCACGCGCACGTTAACGTGGGGAAAGCGTTCCTGCAGGGTGGCCATTCGCTCCGGCAGGTAGCCGGTCAGTGCCTTACTGGGGCCGAAAAAGAACGGCAGCACGATAATGTCGTCAGCGCCTTGTTCAGCCGCCCGCTCGGCAGCAGGACCCAGCGTTATCGCAGGAATGCCATCAACCTTTTCCACTGGGATCTTGTTGGAGTGCAGCAGCGAAGCCGCCTGCACGGTTTCGCCCATGAGCTCGCTAAGGGACGCCGCCACACGCCGCAAGTTATGGGTTGCCTGGGGCCGCAGGGAGCCGTTATCCACCAGAAAAATCGCGCGCATGCCTGTCTCCTTTTTCATCCCTATTTCTTCATTGCTATTCGCCGATACGTTCAAGCACATCTGCCGCTGCTCGATGAAGCTGGGCGTGGCGCTTTGCCAACGTGACGATATCACGATCATAGCCGCCGCCAATCACCGCCGCGACGGGGATGTCAGCTTCTCGACAGCACGTCAGTACATAGGCATCTCGTTGATAAAGCCCTTCGTCACTCAGCGCCAGATAGCCCAGGCGGTCATCACGATGAACATCCACGCCGGCGTCATAAAGCACCACATCCGGCTGATAAGCCGCCAACAGGCCTGGCAATCGCGATGCCAGCACCGCCAGATAAGCATTGTCTTCCATCCCATTGGCAAGGGCGACATCTAGATCGCTTTTCGCCTTGCGGGCGGGAAAGTTGCGACCGGCATGCATTGAAAACGTAAAGACGCCAGGTACACCTGCGAAGAGGCGTGCCGTGCCATCGCCCTGGTGAACATCGCAATCGACGATCAACACCCGCTCGACCCAGCCTTTTGTCAGGGCATGAGCCGCCGCAACAGCAAGGTCATTAATCAAGCAATAACCGCTCGCTGCATCAGCATGGGCATGATGGGTGCCACCGGCTGAGTTGCAGGCAAGTCCTGTTGCCAAAGCGACTTCCAGCGACAGCAGCGTGCCACCGGTTTCCAGCCTTACCCGTTCGACCAGCGCGTCAGACCAAACAAAGCCACTACGGCGCTGTGCGGCACGATCAAGCGTACCGCTCAAAAAAGCGTCCAGGTACGCCTGAGTATGCACGCGCGCCAACGCACCGACACTGGCAGGCCGGGGGGTTAGCCACTCAACTGGCGTCGCCAGCGCCTGCTCTCCAAGCTGTTGGCGAAGGACGCGAAACTTCTCCATTGGAAAGGGGTGGTTAACTGGTAAATCAATCGTATAACCGGGATGATGGACGATCGTTAACGCCATTGTACGATGCCACTTAGGTAATCGGGGGTAGATGCTTTATGTTGCTTGATACCACTGCCTTAAACCAGCAAAGAAACTTTTTCGATGAGCATGCCGACCTGTGGCTGTTTGGCTACGGCTCATTGATCTGGAAAGCTGATTTTGACTACCTGGAGCGCCAGCCCGCCTTCATTACCGGCTGGGCACGACGCTTCTGGCAAGCCTCCCACGACCACCGCGGTACTCCAGACGCACCTGGGCGTGTTGCCACGTTGATCCGTGCGCCAGGCGCAGTGTGCCACGGCATGGCCTACCGCATTACGCCTGATGTACTCGGCCCTCTGGATGTGCGCGAGAAAAATGGCTACCTGCGGGAAAAAGTACCCTTAACCTTTACTGACGAGAATGGCGGCGAGTATGGCCAGAGCGAGGGGCTGATTTATCTGGCAAGCGAGGACAACCCGGCATTTCTCGGCGAGGCGCCGCTTGCCGATATGGCACGTCAAATCAACCAGGCCCATGGCCCCAGCGGCCCCAATCGCGAGTACCTTTTAAACCTCGCCCACGCCCTGCGCGAGCTAGGGGCGGATGATGCGCATATTTTCGCGCTGGAGAAGCAACTGGGGTAGCCCTCAGGTACCCCAGCTACATATTCACATCATCAGCCATGACAGGATAAACAGCCCCAGCAGGGTTTGGATGATACCGCCGATGATCGAACCGCGGAAAAAGGCCCGCAATCCTCCCCATAGAATCAACACGCCGATGATCAGCACCACGATGCTGAAAAACGAGTCGCTGATGCCCAGCGAGCGTGTCAGGCCATCGATAAACTCATCAAACGCGCCGAAGAGATTGGTAAAGATACCCATTAGAAACTCGACGACGCCACGAATCACTTCACCGATCGTTTCGCCAACATCATCAAAAAATCCGTTTGCTTGCATGACTCATATCCATGTTTAAAGGGGCGACTGCCTATTGTCAGTGAAGTCGTGCGCTAGCGCAAAGCGAGGTGTCAAAACGGGGGTGTTTGCATAATGGGCGCTTAGCGCTAAAGTTGACCCAACAGCCGTTTAAAAAATAGCCGCTTCATTATTGGCCCTCTAACACAATAAGAGGTGGTCACTATGCCGTCACACTTTCCCCTCGCTGATCGGCTACAAGCGAGCACCCATCAGGTGGAAAACCAGCCGCCGTCGCTGGAAAACTACAATAGCTACACCACTGACCGCGCGCTTCAGGAAGGCGTCAAGCGCGAAGGCGACACTGACGACACGGCTCTCAAAACGTTTGGCCAGTGGGCAGGCTCCTCTGAAGCCATCGCCTTAGGGTTTGACGCCAACCGCCACTCGCCACAATTGGTGACCCATGACCGGCAAGGCCACCGGGTCGATTTGATCGAGTTTCACCCCGCCTATCACCAGCTTATGCAAACAGCGGTGGAGCACGGCCTGCACGCCAGCCCCTGGCGCAACCCGGGTCCGGGGGCCCATGTTGCCCGCGCCGCCAACTACTTCCTGCACACCCAGGTGGAAGCAGCTCACGGCTGCCCGATCACCATGACGTTCGCTGCCCTGCCAGCCTTACGCCATCAGCCCAGCCTGCTTGAGAGCTGGGGCGATAAAATCACCGCGCCCCACTACGACCCGCGCAACGTGCCCTATTTCGAAAAACAGGCCGTCACCCTGGGTATGGCAATGACCGAGAAGCAGGGTGGCTCGGACGTGCGCCTTAATACCACCCGCGCCTACCCGATTGATCAAGGCGGTCCGGGCGAGGCCTATGAACTGGTCGGCCATAAATGGTTTGTCTCGGCGCCGATGTGCGACGCTTTTCTGGTACTCGCCCAGGCACCCGGCGGTTTGAGCTGTTTTCTGCTGCCGCGCTGGCGGCCCGACGGTACTAAAAACCCACTTCATATCCAGCAGTTAAAGCGCAAGATGGGCAACGTGGCGAACGCTTCCAGCGAGGCCGAACTGCGCGGCGCCTTTGCCTGGATGGTGGGCGAGGAAGGACGCGGCGTGCGCACCATCATCGAGATGGTCGCCATGACCCGCTACGACTGCATGATTGGCTCCGCGGCCGGCATGCGCCAGGCGACTGCCCAGGCAATTCACCACACCACCCATCGTCATGCCTTCGGGGCGCGCTTGAGCGAACAGCCGCTGATGCAAAACGTGCTCGCCGACCTGGCCATCGAGAGTGAAGCCGCGACCACCCTGATGCTGCGCATGGCGAGCGCCATGGATCAGCAGGACAACGAGCACGAGCGCCTGCTTTCGCGGATTGCCACGCCGGTCGGCAAGTACTGGATCTGCAAGCGCACGCCCCACCACGCCTATGAAGCGATGGAGGTGATTGGCGGTAGCGGCGTCATGGAAACCCACATAACGGCACGCCTGTTCCGCGAATCCCCAGTTAACGCCATCTGGGAAGGCAGCGGTAATGTTCAATGCCTGGATATCCTGCGCGCGATTGAAAAGCAGCCCGAGGTGCTCGACGCCTACTTTGCAGAGCTCGCCAAGGCAAAAGGCGCTGATACGCATCTGGACCGCTTTATTCACCAGTTACAGCAGCAAATGCAGGATACCCAAGCGCTTCAGTACCGCGCACGCCAGTTGGCGGACGGTATGGCCCTGGCGTTACAGGGCGCCCTGCTGGTGCAGCACGCGCCGACTTGTGTGGCCGATGCGTTCTGCGCCGGACGGCTGGCGGAGCACAACGGCCTCAGTACCGGCACGCTGCCTGCCGGGCTTGATTGCACGGCAATCATTGCGCGCGCCCAGCCAGCAGAATAATTCTGTTGAAACAGGCCCGTGGAATCAGCGTTCACGACTTTGGTCGACTTCCATTGCGTAGCTGATAACGTTAAAAACCATCACGATTAAACAATAATCAGGTAATAGCGGGAGAGCTTGGCGCATCTCACAAGGATGACGCCAGCGCCGAAGGAGCAACAACCCCGGAAACTCTCAGGCAACCGGACCGCTATTGCTCACACTTTCCGAAGAGCGGCTGATGACTGCGTCACTCAGCCCACCGAAGGAGCAAGCGCGCCCCACAGGGCACGCGAATCTCTCAGGTTCCATGACGGAAGGGGTACGCCCAGCAGCCATTACGCCGTTAGGTGGGATTCCCGACGCTCATGAAAACCGGAGAGACTTATGCAACGCATTGCCGTTATCGGTGGTGGTATCACCGGCATTACCAGCGCCTACGCCCTGGCCAAACGTGGCTATGAGGTCACCGTCTTTGAAAAGCATCGCTATGCCGCGATGGAAACCTCGTTTGCCAACGGCGGCCAGCTGTCAGCCTCTAACGCCGAAGTGTGGAACCACTGGCCGACGGTCATCAAGGGCCTGCGCTGGATGCTCAGAAACGACGCGCCACTACTGGTCAATCCCCGCCCGAGTTGGCACAAGCTCAGCTGGTTTGGCGAATTTATTGCCGCGATTCCCAAGTACGCCGCCAATACCACCGAGACCGCACGGCTGGCCATTGCCGCCCGCGAGCACCTGTTTCAGTGGGCAAAAGACGAGCAGATCGATTTCGACTTAAAGCAGAAAGGCATTCTGCATATCTATCGCGACAAAGCGGGCTATGACCACGCCGCCAAGGTATCGCAACTGCTCAGCAAAGGTGGTCTGGAGCGCCAGCCGGTGACGCCCGAGGAAATGCGTGCCATCGAACCCACCCTGGCGGGTAACTACTACGGCGGCTTCTTTACCGAAAGCGACGCCACCGGCGATATTCACAAGTTTACCCACGGCCTGGCGCAAGCCGCCGAACGTCGCGGTGTAACCCTCAAATACGGCCATAGCGTGCAGGATATCGGCGCGGACGAACAGCACGCCTGGATCACCGCCTCTCTTGAAGGCGAGGCTGACGGCGAACCGGTGCGCGAAACCTTTGATAGCGTGGTGGTATGCGCCGGGGTGGGCAGCCGCGCCTTGGCCGCCAAGCTGGGCGACCGGGTCAATATCTATCCGGTCAAAGGCTACTCGATTACCGTGCAGCTCGATGATGCCGCCTCCCAGCAGGCTGCGCCAACGGTCAGCCTGCTGGATGATGAAACCAAACTGGTCACCAGCCGCCTCGGGGATGAACGTTTTCGGATTGCCGGTACCGCCGAGTTCAACGGTTTCAACCGCGATATTCGCGACAACCGCATCCGCCCGCTTATCCGCTGGGTGGAAGAGTGCTTCCCTGGTGTCAGCACCCGCCGCGTGGTGCCTTGGGCGGGCCTGCGCCCGATGCTCCCCAACATGCTGCCCAAGGTCGGCCCCGGCAAACTGCCCACCGTGTTCTACAATACTGGTCACGGCCACCTGGGCTGGACGCTCTCTGCCATTACAGCCGATATGCTGGCGGATGCGGTGGAGGCGAAAAACGCACAGGGCGAGCGATCGACCCAACCACTCGCCTAGCCTGACCTGTACCCATTGCACTTGCCAAGCGGTCATCCGTTAATATGAATGACATCTTATGGTCAGGTGTCTTTATGCTTAATCAACGTGCATTAACTTACCTCAATGAAGTTATTCGCCGCGGCTCGCTGAGGCGCGCCGCGGCCCACCTAAATGTCGATGCCTCCGCCGTTAGCCGCCAATTAAAAGCACTCGAAGAAGAATTGGATACCCAGCTATGCGAACGGCACGGACGCGGCATGCGCGCAACCGCAGCCGGTCAGTTGCTGGTGCATCATTTTCATGCCCAACGGGCCTCAGAAGAGACCGTGCTCTCCCAGCTCATGGCACTTCAGGGCCTGGCGAAAGGCGAAGTGCGTATTGCCGTTGGGGAAGGGTTTATCGCCGATCTGATCACCGCGCCGCTAGGAACGTTTATGTCGGCGTTTGCGGGTATTAATGTCGAAGTCCGCATGGCGGGCGTCAATGAAGCGATGTCGCTACTCAAAGACCGTGAAGTGGATATCGCACTGCTTTATGCACCGCCGGTGGACCCGCAGCTTTACTGCCATGTGGAAACCCGCCAGCCACTCGATGTCATTGTGCCACCCAATCACCCGCTCATTGAGTTGGACCGGCCTGTGACGCTGCATGACTTAAAAGATTGGCCGCTGGCGTTAATGGACAATCCTTTCGGTATGCGGCAAATGGTCAATATGGTGGCCCACCAGGAGCGTATTCATCTCGAAGCACGCCTGCACACCAACTCTGTCTCCGTGTTGAAGAATTTCGTTCGCTCAGGCATTGGCGTTACGTTTATGCCGGAAATCACTGTCATCGATGAAATAGAACGCGGCGAAATTTGCACGCTACCCATGCGCTACCCGGTGATGAACGGTACCCGTGCGCAGATCGTTAGCTTGAAGGGGCAGGAACTCCCTGTGGCTTCCACGGCCTGTATCGATCATTTACACAAAGGCATGCGCTTTTTCTCGGCCGATGCGCCGCGACTGTTGCAATAAAGTCCACACTAAGGGTCTTGCATAGTCAACGCCTCAATACATAGTCTTCTTGTAGGCAACACCTATAAATCTAATAGCGCTCACTCAGCACCCTACAGCTCACGACAATAAACCAGGAGACTGACTATGTTGACTCACCCCGTGTTGACCCAACGCTTTTCACCCAAGCATCTCATCTCGGCGTGCCTGATCGGCTCTGCCCTGATGGCTGGCAATGCCGTCGCCGAGACCACGATAAATTTGGGTTACAACGGCGCCCCCGACCCCGACAAGAATGCTGTACACGTCTTTGCCACTAACCTTAAGGAACTGGTTGAGGAAAAAACCGACAATCAGATTCAATTAGAGCTATATCCCAATAGCTCGCTGGGCGAAGAGCAGGAGCGCATGGAGCAAACCATGAGCACGCCCATGCTCAACGTGGCGTCCTTTGCGGGTGTCTCGCCCCTCGTCGATGAGATTTTCGTCAGTGCTATCCCTTTCCTGTTCGACGATTTTGCGGCAGCCCGTACCTTCTTTGATGAAGGGGAGTACTGGCAGGAAGTCAGTGAGGCGCTGAAGGAGCGCGCCGGTATCGATATGCTGGCAGTCGTTGAGGAAGGCGGCTTTTTAGCCTTTACCAATGACGAGAAGCCTATCAGTCACCCTGACGACTTCGAAGGTCTCCGTTTCCGGGCCATGGACCCAAGCCAGGTTGCTCTCTATGAGGCCTTCGTTGCCTCCGGCACGCCCATTCCCTGGACAGAAACCTACATGTCACTGCGCACCGGGGTAGCGGACGGTCAGATGAACCCGCCGATGTATATCATCCTGGGCAGCCTTTACGAAGTACAGGACTACCTGACGCTTGCCAACATCCAGTATTCGAATCAATTCCTGGTGGGCAACAGCGACATGATCGCCAGTTGGGATGACGAGCTTCGTGATGCCTTTCAGGAAGCCGTCGCCGAAGCGAACCAAAATGCCCGTGAGCACAACGAGGAGCAGGTCGACTCGCGTATCGCCTACCTGGAAGAACAAGGTATGGAAGTGATTCGCCCTTCTGAAGAGGAGCTCACCGCTTTCCGCGAAATCGGTCAGCCTGCTTATCTTGAATGGCTCGAAGAGCGTGATATCGAGCAACGCTGGATCGATATGGCACTGGAAGATGCCGGAATGAGCGACCTGCTCGACTAACGGTATCTATCATCGTGGCAACAACAGGGGCTGGTACGTTACCGGCCCTCTATTTTTTACTTCACATTTCTGAATTTAATGGAAGGCTGCCATGTTCAAAACGCTTCGGCTCCGTCTTCTCACGATCAGCCGCCCCATCACCCTGACTCTGGCAGGAGCGCTGCTATCTCTTAATGTGGCGGCCATTCTTTATGGTGTTTTCGCCCGCTATGTTGCCGGTGGTGCCCCTATCTGGACCGATGAGCTATCGCGCTTCTTGATTATCGCCACCGTGATGCTCGCGGCAGGCGCCGTCTGGTCGGAAGGCGGACATATGCGCGTCGGGCTACTGGAGAAGCTGCTGCCAGCTCCCTTCGCTCGCCTGCTCAATGTGTACCAGTGGCTACTTACCCTGTTGATTGCAGCGGGCGGCGCATGGGTTAGCTATCGCTATGCATTGTCGGTCAGCATGTTTACCACGTCCGGGCTCGGTATTAGCCGCACGGTTCCCCTTCTCTCGGTACCACTTGGCTTCCTGCTACTGGCTTGGCATGTGCTTCTCTATGGTCCGGCGCCCCTCAAGACCGTCGAGGACTCTCTATGAAAACCGTTGAGGACTCCCTATGACGTTGACCATGCTGGTCGTTTTCCTTGGCCACGTATTACTTGGGTTGCCACTGTTTATTGCGTTGTTGACCACCGCGTTTGTGGGTTTTTTATTCGTCGACTTCTCGATGATTCCACGCATGATGCCCCAGCAATTCTTCGGTGGTATCAATGTTTTCTCACTGATGGCCATTCCGTTATTTATCCTTGCTGGCAACCTGATGAACGTCAGTGGTTTGACCGAGCGTCTGATGGGGTTCGCCCGCCTGATAGTTGGGCACTTGCGGGGAGGTATGGGTCACGTCAACGTGGTTTCGAGCGTTTTCTTCGCGGGTGTCAACGGCTCTGCCGTGGCCGATACCTCGGCGCTTGGGTCGTTGCTGGTACCCGCCATGGAGAAAGAGGGCTACTCAAGGGCATTTGCCGCCGGGTTGACCGCGGGCAGTTCACTGATTGGCCCGATTATTCCGCCCAGTATCTTCATGATTCTTTACGCCTCACTGACGAATACGTCAGTCGGTGATCTATTTCTGGCGGGCGTCGTGCCAGGGCTGTTGCTGGGTATTGCCTTTATGGGCATGAACGCCTGGTATGCCTGGCGCCACCGATTACCCAAAAGCACTCAATTTCCCTCATTGGGTCAGCTAGGCTTGGCGTTCATCGCGGCTCTGCCTGCGCTAATTGCTCCCTTCATTATCGTTGCCGGTATCGTGCTGGGCTTTGTCACGCCCACAGAATCGGGCGCGTTGACAGCGCTGTATGTCGCCTTATGTGGCGTCGTGCTGGGAGGGTTACGGCTCAAGGAATGCTGGAAAGCCATCTTGGATACGGCGCGCCTGACCTCTGCCATCTTCCTGATCATGGCCGCCTCAGCCACGATTAGCTGGCTGCTGTCCTATGCCCAGGTGCCGGAACAGTTTGTGTCACTGCTATCACCCTATGTGGATAATAGTGTCGTTATTTTATTACTGCTCAGCGCCATCACCTTTGTCACCGGCATGTTCATGGAGGAGGTATCGGCGTTGATGCTACTGACGCCCATCTTCGCGCCGGTCGCCATGATGGCGGGTATCGACCCTATCCATCTGGGTATCATCATCACGCTGAACATCACCATTGCGCTGATTACGCCACCGCTAGGCGCATGCGTATTCGTGGCGGCGGCGGTTAGTCGTCTTGAAATTGTGTCGCTATTCAGAACCATTTGGCCCTTTGTACTGACGGCAATTGCCGTCCTTATTTTATTGATTCTCTTTCCACCGCTGACGCTGTGGCTACCTACTCAGTTTTGATAACCCGCTTGGATAAGACGATGCCTTTGAACACACTATTGAAGGCCTTGCCGCCTGTACCCAGTTACCCAGCACCGTGCTGGGAACAGCTGCGCCGCGTCCCGATTGACGATAACAGTGAACGTTTAATGCCGATGAGCCTTGCGCCCGCACCGATCAGCGTTTTTCCCGCCTATGCTCGGCTTGGCATCCCAGGCGCGGTACCGGAGTGTTTCGTTCGAGAGGGGGTTTATCGGGCACTACTCGCTGCAGCACGCAGCTTGCCCGACGGCATCGGCTTAATCGTACTGGATGGATGGCGTCCATGGCGGGTGCAGCAGTATCTGTTTGATACCCTGCACGAAGCCATCCACCACCACCAACCCGACCTCAGTGAAGCCGAGTTGCTGGAACGTACCAGGGAGTTTGTCTCGGTACCCAGCCGTGACCCGCTCGCTCCCAGCCCACATCTGACGGGCGGAGCTGTTGACGTCACGCTGTGTGATGCCGATGGCTTGCCGCTGGATATGGGCACCCTGTTTGACGAGGCATTACCGGCCTCTCATAGCGACTATTTCGAGCACCTGGAATCGCTGACCCCTCAGCAACATAAGGCGCGGGATCACCGCCGCCTGCTGTATCACATCATGAGCGAGCATGGCTTCACCAACCTGCCCAGCGAGTGGTGGCACTTCGATTATGGCGATCAATTATGGGCCTACTATGGGCAACATGATAATGCGCTTTACGGGGCTGCCGAGTTGGATACCATCGAGAACCGCTGGCGCAGACAGCTAGGGTAGCTGTCTAACCTCGCCACTAGCGACTCGTTTTTCCAAGCATCAACCCCTCATAGAGAACACATTGAAATCCGCTAATAAATACCCGCCTGGCGATACGTCCCCACTGTTCTATAGCGTTTGAGATAGCATGCGCACAGGACAGCCAATGCCAAAGGCGATCAAATGAACTGGCTCTAAGCGCGTCGCTTCGAGCATTATAGGATGACGTCAATTTTGATTTGATTCGAAGGAGAAGCATCATGCCAAGCGTATTGATTACCGGGGCAACCTCAGGGTTTGGTAAAGCCGCCGCACGGCGATTTGCCAAGGCAGGGTGGTCGCTGATTCTGACGGGGCGCCGTGAGGAGCGACTGGCTGAACTGGAAAGTGAACTGGCACCTCACGTCACCGTACTGACGATCCCTCTGGACGTGCGCGATAGTGACGCGGTTTCACAAGCGCTAAGCCAACTCCCCGATACGCTGCTGCCACTCACTTGCCTGATTAATAATGCCGGGTTGGCACTTGCGCCCGAACCCGCACAAAAAGTGGCGCTGGAAGACTGGCACACCATGATCGACACCAACATCACGGGACTGGTCAACGTGACGCACGCCGCCATGCCTCACCTGTTAGCTACCGGCAAGGGTGCCAGCATCCTCAACCTGGGATCGGTGGCGGGGCAGTGGCCATATCCAGGCGGACATGTCTACGGGGCCTCGAAAGCCTTTGTTCAACAGTTCAGTTACAACCTGCGCTGCGACCTGCAGGGTACCGGGGTCCGCGTGACCGATCTGGCTCCCGGCATGGCCGAAACCGAGTTCACGCTGGTTCGCACCAAAGGCAATCAGGCGGCTTCCGATGCGCTTTATAAAGGCACCACGCCCCTGCAGGCCGAAGACATTGCCGAACAGCTTTATTACCTGGCACTCTACCGCCACACATCAATATCAATCGGCTTGAAATCATGCCGGTGCGCCAGGCATGGGCGCCGTTTGCGATTGATCGCGATCCTGCTTAGGCAAACCTCGTCGATGTCACTAACTCGATAGGTGAGACTTGATCACGCCCTTTCTCTTTAGCGACATAAAGGGCGTCATCCACTCGCTTCATGATACTTTTGACCGCTTCTTGAGGCTGTGCCTCAACCACACCAAAGCTGGCGGTGATGGGGCCTGATGTGGGTAAACTCGCAGTGTTAATCACGCACCGTATCTTATCGGCGAGAAGCACCGCGTGTTCCAGGGGTGTTTCGGGTGCCAGAAGCATGAACTCCTCGCCACCCCACCTTGCGCAGTAGTCTACTTGACGTAAATTGCCTTTCAGCAAATTGGCTATTTCGACCAATACCTGATCGCCTACATCGTGCCCATAGCGATCATTGATATCTTTAAAGTAATCGATATCCAGCATGATCAAAGAGAGAGGGCGTGCGTAGCGATCCTGACGGCTGAGTTCGCTTTTCAACATCGTATCGAATTGCGATCTGTTAACAAGCCCTGTCAGCATATCGGTGGTGGCAAGCCGCTTCAGTTGAGCCTCATTTTCCACCTGATCGGTCACATCACGCTGTGTAAGCACCAGCGTGATGGCATCGTGCTGATGGGTTCCCATTGCCGTGATGCGCCACTCGATGTGTCGGCACGACCCATCATGCCGGCGTGAGACCTCACGCCCACCGATACCCTCGAAGGCGTGCTCGACACTGGTGTTCAGCACATCGTGCAGTTGGGCAAGAATTTGCTGATTGGCCGCTTCTTGCTCAACCACGTTGGGGGTGGCACCCACCCACTCCTCCCGGGCCCCACCCCATAAGCGCTGATAGTCGGTATTGATGTCCATGACTTGGGCACTGCGCGAGTCCCTGGTCATGTTGAAGATAGCCACCGCATGGCCAGTCGCCTCACCACCCTCTTCAGGTCCTGGTCGCGCATAGTGCTGATACATACTATTTACTCATCCTTGAGCTTGTATTGCTCAACATGCGTAGCGGCACTGACCCACGTTGAAAGGTTCACTCGGTGTGGCCTCCGTGCTATTGAAAACAGTGGAGACATTAAAATCACTTTATTTACACTGACGATATAATCATTTACCAGCTGTTAACATAACCTGGGTTATCCAGCGCCAAATGCAGAGATATATTGCGCTAATTTTTGGATAGCCCTATAAAAAATTTACAAAGCACTTACTCAGCGTAGGAGAAATCGGTTAATTCTGCCTGCTTTGCGCCAGCGCATTTCTCAACGTGCCCACTAAAATAATGACCGTTTATTAACCATTCGGGCTCACCCCTCCCGAAACGCCTCGATCACCCGTTCGGCCAACACCTCGCTGGCGTCACCACTGCCTGGGCGCTTCACAAGTGACACTTGGTAATCACCAAGTGGGGGCAACGATTCGTTGTGGAGGCGCTTGAGCGGCGGGCGGATCAAGCTTTTAGGGAAAGCCGTCACGGCTAAATCGGCCAGCATGGCGGCTTTCTGACCAGCACAGAGGTTTTCAGGCGTTATAAGCTCGACAAGAGAAATATCGTGTACAGTAAACCCAGCATCAAAAAGAGCGTCGAACCTTGATAGGTTCGACGCTCTTGGTAAGACCCGCTAGCAACTTTTGAAATTTTGCTTTTAAACGCCTACCGGCCCACCATCGCGCTTTTGAATCACCACGGTTGATGCCCGAGGGCGTACCTGGCCGCTGGCGGCAACGGTGGCATCTTGGGTCAACGCGCTACCATCGGCCGGCCAGTTACCGGGATGCTGAATATTGATGAACAGCGCGGTTTTATCCGGCGTCGCAAAAATACCAGTGACTTCGCAGCCATTCGGCCCCACCGCAAAGCGCTTGAGCTGTTGCTGGTTGCTGTTGTTGATCACCGGTCCGGCACCCTGAATATCATCCAGCCCATTGGGAACCACGGCAAGCAACTGATCGTTGGTGTACTCGGTTACCCCCTCATAACCGTTATCAGTCTGAATCCAAAGAATGCCCTGCCCGTCGTCGCGCTCGTCGAACCAGAGCCCATCGGGACTGGCGAACTGGTTCATTTCGGTCAAGCCCGAATGGTTATCTGTGTCGTCAGCGGCGGCGCCAAATACAAACACTTCCCAGGTAAAGGCGTTGGGCAAGCGGCTTTCACGCCAGCGAATAATATGCCCCGCTTCGTTATTGGCACGAGGATTGGCGGCATTGGTGGGCGCTAAGTCATAACCAACGCCTACCTGTTCCAAGCGCTCACCGCTGTTGGTATAGGTTGGCTGTGTATCTTCAGCGATGCGCTGTGAGTTATTGGTCAGGGTGAGATACACCTCGCCCGAGGCGGGATCAACAGACGCCCACTCAGGGCGATCCATTGGCGTGGCGCCCAATAAATCCGCTGCATCGCAGGTATTGATGATGATACCTGCCGCATCGTCGTCGGCTAGACCAAGCGCCGCTGCCAGCGTTCGGCCGTCCTGTGTTTGCGCATCAGGTGTCAGCGGCAGCCACTCACCACTGCCGTCGGCGTGAAAGCGGGCCACGTAGAGAGTGCCGTTATCCAAATATTTATGACCGATGGCGAGGCGGTCATACGCTTCGCCGGGGCGATTGGCATCGGCGGGATCCCAGGCGGCATCGGAGACGTACTTGTATACGTACTCGTTACGGGCATCATGGCCGGAGTAATAGACCACTGGCTGACCGGCTTCCAGCTTGCCCAACCAGCACCCTTCATGGCGGAAACGCCCAAGTGCCGTGCGCTTGATCGCGAGGGCATCGCTGTAGGGGTCGACTTCCACCTGATAACCGAACGTGCGTGCTTCATTGCGGTAATCATCTTCAGCATTTTCGCCGCGCGGCGTAATATCGAATCGAGCGAACTCGTCGTCCTGCTCAGAGACATCACCTGCTGAGGTATCCCAGCCATAGCGGCTTTTATCGGTGGGAATACCAATCCGCGCATCGTCCTGGAAGCGCTCGCCGCGGTTCACAAAGATATCGGGCCAGTTCTCTTCACAGGCAATATAAGTCCCCCAGGGCGTTACCCCGTTACCGCAGTTATTGTTCGTGCCGCGTGTTTGCATCCCTGTCGGTGAGAACTGCGTCTTGACATAGTCACTGCCCGCCACTGGCCCAGCCAGGTCCATCACCGTTGCGCTCGTCAAACGGCGGTTATAGCGCGACCCCGGCACATGCGCCCAGTGGCCGTTGGCGTCTTTTTCAATCTCAACCATGGTGACGCCATGAGCATTGATTTCAGTGCGCGACTCATCCGCAGGCCGCTGCCTCTCATCCGCATTGGTAGGGCCGCCTTGAGGCGCCCATAGCGCTGCCTGGTCGATATATTCGTTGTTGAGTGCCAGCACAAAACGACGCGAAGCATTGTTAGCATCCAGGGCAAAACCGGCCATACCATCGTGATGCATTCCCACGCTAGAGGCTTGGCGCTCGGCAGTCATCGGCTGGTCGGGCTGCCAGCTGTCGCCAGCACTTAACGGCGTCCCCCAGGGCACTAAGACTTGGGCCACGTAACCTTCCGGCACCACCACGGCATCGGTCAGCGACCCATGAACCGCCTCAAATGCCAGCGTCAGGGGCTTTTTTTGCGCGCCGTTTGAGGCAAGCGCTTGAGCAGTACCGCCAAAGCTAAGCATCGAGGCAGCCGCCATGCTCAAACCACCGCGCATTACATCGCGACGGGATACGTGGCGTGCCAATACTTCGGCAAAAGGTTGGTTGCCACTGTGGTTAAACAGACGATGATCTTCGATCTCTTTACTCATTTTGGTCTCCCCCCCTGATCGTTTTTAAACCAACGATTGAACGTTAGGAGACACTAGAGAAGCTGAATGACAAGACGATGACGCCGTGGCTGCATTTATATGAAAGTTGCTGGAGTGGCAAAGCAGTGACATAAGTCCATACTTATTTAACAATCAGCACGATGACTTTATGGAAGCGTGCCTACCGGGAGCAAGAATGAGATTGATCCGCCTCATGTGGATCGTGCTGGCAGGGTTGAGTTTTAGTATCGGTGTCCTCGGCATTTTTCTGCCCCTGCTGCCTACCACCGTCTTTATGCTAATGGCGGTTTACTGCGCCTCCAAAGGCTCACCGCGCTTTGAGGCCTGGATCCGCTCTCGCCACTATGTCGGACCGCTGCTGGTAACCTGGGAGCAGGAGCGGGCCATCTCAAGGCGGGGTAAATTGGCGGCCGTTAGCACGATCGCGTTGAGCGCGCTGATTACCGGCTGGTCACTCGGCCCCGGTTGGAGTCGCTGGGGGGTAATAGCGCTACTGGCGCTGATTGCCCTTTGGCTGGCTACCCGACCAGAGCCTTCTTCCTCACCTTAAAACCGCCTAAATTACCACCTTATGGGTCGACACCACCTGGCGCAGCCCCATGAACGAGCGGATCTGGCGGTTACTGCTGTACAAATAAAGTACAGTCTTTAGTCTTGGCATATCGGATATTCACACATGAGGATACGCCATGCCTTCTACCCTTCCCGCTCACGTCACCCTTGAAGACCTTGCACAATGGCCTACACCGCTGCCCGATGTAGAAGTTCACGGACTTGATATGGGCTGGTATATCGTTCGCTTGCATCGGGACAACACTGTCAGTTTGCTCACCGATGAGAATGGCGAAACGCAACGTTTTACCGGCACGCAATGGATTGGCCGTGCCTTGGCGCCGCTGGGTTTCACCCACGGCACGCTGACCTGGGCCGACGCCGCCGATGAAATGATCGGCACCGATGTACCCCCTGTGTCTGCTCAGCAGCGCATGGCCCATGGTGTTCGCGTAGCTTTTAACCAGACCTGTCTATAAAATTGATAGAGCGCCATCAAGAGCTTTCAAGTAGCTGTGTTGACGATCAATTTGCCTAAGGATGGACGCTATGCGCGATGATGAAAAATATACCAATACCGAAGAGCAGTTGCTTTATCTTCAAAAAAGCCTGGATGAAGAAGATAGCACCGCTCTGGAAGCGCTATTTGCCGAGCTGGACATCCTGGCCATTGCGCGCACCCTTGAATCTTTTCCCGCTAAAACCCGCGATCGGCTTTGGGAGTACATCCCTGGCGAACTCATCGGCGAGGTATTGGCAGAAGTCGATGAAGACATCCGTGCTGACTATATCGAAGATTTATCGGCAAGCGATGTTGAGCAGATCGTCAAGGGCCTGGATGCCCAGGAAGTGGCTGAAGTACTGGACGTTGCTGACGAAGCCATCAAGACCAGCGTTTATGCCAGCCTGGACCAGGAAATTCGCGCCCAGGTCGAAAACCTGCATGCCTATGAAGATGATGTGGTGGGGCGATACATGGACCCCGAGACGGTCAATGTAAAGCAGGGTGTCTCGTTAGAAGCCGTGCAACGCTATATACGCATCCACCAGCTGCTCGACGATGAATCCCAGCAGATCATGATCACGGATAAAGATAAGCGATTGCTCGGCACACTGACGCTGATTGATTTGATCAAACAACCACAAAGTGCCGTGGTTGATGATTATATGGATGATTTTTTTACCCTGAATGATCAAATGAAAGTCAGTGATGCAGCGGCGTTATTGCGCTCCAAAGAGCTGCCCTTTGTGCCCGTGTGCGATAGCGATGGATTGCTGGTTGGGCAGTTGAACTCCGCCGATGTATTAGAAATCACCCAAGATGACGCTGATATGACCCTGAAGCATATGTCAGGCGTCAGTGATGAAGAAGAAGTATTCACCCCCATCATGCGCAGTGCTAAAAGCCGCGGTATTTGGCTGGGTATTAACCTGTTGACCGCTTTTTTAGCCGCTTTTGTGATCGGTCAGTTCGAAGCGGTGCTCGATCAAATCGTGGCATTAGCCATCCTGATGCCTGTCGTTGCCAGCATGGGCGGCATTGCCGGTAGCCAAACCCTGACGGTCGTGATCCGCGGCCTCGCGTTGGGCCAACTTGCCGGTAACAACAAACAGTGGCTGTATAACAAGGAACTCTGGGTAGGCATGAGCAACGGTCTGGTGTGGGCCCTCGTCGTCGGGTTCATTTCCTATCTGTGGTTCAGTGACTTACTGATCACGCTGGTCATCACCCTGGCCATTTTTATCAACATGAGCCTCGCCAACTTGTCAGGCGTGCTGATTCCGCTAGTGTTGAAAAGGCTGCAGATTGATCCAGCGCTGTCCGGCGCAGTCATTCTAACCACCGTCACCGATGTGGTTGGCTTTCTATCCTTTCTGGGGCTGGCGACGCTGATTATTCTGTGATCAAAACTGAGACGGCACTCACTTCGCCCGCTAACGTTCATCTAATGCTATGCTGTGGTGCCCCGCTTCTGCGGGGCTTTTTATTGAACACGGATATCCAAGAACTGATACCCGAGAACTGATAACCGAGAGAGGCGTATGCTCCCCGACTACTCCGTGATCGCCTGGCTGTTAATCGTATTTTCCGTGTACCTGACCGGCGTTTCCAAAGGCGGCTTTGCGGGTGGTTTCGGCACGCTGTCGGTGCCGCTGATGGCGCTGGCGATCAGCCCGGCTCAGGCAGCGGGCCTTTTATTACCGCTGTTACTGGTGATGGATGTGTTTGCGGTGAAGGCGTGGTGGGGCAGGCAGGCGGTAGCCGAGGTATGGCGTTTTGTGCCGGGGCTGTTCATCGGCGTGGCAGTAGGGACGCTGCTGTTCGACAGCCTGAGCGAACAGGGCTTGCGCCTGACCCTCGGCGTGATCACCTTGGTGTTTGCCGCTTACATGCTACTCAAGCCCGTCGCCAAAAAGCCCATTTCCTCCCGATGGGCATTACCGGCGGCGAGCATCTGCGGGTTTACCAGCTTCATGGCTCACGCAGGTGCACCACCGCTCAACGTGTACCTGCTGCCGCGCAAGCTGTCGAAAGAGACCTTTATCGCCACCTGCGCCGTCACCTTTGCCGTGGTAAACGTGATCAAGCTGGCCCCGTACATGTGGCTTGGTGAGATTAACGTGACCAGTGCCTGGGCCTCGCTGGTACTGGTGCCCATTGCCTGGATCGGCGTGCGCAACGGCCTGTGGCTGCAAAGTCGCGTCAACGAAGTGTTGTTCTACCGCTTGGTTATTCTGGCGATGTTTTTAGTCGGTTTTAATCTGATTTGGCAAGCGTTGGGCTAGCGGCCCAACCACACCGCTGCAAACTCATCGGCCGGTTTGGGCCGACCGAACAAAAACCCTTGCGCTTCGAGGCATCCCATTTCGGCCAGCAGCTCGGCCTGCGCCTGATGCTCGACCCCTTCCGCCAGGGTTTTCATTCCCAGGGCATCGGCCATTGCAATGATGGTTTTCACAATGGCGCGGTCATGCTGATTGTCGAGCATCTCGCGTACAAAGGAGATATCGATTTTCAGCGCGTCGGCGGCAAAGCGTCGTAGATAGGCAAGCGATGAATACCCGGTGCCAAAATCATCGATAAACAGGACATACCCAGCATCGCGCATCCTCTGGGTAATCTCGACCGCCTGGTCGGGGTCGCGCATGAAGTCGCTCTCGGTGAGCTCCAGGGCCAACGCCGACGCGGGCACGCCTTGTGTCAGTTCAGCAATATGCTGAGCCAACTGTGGATCGGCAAACTGTTGCGCGGCGATATTAATCGACAAGCGCCCTGGCAGTGCTGCCATCCCTTGTGATTGCCATTCAAGGAGCTGCCTGGCAGCCTCCGCCAGCACCCAATCACCCAACGCGCTAATCAGCCCGCGCTCCTCCGCCAATGGGATGAATTCCCCCGGGCTTATCCACCCCCAGTCGGGCTCGTACCAGCGACACAACGCCTCCGCGCCCGCCAGTTGGCCAGTCTTCAGATTGACTTGGGGTTGGTAATAAAGCGCCAGGCGGTTTTCCATCAGCGCTTGGTGGAGCCGCTCGGTCATTTTCTGACGGCGGCGCTGTTGACGCATCATGTCGTAGCTGAATGGGCAGACGCTGCCATCACGCTTGGCGTGGTGCAAGGCAATACTGGCCGCCTTGAACAGTTCGCTCGCCACCGTCGCATCCGCAGGGTAACGAGAGAAACCCACACTCACTTCCAGATTGAACGCGTTATGCCCCAATCGGATGGTTTCAGCGACGGCCTCACGAAGGTTGTCCAGCGTTTCGGCCAATTCGGCCTCGTCAGGGTTATCCATCAGTATCGCGAATTCATCGCCGGATAAACGTGCCAGAGTACTGCTATCAGGTATGGCATCCTGCAGGCGCCCTGCGATCGTCGCCAACAGCTGGTCGCCCACCTGATGGCCATGGGTATCGTTGACCTCCTTGAAACGGCGGATGTCGAGCAGAATCAAGCTTAGTGACTGATGGTGCCTGGCTGCTTCGCGCAGCATCCGGGTTTGAACCTCCAGGAAGCGAACGCGGTTCGCAAGCCCCGTTGTGCCGTCAGTATATGCCAGCTGGTGCATACGGCGCTGATCACGTCGGCGCTCTAATTCTGCCGCGGCGCCGGTCGACAAAATACGGAGCACTGAGGTCGCGAAGGCATTGGTCGTAAGCGGCTCACGGTAGAAAACCATCATCACGCCAATCGCTTCACCGTGAGCGTTATCGAGACGTCGGCCTATCCAGGCCTGGGCCTTGATGGCATTGCCGGGTAGGGGCGTGTAATCGCCATTATGCGAAACGGCCTCGCGTTCAATTGCCACCTGTTCGCAGGGTGAACCACTCAGCAGAAAGGTCTGGTTGCTTAGCGGTGTACCGTCTGCGATGAGGCTTACCGTAGTGACCGTGCCCGCCGAGGGATAACGCTCGCCAACCTCATGGGGAGACCGATTGAGCAGTGCGATAAAGCCGCCGTCAGCTTCCAACAATTCCACCAATGTGCTGATCAACTGTTGAAAGTAATCGTCACCCACGTGTGACGTGACCGTTGAGGCCACCTGCATCACCGCCTGCTGAACGCGCTGGGCTTCCTGATTATCAGTCACATCAGTGATAAACCCTTCCAGGCAGACAACCTTGTCCGCCTCATCAAGAACCGCTTGTCCTTGCTCCCACATCCAGCGGATTCGGCCATCGCGATGATGCAGCCGATAAACTACCTGGTAAGGGCGCCTGTCGCGAATCGCCGCCTGCACCTCATCAAACAATCGCGATGCATCTTGCTCATTGATCAATTCAGCGAAGCTGATGAGGTGGTTGCCTACCAGTTCATGGGGGTGATAACCCGTTAGCTCTTGAGCGCCCTGGCTGACCAACTCCATGGTCCAATGCTCATCATTCAGGCAACGGTATGCCATCCCCGGCAGGTGATTGAGCAGCGTATCCAGGCGCCGCTCGCTTTCCCTTGCCACGGCCTCGCTGGCCTTGAGCGCCTCCTCCGCCTGCTGGCGGCCAAGCTCGGCACCGGCTTGCGCCGCCGCAATGCGTAGCACTTCCCTGGCGAGGTCATCCAGCGCCATGGGGGCATTTTTTAATAGCGCCAGTAGTCCGATCGTTCTCCCGTCCGCTGCCAACAACGGCAGGCCCATGTAACTATCGGCTCCCAGCGCCGCCAGCAGATGATCATCAGGAAAGCGCTGTTGCACATCACAGGGATATAAGCACGGTTCGCGCCCCACGACGGTCTCACAGGGTGTACCAGCCAATGGGTAGACGACATTGGGCATATGCATTCCGTTGGACCAAACCGCCAGTGTTTCGACGACACTCGCCTGTGTGCCATTTTCGGTATTAACGTGGGCCACCAATGCATGATCCACGCCCAGCAAGGTGGCCAGCCGCTCCACTAGCGTTGGGTAAAACTGAGGAGTACCCGTTTGCCCCATCCCTTCAGCCAACTGCCGAAAGATATCGGCCGCTTCAATCCCCGTCTGCATTGGTTGTCTCGCTGCCCAGTTTGAATCAAGCTTATAGTGAACCGTCTTGACGGTGAAGCCCTGACACTAAACGCTTGGCTAATATAGGCTACACCTACCGAAGGTATTAGCTTGCTTTCCAACGATATAAGATGAAAAAAATCAATTGGCCCTTTAAGCTAGCATGAGCAAAGGAGCCGATATGACGGGCATCATAAGTAGCGACAACACACATCACCTCGCCATACCGGCTCTGCCGGGTTTTCTGCAGAGCGACCTAGACCAATGCGCCAGGCTACCATCGCTGCCCACGGTGGCTATTCGCGTCCTGGAGGTGGCGGGCTACCCGGATGCGACCCTGAATGATTATGCCAATGCCATCGAGCAGGATCCGGCACTGACCTTGCGGTTGATTTCATTGGCCAATAGCGCTTTTTATGCCCGTCAACAAACAGAAACGCATTCGTGTCGGGAAGCTACGTCGCGACTCGGGCTGGACGCCACGCTGGCCGCGGTGCTGAGTTTTAGCTTATGGCGTGACCGCCAGTCAGGTGACCTGATTCAGCGTATTTGGGGGCGCTCCATTGTGTCGGCCCTGGCGGCCCGCTCCCTTGCAGAACAGCTGTGCCCCGAGGAGGCCAGCTTTGTATTTACCGCGGCACTGCTCCAGGACATCGGCATGCTGGCATTGCTAGCGGTTTACCCCAAAGACGCCCATGACCTGTACGCAAACACCACCTTTTCCCATGCGCAACTCAGTCGTGGCGAACACCTGCGCTTCGGCTGTGACCACTCATCGGTTGGCAGTTGGCTCGCCGCCAAGTGGGGGGTGCCGGTTTCGCTGGCCCAATCCATCAGCGCCAGCCACGATGAGATTGGAACTCAGAAAGAGACTTACTTACTGTGCCTGCGTCTTTCAGGCCCTATCGCCGATACGTGGCTGTCGGCCAACCCCAGTCAAGCGTTGGCGACCCTATTGCGTCAGTTGAGTCCAGTGGTGACGACGCCTGCTATCTCACTAAGCGACTTGCTAAAAAACGTCCAATCCCAACTGCCCCTTTTAACCAATCTCTTCGAACTTACCGTCCCTTCCTCGCACGATACCGAGGCGTTGATCATCCAGGCACAGCAGTTACTCTTTCAGCAGACATTTGTGCTCAACGCCCGGTTGAATGCCCAACAGCAGGAGCTCGATGAGCTCCAGCAACGCCAGACGGAACTGGAAGAACGTAGCCGACGGGATCCGCTCACCGGACTTTCCAATCGCGCTTGGCTGGAAGAACAGCTGCACAAACGTTTTGAATATTGCCAAACGCACGACCACACCATGTCAGTGGTGTTTATCGATCTGGACCATTTCAAGAAGCTCAATGACCGCTTTGGCCACCAGACCGGTGACCGCGTACTGGAGCGCTTCGGCCGCGTACTCGGCTCGCTGGTTCGCGAGGGGGATTTAGCCGGCCGCTACGGGGGCGAAGAATTTTTGATCATTCTGCCCGATGAGTCGGCCAAGGGAGCACAACGTTTCGCCAAGCGGATTGCCAAGCGCCTTGCCGAAACGCCCATGGAAACGGTTGATGGCAAGCCCCTTTTCGTATCGGTTTCCATCGGCATTGCCTGCCTTAGCGACGGCGGCTTTGGCAACGGCAGAGAACTTATCGATGCCGCCGACCAGAGCATGTACTACATCAAACGCAATGGGCGCGGCGGCATTTCGCTTTATGGGCACTAACGATGCATTGCGAAGGCCCGGGGTTAGCGATTCATCGCATAGGGCAGGTACAGCGCAATACTCGGGAAAAGATGCAGCAAGGCAACCGCCACCAGCATCAAGAGAAAGAACGGCAGCGTTGCTTTGGTGATAGTCAGGATATCCTTCCCGGTGAGACCTTGTATCACGAAGAGATTAAAGCCCACGGGCGGCGTGATTTGCGACATCTCGACCACAATCACCAGATAAATCCCAAACCAGATAAGGTCAAACCCGGCAGCGCTGACCAGCGGCATGATAATCGAGGTGACCAGCAGAATCAGCGAAATGCCGTCCAGAAAGCACCCCATCACCAGCAACAGCACCGTTAGCGCCAATAGCAGCATGGTGGGCGACAGGCCCATTTCCCCAATCGCTTGCGCCAGCTTCATCGGGACCTGGGTAAAGCCCATGGCCGAGGTAAGAAACGATGCCCCGGCGATGATAAAAGCGATCATGCACGCCGTGCGCACCGCTGCGAAAAGCGAGGATTGAAATATCTCGCGGTTGAAATGCCCATTCGAACGAGCAATCAACATCGATAGCACCACCCCGACCGCCGCCGCCTCGGTGGGCGACGCCAAGCCGCCGTAGATCGACACAATAATCCCGCCAATCAACAACAGGATGGGGATCAGCGACCAGGTATTTCGCAGCTTTTCGACAAAACTCATTCCCGACTCGTCATTGCCGGTCAGCCCGGCACGGTTGCCCTTGAGCAGCGACCAAAGCACCAGATAGCCCATGAACATCGAAAGAATCATGAGGCCAGGACCAATACCCGCCATGAACAGCCGCGAGATGGATTGCTCGGTCACGACGCCATAGACGATCAGCACGATGGAGGGAGGAATCAACAACCCCAGTGTCGAGGCACTAGCCAGAGTGCCGATCGCCATCTGCGGGTCGTAACCCCGGCGTTCCAGCTCCGGTAAGGTCATCTTGCCCACCGTGGCACAGGTGGCCGCCGACGAGCCACACACCGCCGCGAACATGCCACTGCCGATGATATTGGTGTGTAGCAAACGCCCGGGAAACCGGTTTAACCAGGGCGAAAGCCCACGAAACATGTTGTCGGCCAGCCCCGAGCGGAACAGGATCTCGCCCATCCAGATGAACATCGGCAGCGCGGTGAGATCCCAACCGTAACTCGCCCCCCAGAAATCAGACGCCAGCACCGGGCCTGGTTCAAACGAGCTGAACAGTGAGAGCGCTATCCAGGCGGTACCAATCAACGCAAAGGCTATCCAAACGCCGCTGCCCAACAGCACCAGCAGGGTCAGAATGGTGACGACACTAAGTAGCAGCACAGGGCATCTCCCACAAGGTTCAGGGGTCGTTGTTTTCTTCGCTGGCCATGACTTCGCGAAAACGTGATGGGTCCTTGAATGCCAGGCGCAGCGCCATCACCAGCGCCTCGCCCAGCGCCAAACACAGCAAGGCAACGCCGGTCACCAACACGGCTTGGGGAATCCACAGCGGAATCGACAAAAAGCCTGAGGAAACATCGTTATAGGCGATGCTTTCGCGGATCAACGCAATCAACCCGTAGCAGAGCAGCAGGCTAAGCGTCATCGCCACCATCAAGCCAAACACCTCGAACCAGACTCGGAGCGTCGAGGGAAGCTGGGTAATCAGCAAGGTTACCCGGATATGGGCGTGGTGGACGAAGGTATACGCCAAGCCTAGAAAGGTGGCACCAACCAGCAGATAAGATGCCATTTCAGAGACGCCGGTGATGCTGATGTTTAGTCGCGCGCTACCGACCATGACCAGTAGCGCATCGACCAACCTAGAAAACACCTGGGTCGAGACCAGCGCGCAAATCGCGATCATGCAAAGCGCAGCGCCCCAGGCACCCAGGCGATAAAGCTTATCGAATTTGAACGTCATCGGTTTGGCCTCTTGCGCGCAAAGCGGCGCAGTATCTGCGCCGCTCAACACAGGTCATCAATCCTCAAGTTGATCACGGTATGACTGCAGCGCTTCCTTGGCTTGATCGTCAGCCCGGGATTCCCAATCGGCAAACAGTTCATCACCCGCTTCCTGCAGTGCCTCCCCCACATCCTCGTTGGGTTCGGAAACGGTGATGCCGTTTTCTTTCAATATCGCCAGGCTTTCCTGGTTATCTTCGCGGCTCATTTCCCAGCCGCGCTCTTCGGCTTTCTCGGCCGCTTCCATCAAGGCATCCTGGGTGTCTTCGTCCAGCTGGTCAAAGCTGCGCTGGTTGATGAACACGATGTTCTTGGGTAGCCAGAGGTTGGCATCGGTGTAATGCGAGACGTAATCCCAGGCAGCCATCGAATTGCCCGTGGAACTCGAGGTGATCATGGCATCTACCCGGCCGGTGCTGAACGCTGTGGGGATATCGGACTCTTCCGTTTCGGTCGGGCTGCCCCCCAGGTTTTCGATAAACCGCTGAGTATTGATATTGGGCGCCCGCACACGCAAGCCGTCAAATTGATCCGGGTCGGTCAGCTCTTCAGCGGTATAGATACCCTGAGCAGGCCAGGGTACCGCGTAAAGCGGAATCAGGCCTTCTTCCTCAAACAGATCACTGATGATTGGCTTAGTGGCTTCCCAAAGCGCATAAGCTTCTTCATAGCCTCCGGCCACACCGGGTAGGGTATCCACCTCAAAAATCGGGTTTTCATTGGAGAGTACCGAGAGGAATATCTCCCCTGCGGCAATGGTGCCACGGCGTACCGATGGCTTGATTTCGCCGTGAGAAACGAGGGCACCACCGCTTTGCACGTTAATGGTCAGGTCCCCATCCGTTGCCTCGGCAACGTCTTCGGCGAACTGCTTGGTGTTTTGGGTATGAAAACTGGCATCGCCGTAAGGCGTTGCCATGGTCCATTCGGCGGCCTGAGCGGTCGCGGCGATGCTACATGCCGTGACCAGAAGCAGCGGCGTTGCAATGCGGGTACGCATGATTAAGCCCTCGTGTCGATAGGTTAGTACCTTGTGGTGTTACTGCACGCTTGACGTAGGCGGTGCTTTTCATCACCTTCAAGCCTATAGCCTAGTGCCGTTGATAATCTTATGAGATTTCGTCGTCAACCTTTTTTCCACGAAATAACAGCACGATAGATAGCGCATCAAGGCGTAACGCCAGCAAAAAGCTTGGCAGTGCCGCCAACGACTTCATATATTGAATAAATGCTTGATCGCTTTTTTTAATGACCATGGCTCTTTGATGAGAATAGCTCTTTGATAACTACAGGAGGCCGTATGCCCCTTCCGCTTCTCAACTGCGACATGGGTGAAAGCTTTGGCAACTGGTCGATTGGCCTGGACGACGAGGTGATGCCTTTTGTTGACTGCGCCAACATTGCCTGCGGCTATCATGCCTCCGATCCCCACGTCATGCGCCGCACGGTCAAACTCGCGGCTCGATACGGTGTGCGTATTGGCGCGCACCCCGGCTACCCTGACCTGATGGGCTTTGGTCGCCGCTCCATGGCCTGTTCACAAAGCGAGGTCGAGGATATGGTGCTCTACCAGATTGGCGCTCTGGCGGGTATCTGCCAGGCGGAGGGCACTCAGTTGAGCTACATCAAACCCCATGGCGCGCTCTACAACGATATGGCGGCCAACCCTGAACTGCTTGAAGGCGTGATGCGCGCAGTGCATGCCTATGATCCCGGCCTGCCGCTCATGATCATGGCCACTGCCAACCCCGAGCCGCACCGCGAGTTAGCCGCCAAGCTGAGGGTCAACCTGTGGTTCGAGACCTTTGCCGACCGGGCCTATGAAGCCAACGGCCACCTGGCCTCACGGCGGCTGCCCGATGCGGTCCACCATGAGCAGGCCACGATCGTCGACCAGGCCGTCATGCTGGCCAAAGGCGAACCCCTCACCGCCCGCGACGGAACCTCGCTGTCGTTACCCTGCGATACGCTTTGCGTTCACGGCGACAACCCCGAGTCTGTCGCCGCCGTGCGCGCCATCCGCGATGCATTTAATAATCTGGGGGCAGCGTGAAGCTGCGTATCGAAACCGCCGGGATGGAAGCCTTGATGGTACGCCTTTTCGATACCATCGACGTCACCAACATGGCCTGGATTCTGGCGGCTGACCAGGCGCTGCGCGATGCTTTTGGCGAGGCGCTGGTCGATTTGCTGCCGTCCTATACGACGCTGTTACTGCATTATGACTGCCGAACGCTTAGCCACCTCGACGCCCAGGCACGCGTGCAGGACGCCCTGACGGGCCTGTCGCCCGCCGATACCCAGCAAGGCCAGCACCATGAGATCCCCGTCTGGTACGACGAGAGCGTCGGGCCGGATCTTGAGCGGGTGGCCAAGCGCGCGGGCATTAGCATTGCCGAGCTGATTGATCAACACTGCCAAGACGACTACTGCGTGTTCGCGCTGGGCTTTGCGCCGGGGTACGGCTTCATGGGCTTGGTGAATGACACCATTGCGACACCACGCCTGACCACTCCCAGGCGGCACGTGGCCGCCGGTAGCGTCGGCATCGCCGATCGTCAAACGGCCATTTACCCACTCCCCTCTCCCGGCGGATGGAACGTGTTGGGCCGCACGGCAGTGCCGCTATTCGAACACGCCAAACGCGGGGAACCGCTATTGCGTCCAGGCGACAGCGTACGCTTCCGGTCTATCTCCCGCGCCGACTTTGAGGCCCAGGGTGGCGATACCACGCCAATGGAGGAACGCTCGTGAGCCAGGCAGGATTAGTGGTAAAAAAGGCAGGGCCGCTGGCATTGGTTCAAGACGCAGGACGCTTTGGCGTGGGTCATCTGGGTGTCACCCAGGGCGGGGCTGCCGACTGGATCGCATTTCATTGGGCCAACTGGCTACTGGGCAACCCGCTCAACAGCGCTGCCCTTGAAATTGTCATGGGAGGTGGCCTGACGCTGGAAGCCGAGGACGAGGTAACGCTGGCACTGGCCGGTGCCGACCTGGCTGCCACCCTTGACGGCAAACCACTCGCACCCAACGCCAGCTTCAGCTTGCGCTCAGGGCAGGAGTTGGCCTTTAAGCAGCCACGTCAGGGGTTACGCGCTTACCTGGCTTTTCCCGGGGGCCTGGATGCGCCCGAGGTGCTTGGCAGTCGTTCGTGCACGGTCCGCGAGCAATTAGGCGGCCTGCAGGAGAACGGTCAGCCGCTCATGGCGGGCGAGCGCCTGACGTGGCGGGGAAGCTCTCAACCACCACGCACGCTGCCTGAAAACCTGACCCCGCTCATGCCAACGTCCGGCTGCCGCCTGCCCATCGTGCTTGGCTCCCAGGTAGCCAGTTTTTCCGGCAACAGCCTGTATCAGGCGTTTAACACACCCTGGCAGGTCGATAACCGCGCCGACCGCATGGGCATTCGACTGACCGGGCCGGTGCTTGGCGGCACGCTAAAGGGCATCGTTTCGGAGGGTATACCGCTGGGCGCCGTACAGGTCCCCCCCGACGGCCAGCCCATTGTGCTGATGAACGACCGCCAGACCATTGGCGGCTACCCACGCCTGGGGGCGTTGACACCAACCGCCTGTGCCACGCTTGCCCAGTGCCTGCCGGGCACCCAGGTATGGCTGACGCCGGTCAGCGTCAGCCAGGCCCAAGCCGCCTACCGTCGACAGTTCGCCCACTGGATCGCCGATTAGGCCGCGTTAAGCGGCATGGCGGGACCGAAGTGCTCATAGTGGCGATGTGAATCCGCCACGCCCAGTTGCTTCAGCGCCTGCTCGACACCTTCCATCATGCCATGGGGGCCAACGAAGTAGCAGTGCGCGCCTTCGGGTAAATAATCGGCCAGCAGCGCCTGGTGGAGACGCCCTTGATGGTCGCCTTCGTCGCCTTGCTCAAATACGGTCACCAGCGTGAACTGTGCCGGATAGGCCTTTTCAAGCGCGCGTAGCTCATCGGCAAAGGCCCAATATTCAGGGGTTTGTGCCGCGTGCAGATAGACCACCCGGCGGCCCTGGCCAAGTGCCTGTTTGGCGATCGGCAGCAGCGGGGTCTGCCCCACACCGCCGCTGATCAGCATCAGTGGTACGTCACCGGGTACCAGCGTCATCTCACCCGCCGGAGGGAGTAACTCGACAACCCCGCCATTGGCTAACTGATCGTGGAAGTAACGGCTCACGCGACCATCGCTCTCGCGCTTGATCGACACCCGGTAGGCGCGGCCGTTGGGTGTTGCCGACAGGCTATAGTGGCGGTGCACCGGCTCGCCGTCGATGGTCACCTTGACGCCGATGTACTGGCCGGGCGCATGCGCCGCCACCGGGCCGCCGTCTTCGGGCTCAAGGATGAACGACCGAATCACCGCGCTTTCCTGCTGGCTATCCGCCACGCGGAAACGCCGCGTGCCGCGCCAGCCGCCTTCACGTTGCTCAAACTCCTGATAGCGGTTTTCTTCCAGCTCGATCAATAAATCGGCAAGCTCCTGGTAGAGCGCTCCCCAGGCATCAGCGATCTCAGGGGTAACCGCATCGCCCAACACCTCGCCAATCGCCATCATCAGGCACTCGCCCACAATCGGATACTGCTCCGGCAAAATGCCCAGCGATACGTGTTTGTTGACCACCGTTTCGAGCGTTTGACGGGCTTTCACTGGGTCTTCGCGCAAGCCTACATAGGCCAATACGGCGCCTGCCAATGCCCGGGGCTGGGCGCCGTTTTGCTGATGAACCTGATTGAAAAGCGGCTTCACGCTGGGGTAACGCTCAAACATCAGCGGGTAAAAACGCTGGGTGATGGTATTCAAGTGTTCGGCCACGACGGGCGCGGTGGCAGCAATTAACGCTTCTTGGTCTTGGGTAAGCATGGTGAGCCTCGCTGATTGAGTGATAGGGCGACGTTTTTTATTAAAGTAGTATCTATAATACATCTTTAAGCGTTGCCGCCAACCTTCAGCGACAATCTGCCACATCACCCGGCTACCCGGCCTGGCCGCTGTCCTTGAGCGCGCTTCGCCTTGTCCCCAATTCACCGTATAATGGAGGTTTGAGCGATCGCCCTTCGACCCGTCGCGGACTGTCTATGCACCTGACCAGCTTTACCGATTATTCCATTCGCGTGCTGCTCTATCTGGCGGTAAAAGGCGAGGAGCGCGCAACGATCGACGAGATCGCCTCGACGTATAACGTATCGCGCCATCACGTGATGAAGATCGTCCAGGAGCTCAACCAAAAAGGTTACCTCACCGCCCTACGCGGCAAGCACGGCGGCCTGTGGCTGAAGCGCGACCCTGCCAGCATCAAACTCGGTGCCCTGGTGCGCGATACCGAGTCTGAATTTGGCCTGGTGGAGTGCTTTCGCGACAAAAACGCCTGCGTGATCACCCCCGCCTGCCGCCTGCCACCTGTGCTCAACGAGGCGCTGGAGGCGTTTTTTGCTGTACTCGATCGCTACACCCTGGCAGATCTGCTGGAAGAGCGTTTGCCGCAGCTACGCCAGCTACTGCGCATTCCAGCGCTGAACGTGACGACCTAAACCACAGAAAAGAGCCGGCACTAGTGGCAAAAAAAAGGCGCTGCCCGAGGGCAGCGCCTTGTCGATGGCGGCGTCGCGCTTAAACGTCGAAGCGATCCGCGTTCATCACTTTCGTCCAGGCGGCGATAAAGTCGTTCACAAACTTCTCGCCATTGTCATCCTGGGCATAAACTTCCGCGTAGGAACGCAGCAGAGAGTTGGAGCCGAACACCAGGTCAACGCGCGTGGCGGTCCACTTGACGGCATCCGTTTTGCGGTCACGAATTTCGTAAGTGTTGTTACCTGCTGACTTCCAGGCGTAACTCATGTCGGTCAGGTTAACGAAGAAGTCATTGGTCAACTGGCCTTCACGGTCGGTGAATACGCCATGCTTGGTGCCACCGAAGTTGGTGCCCAGGACACGCATACCACCGAGCAGAACCGTTAATTCCGGCCCGGTCAGGCCCATCAACTGCGCGCGGTCGAGGAGCATTTCTTCCGGCTTGACCACGTAATCTTTCTTCTGCCAGTTACGGAAACCATCGGCCAGCGGCTCGAGCGGCGCGAAGGAATCGGCGTCGGTCATCTCGTCAGTGGCGTCACCGCGACCCGGTGTGAAGGGTACAAGCGCCTCGTAACCCGCCGCTTTAGCCGCTTTTTCGATGCCTACGCTGCCGCCCAGCACGATCACATCGGCGATGCTGGCACCCGAGTCGGCAGAGATTTTTTCGTACACTGCCAGCACCTTGGCCAACCGCTCGGGCTCGTTACCCGCCCAGTCTTTCTGCGGGGCAAGACGAATACGCGCGCCGTTGGCACCGCCGCGCATGTCGGAACCGCGATAGGTCCGTGCGCTGTCCCAGGCAGTGGTGATCATGTCGCTCTGGCTGAGACCACTTTCAGCAATCTGCTTTTTGACCTTCTCGACGGAGTAGTTGGTGTTACCCGCCGGAATGGGGTCCTGCCAGATCAGGTCTTCGTCGGGTACTTCCGGGCCAATGTAGCGTGCTTTCGGCCCCAGGTCGCGGTGGGTCAGCTTGAACCACGCCTTGGCGAACGTCGTCTTGAAGTACTCCGGGTCAGCCATGAATTTTTCGCAGTACGCCCGGTAGGTCGGATCCATCTTCATCGCCATGTCCGCATCGGTCATGATCGGGTTATGACGTATCGACGGGTCACTGGCATCGACCGGCTTGTCTTCTTCCTTGATGTTCACCGGCTCCCACTGATTTGCGCCAGCAGGGCTCTTCCTGAGTTCCCATTCGTAGCCAAACAGCAGGTCAAAGTAACCCATGTCGAACTGGGTTGGGTTCGTCGTCCATGCGCCTTCGATACCCGATGTAACGGCATTGCTGGCCTTGCCGTCCATGTTTGGATTGCCCCAACCGAAACCCTGATTCTCAACGTCTGAGGCTTCAGGCTCGGCATCCAGCACAGAGGCATCGCCATTACCGTGACACTTGCCCACAGTGTGACCACCAGCAGTCAGCGCGGCGGTTTCTTCGTCGTTCATCGCCATACGGGCGAAGGTTTCGCGTATCTGCTGACCGGTCTTCAGCGGATCCGACTGGCCGTTAACACCTTCGGGGTTAACGTAGATAAGGCCCATCTGGACGGCTGCCAGCGGGTTTTCCATGGTCTCGGGGCTATCGACATCTTCATAACGCTCATCTGAAGGCGCCAACCACTCTTTCTCATCGCCCCAATAGATATCTTTTTCCGGTTCCCAGATATCTTCACGGCCGAACGAGAACCCGTAGGACGGCAGCCCCATGGATTCGTAGGCAACAGTACCGGCCAGGATCATCAGATCGGCCCAGCTGATCTTGTTGCCGTATTTTTTCTTGATCGGCCACAACAGACGACGCGCCTTATCAAGGCTGGTGTTATCGGGCCAGGAGTTGAGCGGCGCGAAGCGCTGGCTGCCGGTACCGCCGCCGCCACGACCATCGGCAATACGGTAGGTACCTGCCGAGTGCCATGCCATACGGATCATCAAACCGCCGTAATGGCCCCAGTCTGCCGGCCACCACGATTGGCTATCGGTCATCAGGGCGTGAACATCCTGCTTGAGCGCATCAAAATCGAGCTTTCTGACTTCTTCCCGATAGTTGAAATCAGGGCTCATCGGATTGGATTTGCGATCTTGCTGATGCAGGATCTCCAGGTTGATGCCTTCCGGCCACCAATCCTTGTTGGACGTACCTGTGGAGGTGTTGCCCCCGTGCATTACCGGACATTTGCCGCTCATATTGCTCTCCCCTCAATTGCTTTTGTCGCTGGCAAGTACCAGCACAACCATCGATGGGTGCTCGCTAGTCGTATATGACCCCGCCAACACCGCATTTGTCTTGTTAATGTTTTAGACCACTATCGCCATAGTCTCAATTTGCATTTAACCAATGATTTAATAGCCTTGACCTATAAGCAATATGACTCACCCGTCAAGCACACTCGCCTAGCGGTTGACGGTAAACTCTTCGGTGTCGATGTCGGCCTGCTGGGCGTCGCTGTAGCGCCCGCCAGCGACCTGCTCGGGCGTCAGCATCGCGGTGAGTTGCTGACAGGTGGCGGCATCCAGATAGAGCGTCTCGGCCGAGAGGTTATCGCGCATATGGGCCATCGAGGTGGAACCGGGGATCGGAATGACGTCGGCGCCCTGGGCATTGACCCACGCCAACGCCAACTGAGCAGAGGTAACACCTAGACGCTTGGCAAGCCGTGTGACGTCATCGAGCAACTCCCGGTTATGGGCAAAGTTATCCGGGCTGAAGCGCGGCATATGACGGCGCATGTCGCCCTCGGGCAAGCTCGCCGGGTCACTGATCGCCTCGGCCAAGAACCCGCGCCCCAGCGGGCTGAACGCCACCAAGGCCGTATTCGTCTCCCGGCAGGCCTCTAGCAGGGCAATCTCGGGATTGCGCGTCCACAGCGAGTATTCAGACTGCACGGCGGCAATGGGGTATTCCGTCACTGCACGGCGCAGCGTCGCCGCGGAAATTTCGGAAACCCCCACCCCGCCGATCTTGCCCGCATCCACCAGACGGCCCAGCGCCCCGACGCTTTCCTCGATCGGCACCTGGCGGTCGAGGCGGTGCAGGTAATAGATATCGATGTGATCGGTTTGCAGACGTTTAAGGCTGGCCTCGCACTGGCGACGTAGCGTGTCGGGGTGCCCATCGATCAACCGCTTGTTTGTCTCGGGGTCAATCGCCATGCCGCACTTACTGGCCAGTAGCACCTGCTCACGCTTCCCCTTCAGCGCGCGGCCAAGCAGCGTTTCGTTGGCCGTGGCGCCGTAGAGCGTGGCGGTATCAAAGTGGCGATAGCCCATATCGAACGCTGCATCGAGGGCGCGCAGCGCCTCCGGCTCGGGCACTTGCTGACCGTAGCCGTGAGAAAGGTTCATGCAGCCAAGCCCGATCGAGGGGGCGTGGACGGCGCGGAGGCGTTGAAGAAAACTCGACATGGCAATTCCCGTATTGATCACGCAACTGTTTTATAACGTTTCACCACCAAACTGCAACGCGACCAAATGGCGATAGAGCGCACTGGTCGTGATCAGCTCGCGGTGCGTTCCCGCCGCCACCAACCGCCCGCCGTCGAACACCAGCAGGCGATCCGCGGCGATCACTGTGGCCAGCCGGTGGGCAATGACGATGCTGGTGCGCCCGACCATCAGCCGATCCAGCGCCTGCTGGACAAGGCGCTCGCTTTCCGCATCCAGCGCGCTGGTGGCTTCATCCAGCAACAGCACGGCAGGATCTTTGAGCAGCGCCCGGGCGATGGCAAGGCGCTGACGTTGACCGCCGGAAAGCTGCACGCCTCCAGGGCCAAGGGGCGTATCGAAACCTTGCGGAAGCGCATCGATAAAGTCCAGAGCGCTGGCATCCTGGGCTGCCATGCGTAGCCTTTCATTACTCGCTTCAGCGTCCCCATAGCGTAGATTCTCGGCCACCGTACCACTGAACAGCACCGGCGCCTGCGCCACAAGCCCCATGACACGGCGCAAGGCCACCAGATCCAGGGTGCGGATATCGTAGCCATCCAGGGTGACTTGCCCCTGACTTGGATCGTAAAAACGCAGCAACAACGCCAGCAAGGTACTTTTACCGGCCCCCGAGGGTCCCACCACGGCGACCCGTTCGCCCGGCTGAATATGCAGATCAACATCAACCAGCGCCGGGGTTTCCCGGCCAGGGTAAGTGAAGCTTAGGTTTTCCAGCGCAATATCGCCCTGCGATGGTCTGGGCAGGGCTTGCGGCGGCACGGGGGACTGGATCCTGGGTTGGGTATCGAGCAACTCCAGCAGGCGTTCCGCCGCCCCCGCCGCACGCTGCACGTCGCCTGCCACTTCGGCCAGGGTGGCAATCGCTCCTGCCGCCAGCACCGCGTAGAAGATGAACGCCGAGAGCTCACCGGGGCTCATGGTGCCGGCCAATACGGCCTGACCGCCCTGCCAGAGCATCAAGCCCACGGCGGTGAATACCACCAGCATGGCGATGCCGGTCAGCCAGGCGCGCTGCTGGGTGCGTTCAACAGCACTGGAGAAAGCTTGCTCTACACGCTCGCTATAATGCGTCTTATCCACTGGCTCGTGGGTAAACGCCTGAAGCGTCTGGATGCCACTCAGCGCTTCTTCGGCATAGCGGCCAAGCTCGGCCACCCGATCCTGACTGGTTCGTGACAGCCGCCTGACCCGCCGGCCGTACCACACAATAGGTAACAGCGTCGCCGGAATGCCGATCAGCACCATCGCCGACAGCCACGGCTGGGTCACCAGCATGAGCACCACGGCGCCTACCAGCATGACCAGGTTACGCAGCGCCAGCGACACCGACGAGCCGAAGAGGCTTTGCAGGACGCTGGTATCCGCCGTCAGCCTCGAGGCGATCTCACCAGCGGCACGGCCGTCGCTTGCGCTCTCGAAAAAGCTCGGCTCCAGGGTCAGCAAATGGTCAAACACGCGCTGGCGCAAGTCGGCCGCCAGCCGCTCGCCGATCCAGGTCACCTGGTAGTAGCGCAGCGCGGACGCCAGCGCCAGTACCGTCACCACGGCCAGCATCAGCGCCAGCGATTGGGCCAGCGCCTGCTGATTCGCAGCCAGAAACCCACGATCGATCACCAGACGCAGTCCGTTGCCGAGCAGTAGAACGCTCCCCGAGGCCAACAAAAGCGCCAGGCCTGCCAGGGCCAGCCGCACCCGATAAGGGCGAAGCAGCCCCAGCAGGCGCAGCAGCACGCGGGGGTCAGGGCGTTGGTTCATGGTAGCAAGTGCTCGAAAAAGAAGGCGGTCAATGACCATAGCAGGCGTATCGAGGGCCTGCACAGCATAAAAAAGCCCGCGATGGCTCGCGGGCTTCGTTCTGGATCGTTATCTGCGTGGGTCGACCTATTCGACCATCGGCAGTAGCGAGTTGATGCTGTCGCGGGCGTCGCCGTAGAACATGCGGCTGTTTTCCTTGAAGAACAGCGGGTTCTCGATCCCCGAGTAGCCGGTGCCCTGGCCACGCTTGCAGATGAACACCTGCTTGGCTTCCCAGACCTTCAACACGGGCATGCCAGCGATCGGGCTGTTGGGGTCTTCCTCGGCAGCCGGATTGACGATGTCGTTGGAACCGATAACGATGACGACGTCGGTGGTGGCAAAATCATCATTGATTTCATCCATTTCCAACACGATATCGTACGGCACCTTGGCCTCGGCGAGCAGCACGTTCATATGCCCCGGCAGACGTCCCGCCACGGGGTGAATACCGAAGCGGACTTCCTTACCCGCCGCACGAAGCTTGCGTACCAGGTCGCTGACGGCGGTTTGCGCCTGCGCCACTGCCATGCCGTAACCCGGCACGATAATGACGCTGTCGGCGTCGTTCAAGGCACTGGCTACTCCGTTTGCATCAATCGCCACCTGCTCGCCTTCGATCTCGGCGGCCGGCCCTTGGGTGCCGCCAAAGCCGCCCAGGATCACGCTGATGAAGTTACGGTTCATCGCCTTGCACATGATATACGAGAGAATGGCACCCGATGAGCCCACCAGTGCGCCGGTGACGATCAGCAGGTCGTTGGATAGCGTGAAACCGATGGCAGCTGCCGCCCAGCCCGAGTAGCTGTTGAGCATGGAGACCACGACCGGCATGTCCGCCCCGCCGATGCCCATGATCAGGTGGTAGCCGATAAAGAACGCCAGCGCTGCCAGCAGGATCAGCGTCCAGAAGCCCGCGCCGTTGAGGTACATGATCGCCAGCAGAAGCGACAGCGCCGCTGCCCCGGCGTTGAGCATATGCCCACCCGGCAGCTGCTTCGGCTTACCGTCAACCTTGCCAGCCAGCTTGCCAAAGGCGATGACCGAGCCGGTAAAGGTCACCGCGCCGATGAAGATCCCCAGCACCACCTCGATCTGCAGGAACATCAGCTCATCGGGGGCTTTGGTCGCCACCAGCGCGGCAAAGGCGGAAAACTCCTGCATCGCGCCATCGGCGGCCTGTGCCGCCATCACCCGGCGGCGCTCCAGATCCGCGCTCCAGGCAACAAACACCGCGGCCAGACCGACAAAACTATGCAGTGCGGCCACCAGCTGGGGCATTTCGGTCATCTCGACCTTTTTAGCCAGGTATACCCCGATGGCGGCGCCGATAATCATCATCGGAATCAGCCACCAGTAGCCACCGATACCGGGGCCAAAGGCAGTGAAGAACACCGCTACCGCCATGCCGACGATGCCGTACCACACCGCTCGCTTGGCTTTCTCCTGGTTACTCAACCCCCCCAATGAGAGGATAAACAAAACACTTGCCGCGATCGCCGCAGCAGATACGAATCCTTGACCTAACATATCGTTTCTCCGCTGCTTAGGATTTCTGGAACATGGCGAGCATCCGGCGTGTCACCAGGAAGCCACCCACGATATTAATGGTCGCAATCAGCACCGAAATGGCGGCTAATATGCCGACGATCACGCTACTCGTGCCGATCTGCAGGATAGCGCCGAGAATGATGATGCCCGAGATTGCGTTGGTCACCGCCATGAGTGGCGTGTGCAGCGAGTGGCTGACGTTCCAGATCACCTGGAAACCGATAAAGCAGGCCAATACAAACACAATGAAGTGCTGCATGAACGAGACGGGCGCCACCTGGCCAAGCAGCAGCATGAGGGCACCACCTATCGCCAACAAGCCTGCCTGTCGCTTGGTCTGAGCCTTGAACGCCGCATGCTCGGCGGCTTTTTTCTCCTCCGGCGTCGGTTCCTTTTCTTTCTTCTTCGGCGGAGCCGCGCCAATCGCTTTCACTTTGGGCGGCGGCGGCGGGAAGGTGATCTCGCCTTGATGCGCGACGGTGGCACCACGGATCACGTCGTCATCCATGTTGTGATTGATCACACCGTCTTTCTCGGGGGTGAGATCGGTCAGCATATGACGGATATTGGTGGCGTACAGCAGCGACGCCTGGGTGGCCATGCGCGAGGGGAAATCGGTGTAACCCACCACGACCACGCCGTTATCACTCACCACACGCTCGTCGGGCTTGGTCAGGTCACAGTTGCCGCCTTTCTCGGCTGCCAGGTCGATAATCACCGAGCCGGGCTTCATCGCGGCAACCATATCCTCAAGCCACAGCTTGGGAGCTGGCTTACCGGGAATCAGCGCGGTGGTAATCACGATATCCACATCCGGCGCCTGCTCGCGGAAACACTCAAGCTGTTTTTCGCGGAACTCGGGGCTGGAAGGTGCCGCGTAACCACCGCTTTCGGAACCGTCCTGGCTTTCGTCAAATTCGAGGAACAGGAACTCGGCGCCCATGGATTCAATCTGTTCAGACACTTCGGGGCGCACGTCAAAGGCGCGCACAACGGCGCCCAGGCTGGTTGCCGTACCGATCGCCGCCAAGCCCGCCACGCCAGCGCCGACCACCAGCACTTTGGCAGGCGGCACCTTGCCGGCGGCGGTGACCTGACCGGTAAAGAAGCGGCCGAAGTTGTTGCCTGCCTCAATGACGGCACGGTAACCCGCAATATTGGCCATGGACGATAGCGCGTCCATCTTCTGTGCCCGAGAAATACGCGGCACCATGTCCATCGCCACCACGGTGGCACCCTGCGCCTTGCAGGCTTCCAGCAGCGCTTCGTTTTGCGCTGGCCAGAAGAAGGTAATCAGGGTTTGACCTTCGTGCAGCTGCTTGACTTCGTCATCGGAAGGCTCGCGGACTTTAATGACCACCTCGGCGTCGCGCCACAGCGCATCAGCGCCGTCGACAACGCTCACGCCCGCGTCGCGATACGCGGCGTCACTAAAGCCCGCCGCCTCACCGGCGCCAGCTTCAATCAGGCACTCATGGCCCAGCTTCTGAATATGTTGGGCGCTCTCGGGGGTGAGCGCGACGCGCGCCTCCCCCCGGGCACTTTCTTTCGGTGCGCCTATTTTCACTCGCATTCTCCTTGTATTGTATGACGTAAGCTTTACCTTCCTGCAGTGCCGCGGGTCAAACGTTGGGCACTGTCCATTTTCGACGTTAGTCAAAGCGCTTCTCAGCCGCCTAGGATCTAACGCCATCATCGCCAGATACTATTCAACCTTTGATTCAACTGCGTTGTTTAATTACAACATGGACCCAGACCAGTGTGCATGATGGCCCCGACAACGTCTAAATTCGTTAGCAAGCTCACAAAATTCTGATCAAGCCACCTATCAGCATAACGCTTAGGGTACCGCCATTTGACGTGGGAGCGTCATGCTCGCTTCCATTAGCGTCACGACCCTTGTGAGGCCGCCAACGCTTGATCAATATCCGCCAGCAGGTCGTCGATATGCTCAATACCGATCGACAGGCGCACCATATCCGGTGTGACACCAGCGGTTTTGAGCTCTTCCTCATTCAGTTGGCGGTGCGTGGTCGACGCCGGAATGGAAGAACAGCTCTTGGCATCGCCGATATTGACCAGCCGCAGAATGAGCGCCAGGGCATCGTAGAAGCGCTCACCGGCGGCCTGGCCCCCTTCAATGCCGAAACTGAGAATCCCCGAGGCGTGGCCGTTCATGTACTGCTTGGCCAGCGCGTGATCGGGATGATTTTCCAAGCCGGCATAATGCACCCAGGTGACCAACGGGTGGCTTTCCAGGTGCTTGGCAACGGCCAGGGCATTCGCACAGATGCGTTCGATGCGAAGTGACAGGGTTTCCAGCCCCTGAAGCAGGTTCCAGGCCGCCTGGGCAGAAAGCGCCGCGCCCATATTGCGCAAAGGCACGACACGGGCCCTCGCAATAAAGGCCGCATCGCCCACATCGCGGGTATAGCTCACGCCGTGATAGGAGACATCGGGCTCAGTGAGTAGAGGAAAGCGATTGGCGTTCGCGGCCCAGGGGAAGGTGCCCGAATCCACGATCACGCCGCCCACGGTGGTGCCGTGGCCACCGATATATTTGGTGGCGGAATGGATGACGATATCCGCCCCGTGTTCAATCGGCCGACACAGGAACGGCGTCGCGGTGGTGTTATCGACCATCACCGGCACCCCGTGACGATGAGCCGCCTCGGCGAGCTTCGCCAGGTCGACCACTCCCCCCGAGGGGTTACCAATACTTTCGCAGAAAACCGCTTTGGTTCGCTCGTCGATCAGTGCTTCGATGCCTTGGATATCGTCCTTGTCGGCAAAACGCACCTGAATACCCTGGCGTGGCAAGGTGTGGGCGAACAGATTGTAGGTGCCGCCATACAGCTCGCTGATCGAAACAATGTTATCGCCCGCTTCGGCGATGGTCTGGATCGCATAGGTGATCGCCGCCATCCCCGACGCCACCGCCAGCCCGGCGATACCGCCCTCCAGCGCAGCGACCCGCTGTTCCAACACGGCACAGGTGGGGTTCATGATGCGCGAGTAGATGTTGCCTTCCACTTTAAGATCAAACAGATCCGCCGCGTGCTGCGCATTGTCAAAGGAAAACGACGTGGTTTGATGAATCGGCACCGCCACGGCGTTTTGGGAATCGGGCGAATAGCCATGGTGGAGAGCAATGGTTTCTGGCTTCATGAGGACGGCTCGCTATTTTTTATTGAGGTTCGTTACTGATCCTAAACAAGCACCGCACGGAAGGCCAATAATCGTTTAGCGTCTAGTAGCAAGCGCCCCGTCACGTTTACCCATTCCACTCGCTGCGTGCCACCGCATTGTGGGCATGCAAACTCTCCGCATGCACTACCTTGAGCTGAAAACCGCTTACACCCGGTGCTTGCCGCAGGGCTTTATCGACCCGCCGTGCCGCGTCTTCGCAGAACATCAGGTTTTGCCCGTTGGCGAGGGCGAAGGCCTGCTCGTCGATACGTTTCACCGCGGTTTGCAGTGCGGTGCCTAGCGCCGTTTCGATACGATCAATCGTACCCTCCAACCAGTCTGCAATGGGCAATTCATCGTTTTCGCCTTCTGCTAAACGCAGCGAACACTCGACAAAGCTGCGCTGACTGTGGGGCGTGGCTAATATACCCTCTTCGCTGCCCAGCCATGCCAGTACCGCCGATTGGGTTAACGGAATTTCCGAAAAATCCTCCTTAAAGGCTTGCTGGATAGACTGCCGCGCCAGCGCCGCCGAGCAGGGGCATGTTGATGAATAGCCCACCGTCACCCCTAGCTCAGCCTGAAAACCATCAGGCGTTAATTGGCAGCACAGTGAAAAGGGGTAGCTTTTCCACCCGGCGAGCGGACTAATAAGGGCTTGCCGCTTGAGCGGCAGTTCTCCTTCCACATTCAGGTACGCATGCTGGGATAACCCCTCCTGGCTGGTTAAAAACGCGCTCAATATGTCTTTCACGGCTGGCAAGGTAAGCGGTGCGTCCTCAAGCGGTGACAGCGCCAAATACAGCCGCGACATATGGATACCGCGCGCTTCGCTATCATCAAGGCTCACCCCTGCGTCCAGTTTGACTATCACGCTGCGAGTACCCAACTGTGCAGGTAGCGCAATGCCCTCCATGCCCACCCAGGTCAAGGTACTCGGTAAGCGAGTAGTTTGGCTGGCGATATCGGGTAAGGTTAAAACGGTCATTGGGCTACCTCTTGAGATGAGTTGAAGAAGTTGTAAAGCTCGGCCACGGTGTCGTGCGCCACGTTTTGGGTAATAAACACAAAGCGTGATACGCGATCAGCCTGACGCAATGCCAGCCGCAGTTCCTCTTCAAAGGAGGCTTGATCCGATTCGTCACTGTCGCGCTCACGGGAGGCGATCACCTCTTTCATTTCATTTAAGTGCACCTCAATTTCGGCACGCTCATCGAGCAGCCGCTGGCGGAAAAATGCCAGCTGCTCGGCGTTCATATAGTCACTGGGTGGCATGGCCAATAGCTTGGCTTCCCAGACTTTATCAACTGGCGCTCCCTGAGCATCGGTGCTTGCCTGCTTCCTGTGCGTAATGTGCTCACTCATACATAAACCTCACTATATAAAACGTTATAACGTAACATAAAGATTCACGAATGAATAACACCCGCCGCTATAGCCCACTACCATCCACTTAAAACAAATGCTGAGGGACTGGCTGTACTTCGCTCGCGATTGTGTTGCAGGGATAGCTTTCGGCTGACATCGCTATCGAAGTAAAACTATAGTAATAGCTATCACTAGTGATCTAAGTTCAAGAAGGTTAACGCTATGTCGATTGAACTCTGGCTGTCGTTTGTACTGGCCTCGTTTTTGGTGATCGCCTCCCCCGGCCCCGCGGTGGCTCTACTGGTCATGACCGGCATCAACCAGGGACGCAAGGCAGCTTTAGCGATGCTGCCCGGCTTTTTCTTGGGCGACCTGGTGGCGATGTCACTTTCGTTTGCCGGCGTAGGCGCCCTGCTGATGGCGTCGGCGGAGCTATTCGCCATCGTTAAATGGCTAGGGGTTCTCTATCTGCTTTATCTGGGCATCAAGATGTGGCGAGAATCCGGCCAACTGAATGACCTGGAAGCCTCTGGTGCCAACGTCAAGCAAGGCACTGCCAAGGCCTTTTGGGTGACACTCCTGAACCCCAAAAGCATTCTTTTCTTCATGGCCTTCATGCCGCAGTTCATTACCCAGAGCCATCCGTTGGCGCCCCAGTTGGCGATTCTGTTTACCACCTTTCTGGCAATAGGGGTCATCTCGGATTTCGGCTACACACTGCTGTCGACGACAAGCCGGAAACTGATGACCGCCAAGTTTCGCCGTCTTTTACACCGCTGCGGTGCCGGTAGCTTGATCGGCGCGGGGGTATTGATGACAGTGATGCGCCGCCCGAGCGCTTGACCCAGTTCAATCAAACCCAATCGGAGGTTGTTGATGACACACCCGACGATGATGAAGGAAGACTTTCCTGTCTCGAATATCAGACACTTTCTCGAGCCCGGCCCGATTGTGCTGGTTTCATCGCAATGGCAAGCGCAACCCAACATCATGACCCTGGGGTGGCACATGGTCATGGCGTTTTCGCCCTCGCTCATCGGGTGCGTTATCGCCGCTGGCAATCACTCCCACGCGCTTGTACATCATAGCGGGGAATGCGTGATCAATATTCCCTCGGCGTCGCTTGTCGATACGGTGGTGAGTATCGGGAACTGCTCCGGGAGCGAGGTCGACAAATTCAAGACCTTTGACCTCACTCCAGGCAAAGCAGAGAAGGTGGGGGCGCCGCTAATTGAGGAGTGCTACGCGTCCATTGAGTGCCAACTACGCGATGACGCCATGGTTGAACGCTACAACCTGTTTATCTTTGAGGTCGTGAAAGCCCATGTAGCGCCCTCGGCCGATGATGAGGAATCGCTGCACTACCGGGGCATGGGGGAATTCATGCTGTCAGGCAACACCATCGACCGTACTGCATTATTCAAACCGTCGATGCTTGTCTAAGTAGATCGGCGGCGCAGGCTTTTCCCTCACTGCATCTTGAACCCTTTCTCGATCAGAAATTCACGCATATGCGGACGCAGCTTTTGGGTAAATAACGGCGTCAGGTTGTGCGACCAATCCGTGTCTTTGTTGCCACCTTTACGGCCCTGATAGTAGGTTTGCATGGTTTGGTCGAAGGCTGCGACTTGCTCAGAGTCATCGCTGTAATGATTTTCCTTGAGCACCGCCTCAACCGGTAGACGTGGTTTAACATCGGGGTCATGAGCGGGATAGCCGATGCACATACCAAATACCGGGTAGACATGCGTCGGCAGGTCCAGCAGGTCACTGACCGCCTGGGGATTATTGCGTATCCCGCCGATATAGCAGATGCCGAGCCCTTCCGACTCCGCCGCAATGGCCACGTTTTGCGCTACCAGCGATACATCCACCGTGGCGACCAGCAACTGTTCGGTCATGCCGCTGATGACGTCCTCCTCCCCAGTGCGCTCGGCGGCTTCAAGCGGGCGCTTCATGTCGGCACAGAAGACCAAAAACTCGCTGCAGCTTGCCACGTAGCCCTGGCCGCCGGTTAGCTCGACCAACTGTTCACGTTTCGCCATATCGGTGACACGCATCACACTGTAGGCTTGAATATGGCTGGACGTCGCGGCGCCCTGCCCAGCGCGGATCAGTTCAGTTAATAATCCGTCGGGCATCTCGCGCGACTCAAACTTGCGGATCGAACGGTGCGAGGTCAGCAGCTTGATAACGTCGTTCATCGGCTTCTCCATGGCATAAAAAAACTACCTATTATAAACATATAGGATCTTTTGACGTTTCATTCGCACCGCGATGAAACGTCAAAAGGCCCTAAACGGATTGCGACGCTCGTCGCCAGTCAAACCATTTATGACATTTTACGATCAACCCAGTATGCCAAGGAGTCCTATGCTACGTATTTCCAACAATGTGGAGCTGGCTGAATGGGAAATCGAGCTGCACCCCATTCGTGCGCAGGGAGCTGGCGGCCAGAACGTCAACAAGGTGGCCTCGGCCATCCATCTGCGTTTCGACATTCATCGCTCGAGTTTGCCGCCCTTCTACAAAGAGCGGCTTCTGGCGCTGACCGATCAGCGCATCACCCAGGAAGGCGTGATCATCATCAAGGCCCAGCGCTATCGCACCCAGGAGCAAAACCGCGAAGATGCCCTGGCAAGGCTACGCGAATTGATTCGCGCAGCGGTCAAGCAGCAAAAAACGCGCAAGCCGACAAGACCCACCCGTTCCGCCAAGCGCAAACGGGTGGATGCCAAAACGCGTAAAGGCAAAACCAAGAATCTGCGGGGTAAAGTGACGCTTTGATACATGCTGGAGCGGTCGGCACGCACACTTTTCAACACAAAAACGCCGGGATAGATACGCAAAAACCCCGCACATGGCGGGGTTTTAAGCTTACCGACGCGTCGGTAGCCAACGTTACAGCATGTCGTTCACGACAGTACTTTAATGTTGGAAGCTTGAAGGCCTTTTTGACCCTGAGTGACGTCAAAAGAAACCTCTTGACCGTCTTGCAGGGATTTGAAGCCTTCAGCCTGAATTTCGGAGAAGTGCGCAAACAGGTCGTCGCCGCCTTCTGATGTAGAAATGAAGCCGTAGCCTTTTGCGTCGTTAAACCATTTTACTGTGCCAGTTGCCATGATCGAAATCCTCGATTTAGCGAAATGTATGCCGGGGAAATACCCGAGTTGCGATGGGTAGAACAAGAAACTTTCACCAGGCTCAAACACTAAAGATGCTTCGATGCTACTGACTACGTTCAACTTGCTATCCAACTGCCACCACCTTGCGCTTTCATAACCCACACGTCAACAGCGCGAACGAAAAAACCGGAGTGCGATGACGCCTTATCATCCTGCCGTTTAATTTTATGCCGGGCTATGTATTCAAGGCGGTATTCTGTTAAAAAAGTCATTGGTGGTGGTCTGGGTCTGCTGCCGAGAACGTCTGCTGCCATTCTTACACTTCATAGGATTACACATGCCGGTCTATACCAATATCGAAGATCTCCGTCGTCGTTATGTCCGCCGCACGCCCAAGATGTTCTATGACTATGCTGAGTCGGGCAGTTGGACAGAGCAGACCTTTCGCGAAAATACCAGCGACTTTCAGCACATCCACCTCAAGCAGCGAGTGGCGGTCGACATGTCGGGGCGTACCACGCGCAACCAGATGATCGGCGAAGACGTGGCCATGCCGGTGGCCCTGGCGCCAGTGGGGCTGACCGGCATGCAGTCCGCTGACGGTGAGATCAAGGCGGCGCGGGCAGCCGAGAAATTCGGCGTGCCATACACCCTGTCGACCATGTCGATCTGTTCGATTGAAGACGTTGCCGAGCACACCACCAAGCCGTTTTGGTTCCAGGTATACACGCTCAAAGATGACGATTTCATGCGCCGTCTGATCGAACGCGCCAGAGCGGCGAAGTGTTCCGCGATTGTGGTGACGGTGGATCTGCAGGTGCTTGGCCAACGCCATAAAGACATCAAGAATGGGCTGTCAGCGCCCCCCAAATTGACCCCTCGCTCAATCGCCAACATGGCCACCAAGATTCCCTGGGGGCTTGAAATGCTGCAAACCAAGCGGCGCTCATTTGGCAATATCGTCGGCCATGCCAAAGGGGTGACGGACCCTTCGTCATTATCAACCTGGACGGCGGAAGCGTTTGATGTATCGCTGGACTGGAATCGAATTGCTCAATTCAAGGAGTGGTGGGGCGGCAAACTGATCGTCAAGGGCATCATGGCGCCAGAAGATGCGCGTCGTGCCGCCGAAATCGGCGTGGATGCCATCATCGTTTCCAACCACGGGGGGCGCCAACTGGATGGTGCCATGAGCTCTATCCGTATGCTGCCCGCCATCATGGACGCCGTGGGCGACAAGGTGGAGGTGCATCTCGATTCGGGGATTCGCTCGGGCCAGGATGTCCTCAAGGCGCTTGCGCTGGGTGCCAAGGGCACCTACATCGGTAGAGCCTACACCTATGGACTGGGCGCTGCGGGCGAGGCCGGCGTCACTCGGGCGCTGGAGATCATCCACAAGGAGTTGGACACCACCATGGCACTTTGCGGTGAAACCGATACCCGCAACCTTGGTGAGCACAACCTGTATGTGCCTCAAGGCTTTGGCGACCCCACCGTCAAGCTCTAATACCAGACGGGCGGCTTGGTTGCCGCCCGGCTGCACTAGCCACCGAACTTTTCGTTTTCGCCAAGGTTTGGTGTCGTGTCTTTTTTGACGTTGGCTTTGGCTACCTCATATAGCTGGAACGCCTTGCTTTCCTTGGCTTTCCAGTGCTCACCCATTTGCACCTTGACTTCCAGCAGGGCCACGTCAGGATCGTCTTTGCCTTCCGGGAACCAGGCCGCGATGAAAGGGTTCCAGTATCTTTCAATCAGATCGCGGCTATCGGTGAGGTTGGCCTTGCCCGATAGCGACACGTAGATACCCTCTTCCTGATCAGAGAAGCTAAGGCATACATCATGATCACGCTCGGTTTCGGTTACCTTTTCAGCACTGCGCCGGGTAAAGAACCACAGAGTACCGTCATAGTCATCCTGCACCAGGTGCATCGGCCTGGCTCGCGGGACATCGTCATCCAGCGTTACTAGCATGCCGACTTTAATGTCTTTGATCATCTTCCATATTTTCTGCTTATGCTCAGGGCTGGACATAACGTCAACCTCCTGTTGAATAAAAACTGATGTATCATGCGTTACACACAACTTGTACAAGACTAGTCGCCATTACCAATATCAGCAAACATCCATGCTGGATGGCTGCTTGAAAGCGCTCGCGCCAAACAAGAAAAAGCCTGCGATTGCTCGCAGGCTTTATGGGGTCTTGCTATTTAATCAACCCAGCCAGGCTGGCTGATTAACATTCCATGATGCATCTTACAGCAGAGCACCCTGATCGTTTTCCTGTACCCCGCTGAGGCTGACGTCGTCACTCATCGCGACGAGCTCGTCCTGACTTGCGACATTCTCTTCTATACCAGCCATGGCCATCATATCCATGCTCGAGAGACTCGCCGCACTCACATCTGGGTCGCGACTGATCTGGAACGAAGCCAGGTCCTGAGAGCCTCCGTTGAAGGTGAGCCGCAGTACCTGAATACCCTCCTCAAGATCGAGTGTCACCGATGGCCCATCGACGAAGTTACCCCAGGTGCCGGAGTTTGGCACCGAGCCACTTGCTTGATCGTAGGTCACCCCATCCTGCTCAACCGACGCTGTAATAGTGCGCCCATTGTTAGGGTTGGAGGTAACGAACGACAGGGTGTGACTACCGGCCTGTTCGACGTTGATGGTGTATTCCACCCATTCGCCATTTTCGACCCAGCCAATCGCCTCGCCCTGCCCCACGATATCCACCGGCTCATCGCGGAAACCCGTTCCCAATTGCGCCGCTGACAGCTCGTTGTAGGCTTCACCCTGCTCGCCTTCGTCGAACAATGCTGCATCCAGCGCCAAACCATCCTCGGCATCCACCAGCCAGGGGGTTGCCCCGGCATTGAAGGCTTGCTGGCCATCGCGCGCCAGGCTGAACGATGCCAGGTCCTGAGAGCCGCCATTGAAGGTAAGCCGCATGACCTGCTCGCCGGCTTCCAGCGCCACCTGTGTGGCATCGGTGGGTTGGAAATTGCTCCAGCCACCCGTTGGCGAGACCACCACCGCGTCGCTCGAGGCGTAAGGCGTGCCGTCCCCTTTGGTGAAGGTGGCCGTGATGCTGCGTTGCGGGCCGCTACCATCGCCAAGCGCTGACAGGAATGACAGGTCGTAGGTGCCGTCCTGGGCAATATTCAGGGTGTATTCCACCCACTCGCCGTCATCGACCCAGCCAATGGCATCGCCGTCTCCGACAATGTCGACCCCGTCACCCCGGAAGTCACTACCGAGTTGGGCGTCGCCGGAATCATTGTAAGCGACGTCCTGGCCGCCTTCGTCGTAATTGGCCGCGTCCAGCGTGAAGTCACTACCGACCTGCCAGGGGTCCCCGCTGTCCGTGAAGGCTTGCTGACCATCCTCGGCCGGCGCCACAGGTACCAGGTTGAACGATGCCAGGTCCATGGGCCCGCCATTGAAGGTCAGCCGTAGCACCTGCTCACCGGCTTCGAGCGCTACCTGGGTGGTATCGGTCTGGGTGAAGGAGGTCCAGCTTCCGGTTGGCGATACCCCTACCGATGAAGCCGTCACGTAGGGCGTATCGCCTTTGGCGAAGCTCGCGGTAATCGAGCGTGCGGCCGGGTTGGAGGAGTCCATCGAGGTCAGGAAGTCGAGGTCGTAAACGCCGTCTTCCGCCACATTGATGGTGTATTCCACCCACTCGCCATCCTCGATGAAGCCGATCGCCTGCGAGGGCGTGGAGATATCCACCGCCTCGTCGGACCGGAAGGCGTCGCCCTGATGGGCGGTGGTGGTGTCGTTATAGGCGACGTCCTGGCCACCGTTGTCATAGAAACGCGCTTCCAGACTCAAGCCCTCGGCGCCAACCTCCCAGGCAGTCTGGGTGTCATTAAAGGCGCTCTGGCCATCGTCCACCGGTGCTTCAAAGTCCAAGGTGAACGATGCCAGATCCAGCTGACCACCGTTAAAGGTCAGCCTTAGCACCTGCTCACCCTCTTCCAGCTCAAAGGTCAACGGACCGACGGTCTGGAAGCTTCCGAAGCTGCCAGTGTTGGGCAAGGTCTGCACCTGCGCCGGGGTATAGAAACCGGCCCCCTGCTCGAAGGCGGCGGTAATGGACTTGCCATCGGTGGTCGCGGAGGTCGAGAAGCTAAGTGTGTAGGTACCCGCTGTCTCGACGTTGAGGGTGTACTCGACCCACTCGCCATCGGCAATGTAGCCCAGCGCCTCGGTGCCGTTGGAGATATCCACCGCTTCGTCAGCGCGGAAGGCCGCCCCCTGGTGCGCAGCGGTGGTGTCGTTATACGCCACCCCCTGGCCACCGTTATCGTAGAGCTTGGCTTCAAGCGTCAAGCCATCGCTGCCCACCGCCCAGGCAGTTTCACCGGCATTGAAGGCGGTCTGACCAACCGGGTCCGGGTCGTCGATGAAGTTAGGCACGCCATCATTGTCATCGTCGTCGTAAAGGTCCACCCGCCCGTTGCCGTCAGCATCTTCCGCCCCGGTGGGGTCATAAGTCTGGACGTTCTCGACCAGGAAGATATTGTCGTTGTAGTCGTAGTTAACCCCCGCGTAATCCTGAATCACGATGTAGGTGTCTGGAATCACGTTGCCGGCGGCGTCCTTGGCGACATAGACGCGAATCAGGTGACCATCGTTCTCGTCCCAGTTGAGGTTGGTGCCCGGGTTGCCGATAGCATCAATGGTGTCCTCATACAGGTTAGCGTCCGGATCGGACCAGGAAATATAGCCCTGACGACCCGAGATCTCGGCGAAGAACCCAAAGGGCGCATCGCGATCAAGCGTGGTCGTGGTCAAGAGATCGCCGTTGTTGAGCGTGCGCGGCAGTAGCGTCTGACCATCAGCCTCATCGTGGGCCAGGATCTCATCGAGATTTCGGCTATCCACATCGTGGACGAACAGTCGGGCTACATCGCCCTGGGTATGGTAGGCCGCCAGTTGGGTAATCTTGATCGGCGAGCCACCGTCGGCACGCTGGAAGTAGGGTGACAGGATCTCGTCGCCATTGGCTTCCACCAGCCCGCCCTGGTTCATCTGCCCTTCGGCCACGTTGGTGCTGTAACCGAAGGCGTTGATGATTTCCTGAACGAGTGGCTCTTGTCCGCTCTCCGACTGGTTCTGGGCCAAACCGGCTAGCTGGATGACTTTCTCACCCTCGTCGGCATCGCTTGAGTTGATGATCAGACTCGCCTCGTAAAGGCTAGCATCGTTAGGATCATCGGCGATGAAGCGCACCGTGACATCGATGGACTCGCCCGGCTCAAGGCTGACCGCCGCAAACGCTTCGGTAAGCTCGAACAGGGTAGTATCACTGACCTCGATGCTATTGATATCAAGGGTCTCGAAGCCATCGTTCCTGATCGTGATGGTCGCTTCGTCGTGGACTTCCTGCGCGGCGTTGGCCGGGTTTTCAATCCGCGACATCACCAGTCGGTCGTTGGACGGCACGCCGTCGTTGTTGATCACCGTCAGCTCACCACCGGCCACCGGCGTGACACCTTCGATGACGAACATGTTGTCGTTGTAGTCATAGTTGATGCCGGTGTAGTCCATGATGCCCAGGTAGGTATTGGGAATCACGTTGCCCTCGGCATCCAACGCCCGGAACATGCGTACCGTATAGCCACGTTCGATACCATCGGCATCGGCGGGCGGCGTGCCGCCTCCCTCAGGGTTCAGCGATGGGTCGGTGGACAGGTTCGCCACTTCAATACCAAACACGCCCTGACCGGTCCAGCCACCGGGAATATCGGCAAGCGAGAAGTTCGCGGTGGCGAACTGCCCGTCACTCTTAACCGGCAGCAGGCTCTGGTTGTTATCCCCAGCGTGGTTGCTGAAGATGATGTCCTGTCCCTTGTTACCAGGGTTATGGATGCCCAGCGTTGCGCCGCCAGCACCATGGTAGGCCGCCAACTGGGTGATTTTCGCCTCGCCAGCACCGTCGGCCAGCGTCCAGTAGCGCGACAGTACTTCGTCGTCGTTAACGGGACGATAGAGGTCGAAGTCATTCAATACCGAGTTCTCGCCGCCTCCCACGGTGGTCAGGCCGTCGATACGGTTTCCGAAGCCGAACACCTCCCAGACTTCATTGACATTGGGTTCCCAACCGCCCTCGTCCCGCGCCTGCCAGAAGCCTGCCATGTGGATTTCGGCAATCGGCGAATCGGCATCGTTGGTCACCAGGCGAATGCGGCCTTCGAACACCCCGTCACCGGCGTCGTTAGTAGGCGCGGTGTAGCTATCCCGGTCGAAGAGCACCGTGACCTGCACCGACGCGCCAGCAGCCAGCGTCAGGCCGTCGAAGGCGCTCGGGTCCTCCAGCACGAAGGGGCCGTCGATATCGGCGTCGAGAATCGCAAGCTCGCTGGTGCCCGTGTTGGAGATTGTGACGGTAGCACTTTCCTTGAAGTCACGATTGTCGTTCGAGGCGCTGTTGTTCTCCAGGTAGCTGAAGTGCAGCCGGTCGGAATAGTAGGCGGCATCGCCGCTTTGGACAGCGATATCGGCATTGTCGCTGCCGACGACAGGCGTCACGTCCAGATAATCCAGGTCATCGGCGCCGTCGGCATTGGAGACCGCACGCAGGTTGTACTCCACCCCCGCCTCAAGCTCGACATAGGTGCCTTCTTCCCCGGCATCTCCCTCCCCTGGATAGACCAGCACATCCAACGGCTGGCCATTGAGGGTCAGGGACAGGCCCTGGCCATCGCTGGCCCCGGCGTTGGCCGCTAGATCCAGGCGATAAAGACCGTCGGCATCCACCGTGAAGTAGAAGTCGGCGGTCAGGTCGTTGATCGTCCGTGCACTGTCGCCACTTTCCAACTCAATGCGTGCGCCATCGGACACATCGGCATACACCGGCATGAAATTATCGACGGGGGCATCGGGCACTCTCAGCAGGTCGACATTGGGGCCGTTGGCCTCAGGTGCCGTCACGCTGATGGTGTTGCTGCCCGCTTGCAGGTTGACCAGCAATTCCTGGAAGAACCAGTCGTTTTCCGCCTCATTACTCTGGCCTGGGAAATTGACCACCCCCAGGTTAACGCCGTTGATGGTCACTTCCATCGGGCGGTCGGCCTTGCTCACCGCCAGGGCGTAGCGGAAGCCGATCTCGTAGTTGCCGGTCTCACCTACCTCGACGGTCCAGGTGATGGTCTGATCACCCGCGCCATCAAAGTCGACAAAGCCCTCACCGGACGCGTTGCGATCATCAACGCTTTCCGGTACGACCACAGGACCGTCAAGCGAGGCATTTTCAGCTTCGTAATCGGTGAAGCCTGAGGTGCTGTCCGGCGGCGATTGCAATACTTCAAGCTGGTCGATGTTGGGGCCGGTATTGTTCGTGGCCTGCAGGCGCACGGTGTTTTCTCCCACTACTAGCGACGCCGCCACGTCCTCGGTCAGCCACTCTGCCCAGGCCGCATCCCCAGTAAGCCCGGGAGGAGGACTAAAATCGAACACCCCGACGCTTACGTTATTGACGAATACCTCAAGCGGACGATTAGTGTCGCCGCCGTTGGCGTAGCGGATTCGCAGTACCGAATCGCCAGCGTCGTCTGCGGCCAGATTGAAACCGAAGGTCATGAAGTCGGCATTGGTGCTGCCGTAGTCGGCATAGCCGCCGGGCACGCCGTCATCACCATCGGTGTTGCCATCCAGTCCAAAGGCACCGGGACGCAGACCGTTAGGCAGGCCTTCCGTGGTTTCAGTGTTGTTGATGTCGCGAATCTGGATTTCCGCGCCAGCGCCATCGGCGATGGTCACCGAGGTGCCATCATTGGGGGTGTCATCTTCCGCCTGAATGACCAGCAGCGATACCAGGTCGTCACCGGGTTCTGGATCGGGATCCACAGGATCCACCACGCCGCCTGGCGCCGGATCAAGGCGGATAATCTGGCTCTGGCCGTTGCCGCGGTTCAGGGTCAGCAGGTAGAGCTGGCCGGTCACCGGGTTCTCGATAATATCCAGCGGATCCACGTAGGTAATGACATTGCCTTCCGGGTCGCGCAGTACATCGTCGCCGATCACGTTGCCGTTGGCATCGAGGGTAATGCTGCGCACATCGTCACCGCCGGAGTACTCGGTGAACAGCACGTTACCCTGCAGGTTGCCGCCGAACACATTGCTGGTGTACTCCACCGCTCCGTTGGGCGAACGGTTCTCACCCAGCGAGTAGACACCGGAGATATCGTAGTTACCCTCTGGGCTAGTTCCTGAGGGGTAGGCATCTACCTGGTTGGGGTCACTGCCTCCGGTGGGGTTGCCACCATTCAAGATGTACTCATCCCGTAGCGGGTTGGGGTGGCCGTAGTACCCCCCTTCGACAATCTTGAACAGGTAGTCGTCCTGCTTCTCGACGTTGGTGTAACGCTCGTTCTCAGGTGTCGAGGGATCGTCCGGCACGTTGCCGCCCGCCGCCGAGCCGTTGGTCGGCACGTACAGGAAGCCGTTGGAATGCCATACCAGGTCGTAGGCGTTGCGTGCACCCGTGGCGAAGATCGTCAGTACCGCGCCCTCGGCATAGGGGTCATAGTAGCTTTGCAGCACGTTGCCGTCGGCGTCCTGCACCGTGGCCACACCACGTTCATCGAACACCAGGAATTCGCCATTGCCCATGGGGATAGGGTCATCCTTGGGATGGCCGTCAGGGTCATCGAAGCGGGTATTCTGGCCGTTGTCGGGAACGGGCTCGGTCGATACATCGAAGCCCCCGGGAGGTGCGTCACGGGTGGGGTCGATCTCCATGACGGCGGCATTCAGCAAACGCTCGGGACGGTTACCCCAGGCGCTATCCGGCTCGCCCATGGCCGAATTGGAGCCCTGAATCAGATACAGCAGATGCGTCGGCACATCGGGATTGGTAGCCGCGTCATAGTCCGGATTGGGGCGGAACTCGAGACTGTTGGTCACGTGGTCGCCGTTGGAGCGCGGCAGTCCGGTGATGTAGGGCTCAGCGGTACCGGAAAAATCACTACCGCCGTCCAGCGTGATCTTGGTAATGCGACCGCTGAATTCCGGCACGCCGTTATCGCGTCCATTGAGCGGAATCGGGTAGTTGTCGGTGATCCACAGCACATTCGGGTCGGTGGGATCCACCACCAGGCCGATGATGCCACGTTGCTGACTCTGCCCGGGCTGGTCGAAGTAATCGTTCGGCAGACTCAGGTCCTGGCGGTTGGATAGCGAGCCGTCGACCGGGTCGACGTCGTAGCGCAACAGATCACCGCCGATGGTCGCGATGTACATGAAGGCGCCGTCAGGGCTCATCTCCAGCGAGGTGAAGCCAAAAGCATTGTCCGCGGCACCGTTAAGCTCCACCACATCGTTGAAGGCCACGTCGCGGGCGACCACCTCCGGTTCCTCACCGGTCACGAAGGTGTTGGTGTACTTCTGGAACTCACGGGTCGGGGCATCGGCATCATCGTTGGGCCCGCGATCCCGGAAGCCATCGATCACCAGCGTATAGCTGGTGAACGGCTTGAGCGTCTGGCTGGGCGAGATGGTCAGTGAGTCGAAGCCACCGGTCGTATTGACGTTGAAGGAGACCTCTTCACCGGTGACCGTTTCGAAGAGCTTCACCGAACCGTCGTTCAGGCTTTCAAGCAAGGCACCGCCACGCCCATCGACCACCGAGATGCCCACAAAAATGTCCGATGTCGGGTCAACGCCGGTGGGAATGGCGCTGTCTTCCGGGTCGAGGTCAACTTCTACTTCATTCTCCCCAACACCCGCGATGGCGCGCGCGTCGGTGAAGAAAGCGTAATCCTCCGGAGCTTCACGCGCGTCATCCGGGGTCAGGTCGGGCAGCGACTGGATCTCGATGTACTGGATCTCGGTGTTCTCGTTGTCGAGCCCCAGCGAGTCGAGCGTCAGACGGCCGTCGCTAACCTGCACGATGCGGGTGACCAGATCAGAACGCACGCCTTCTGTGTCATCGCCCGGGTTGCCGTCCGCCGGGAAGTCGTCCGGACGGAAGGGCGTGAAGGGGTCGTTGAACAGCTCGCCTTCTGCATTCAACACGTTACGGCTGTCATACGGCCCAGCGGTATCACCAATCGAAATGGTGACTTCGTAGTAGCCGTCTTCCAGCTCGATTTCCCAACCGGCGCGCACATACGCGCTTCCGGGCTGGTCGAAGTGGGCATAGGTGCCCTGGCGCGGATCGAGGCCGGCGATATCATCGGTACGGTCGTTGACCGCCACGCTGGTCAGGCTCGAAATATCCAGTGGCGTGGTGCCCGGTTCACCGTCGTAGATCGACGCCTCGGTCACCCAGCCATACTGGTAGGTCTGGCCGTCGATGGTCACCGACTGGGTGCCGAAGGCTTTGCCGTTGTCGGCGATATAACCGTCAGGCACCACCACGCCCTCAGGCTGGAAGTTGATCTTGACGGAGAAACGCTCGCCCGGCTCAATTACCTCGGGTGGCTCGACGCCTTCGCGCGTGACGCTGAGACGGTCGATATTGGGCCCGGCCGCCGTCAGGTTTTCCAGACGAATGGTGTTGCTGCCCGCCTCAAGCTCCACCTCGATCTCGACGTCCGTCCAGTTTTCCCAGCCTTCTGGATCAGCGCCAGTGGGGGAAAATGCCAAGCTACCCTGGGACGCGCCCCCCACCAGGATATCCATCGGGCGATCAGCACCGTTGCCTCCTCCATTGGCGTAGCGAACCGTCAGGGTGTAGGTGCCTGCCTCATCGACCACCACATCGAAGGAACCGGCATCGCCTGCATCGCTGCCCATGTCCAGATAGCCGGTGCCGGAGAAGCCATCCCAGAGGCCATCGGAACCGGTGGCCTCGTTGGTTTCAGGGTTGCTGGCATCGCGAACCTGGGTATCCAGGGTGTCGCCGACATTGTCCGGATCTTCGATCGTCAGCGCTTCGCCTTGGATCTCAAAGTTGAAGGGCACAGGCGTCCCATCATCGACAGTGACGTTGTCGCTAGCTTGGGCTTCGTTGCCCGCTTCGTCGGTGACGATCAACGTGACGGTGACGCTACCGCTTTGGTCGCTCAAGTCTACCGTGATATCGCCGTTCGCCTCTGGGGTGACGGCGGTGCGCGTCGTGCCGCCGTCGACGCTGATTTCATACGTTACAATATCGTCATCGGCACCGGCCACATTGAACAGCGCTGTGGCAAGCTGCCCAGGCTCAAGCGTTTCGTCGGCGGCGGTCAGGGTCAGATTGCCATCGGCGTCAGCGCTCTCATCGACAGGAATCGGGCCGGTACCGCCCTCGGTGATTTCGATACGGTCGATATTGGGGCCAGTGGTCGCGCCATCCGGGATGGCCAGTTCGACGCTGTTGATGCCAGCCTCCAAGGTGACGGTGACGGTCTCGAACAGCCAGTTGTCAAAACCTTCAACCGGCCCGGTGCCGTCGGGGTCAGTCGCCAGCATGTCGAGAACAACCGGGGTGCCGCCATTAATCACCAAGTCCAGTGGACGATCGGAGTTGGTCGCGTAGCGCACGCTGATGTCGTACTGGCCGGCCTGTGCTACATCGACCTGCCAGGTGACGTTATCGCCGGCGGTATCGCCGAAATCCAGGTAACCGGTGCCAGAAAAGCCCGGGCGCAGTCCGTTCTCCAGGTTCTCATTAGCTTCCGGGTTGCTCGGATTGCGCACCGTGGTGTCCGTATCATTGGCGTCGTTATCGAAACTTGTCACCGTGCCGTCCTGGATCTGCAGGCTCAGCGGCGAGAAAGGCGCTTCATCGACGTCATTCACGGTGACTTCCAGCGTCTGGACGTCAGTCAGGTCACCGTCGGTAACCGTCACCTCTACTTCGTAAACACCGTCCTCGTTATCATCCACCGCCAGCTCGAAGTCGCGGGCACTGACGAAGCTAAGCACACCGGTGGCCGCGTCGATGGTAAACAGCGGCGCATCCACCCCACCGGTAATCGCAAACACCGGCGCGTTCAGGCCGGTCGTCAGGCCATCTTCGTCGACCACTGGAATCGCGCCGATCTCGGTCAGGTTCTCGTCGATGGCATAGGTAGTCTCTCCGATGACGATGCTCTCGTTGAGATCCGCCACCGTGATCAGGGTGTCCTGAGAGACGCTGTCCTCGCCGTCGGAGACGGTCACGGTCAACTCGTAGACGCCGTTCTCATCGCTGTCGGCCGCTAACTCTGCGTCCGGCGCGTTGATGAAGGCGAGCTCCCCGGTTGCCTCATTAAAGCTGAACAAGGCCGCATCGGCACCTGATAGCGTCACGGTCAGGCTGTCGTCATCGGCATCGTCGATCGCAAGATTCGCCACAACCGTGCTGTTTTCATCGACGCTGACATCGGCGCCCAAGCCTTCGAGGGTCGGCGCCGTGTTGACCGGCTCATCAATGCGCTCGAACACCAGCGAGTCAATACGCATCAGCTCGCCACCGGCACCGCGAAGCTCAAGGCTCGCCAGATCACCGGCGGTCACCTCAAAGGGCGTTTCGAACACGATTTCCTTGCGGTTGCCGCTCTGGCCCGCATTACCGCGCGGACCCGTGCCCACGATGGTGCCGAAATCGTCGCTGAGCACCACATCGGAACTCAGGCTGTCGCTAGCAGCGTTGCGTGCCTCGAGGACGGTGTCGCCGATCGTAAGCGATAATGAACCTTCGCCATCGTTTTCATCGAACACATACAGCCGCGCCACGTACCAGCCAGGTTCTATACCGCCGGCTGCGAGATCGGTGCCGATCGTCGCGGGTTCGTTACTGGTCAGCCGGATCAGTTGCTCGTTGGACGCGCTTGCACTTCCGGTCACGATCAGGTTGGACGCATCAAGATCGGTGAAGTTTTCCGCCTCAATGGTGATCGAATCGCCCACTTGCGTGCCTTCGATCACGAAACTCAGCGTCTGCGTGCTGGACAGGCCCGCCGGATCGGTGGCACGAATCACCACGTCGAACGTGCCGCCTTGGCTGGGAGTGCCTTGAATAACACCGTCTACCACCTCAAGTCCGGCGGGCAGATCTTCGGCGGACAGCGTCAGGCTGTCGCCATCAGGATCGGAAAACAATGACGCAAAGTCAGCCAGCGGGATCTGAATGAAGTTCTCGCCCACTTCGCCGAAGTAAGGTTCAAGCGCGACGGGCTCAGCAACGGGCGCGTCGTTGACGTTTTCAACCGTCAGCGCAAAGTCGGTCGAGGTAGTGACCGTCCCATCATCGGCGGTCACCGAGACGGTGTAGTCGCCGGGCGCCAGCCCCTCAAGGCTGCCGCTCAATACCTGATCAACCACGCTCAGACCGTCCACGGTGACCGGCTGTCCATCGCCGTCGGTGACGACGAAGCTATAGCTGAGCGCATCACCATCATCATCGACGAAGGGCAGGTCGACCTCGAGATTCGATCCCTCATCCAGGCTGAGATCGGCAATGCCGCCGCCCACCACGCGTGGGGCGCTGTTGGTATCGGGCACTTCGTCTTCTGAAAGACTCACAGCGCTGAAGCTCGCGCTGCCTATGGCGCCCAGGTCATCGTCGTTAACGAAGACCAGCGAGTCGATGGTGGTCCCGGCATGCGCCGCCAAATCAATGGTGAACCGGAAAGTGCCATCGCCGTTGTCGACACCCTGGCCGCGCAGATCAATAAACCCACCCTGGGTCTGGGTACCGCCAAGCTGATAGACACTATTGCCGCCGTTGAAGGGGTTATCGTCGGCATCGAAACCGATCGCGACGATCTCCGGCACCGGCGACGCTGAAATCGCGACGTCCAGGGTCAGCAGTGTCTGTCCAGTGATGGTGTAGTCGCTCGGTAGGTCGGCGCGCTTCCAGACGTTATCGGTCAACGACAGCGTGCCGCCATCGTCTTCTACCGCGGCGCCGGTGCCACTTGCGGGATTGTCCTGGGTTTCGTTATACGCACTGATGGTCGCGTCATCGAAGGTGACAGAGAGACTCGCCGGCCCGGCTGGGGCTGCAAGCGTCACTGTGTCCTGAACGCTGGCTTCATTACCGGCGGTATCGGTCACGATCAACGTCACCGTGACATCGCCCGGTCCCTGCCCACTCAGGTCAACCGACAGGCTGTCACCATCGCTGGTGGCAGATTGGCGAGTCGAGCCGCCATCAAAGCTGACTTCCAGTGTCGAATCGACGTCAATGCCAGCAACGCCGAACACGACTGTGGCGCTGTCGGCAGGCGCGATTTCGGCGTCCGGGCCCTCAAGCGCCAGATTTCCCCCCTCATCGGCGGTGGTATCCAGGGTAAGGGCGAGGGACCGCTCAACACGGTTGCCAAAGGCGTCCATGGCGATCAGCTTGGCCGACAGATCACCGTCGTCCCGCCCTGAGAGATCCAGGGTGAAGTTGCCGTCTTCGTCTGGCGTGACTTCGTCGACGGTCACGCCATCATCGAAGGTCACCCCGACGAAGACGATGTCGTCATCGCGTCCCGTGACGTTGAACCCAGCCGCGGAGGCGTTGGCGCCGTTGACCACAAGGTTGTCGGCACTGAAGGCCAGTGTTGTTTCATCGGTATCCGCCTCGACATCGCCAACCGGGCCGGTGCCTGCCGTGGTGACTTCAAGACGGTCGAGGTTCGGACCGCTTCCTGCACCAGCGGGAATGCTCAGCACAATCGTATTGTCGCCAGCCACGAGTTCGGTGGTCAGGCTTTGATAACCCCAGACGTCGAAACCTTCCGGCGCTTCGTTACTCCCGTTGGTATCCGTGGACACAAACGCCTGTTGCGGTAGCGCTGCGCCGTTGACGGCAAGGGCCATCGGGCGATCGCCGCTGCTGGCATAGCGGAAGTTCACGTCGTAGCTGCCGGCTTCGGCAACGTTGACCGTGAAGGTCAGGCTATCACCGGGCTGGCTGCCGTAGTCGACATAGCCAGTGCCGGAATAATCAGGGCGAAGGCCATTGAAACTTGCCCCGCTCTCGGGATTCTGGGCGTCGCGCACCAGGGTGCCGGCGCCGTTATCGGCGCCCAATTCGGCGTCCTCCGCCTGAATAACGATGGCATCGATCACCGGCCCGGTAGGGTCCACCGGGTCGGCCGCCAGCAATGCCACTTCAATCTTGTCGATATTGGGGCCAGTGGTGCCGCCGCCCAGACGCAGGGTGTTGCTGCCCGCGGCGAGAGAGATTTCAATGGTTTCGGTGGACCAGCCTTCCCACGCCGAAGGCGCTGGACCACCACCGGGTAAATTGCCCGAAGGGACATCAGAAGTACCCGTTGGATAGTAAGCGGGCGCGGTTGTCGGCAAAAAGGCGAAAGAGCCTATTTGAGTAGGCGTACCATCGTCGACCAAGGAGAGATTCAATGAACGTGCATCGCTTGTGGCGTAAGTGACGGTCACGTTGTAGGTGCCCGCGGTGGCCACATCCAGAGTAAAATCACCGTAGGCATTGGCATTACCGAATGCCCAATCAAGATAACTCGCCCCCTCGGCACCCACCCGGAACGTCTCTAAACCATTGGTAAAAGAGGCGATGTTATCGACTGTAACGACCCGATTGGTAGCGTCCGATTCAGCATTAGAAGTCGGATCTACCACCAAATCCTCACCCTGAATCACGTAGACGTCGGGGTCCGGCGCGCGCACCTCCAGATAGTCGACGTTGGGCCCACTGGCTCCGTTAGACGTGAAGCTGACGGTATTCTCGCCCGTTTGAAGCTGCACGCGAATCGTACGTTCGCCGAAGTCACTGAAATCGGCAGCATTACCGGTCAAGGTCGTGCTCGGCAGGTCGAACATACGATCCTGAAGCTCACCATTGACGTCGAGACGCAGCGGTCGATTGCGCTCAGCTCCACCATTTTCCTGGCTAAGCGCATAGCCCAGTGCCAGTTCGTATTCACCCGGTTCATCTACGCTGAAGGTGAACGTCAGCGTTTCGCCCGTTGCATTACCATAGTCGACATAGGCTTGCCCATCGGCGTTGGCGGTGTTCGCCTCGTTTGGGTCATTAACCACCGCTATGCTACCGCCCGCTATGGACGCCGACGCACCATCGCTGGCATCACTGTCTTCGGCCTGAATACGAATGGGTGTGAAGGTATCCGCCAGTATCGCCTGGGCCATGAACGGACCATCGTCAGCCGGCGCAGGCAGTGGCTCGTCAGCCGCCAGCGAGGTAAGCGTTGTATCCACAGGCTCGGAGGCCGCTGCCGCTCGATCCGACGCAGCGGGGTCGGCGACTTCATTTTCGGGCACCACATCAAGTTCAATGTTCATTTCTGCGTTAGGCAGCACCCGGCCGAACTCATCCATGGCTTCAAGCCGCATCTTGAGCCTGCCCAAAGCCGGGGAAGGCAGGTTTTCAAACACGAACGGGCGCTCGAAACTTTCAAAAACTGACATTTCATTACGAGCATCTTCCCAGGCCATGCGCATGGATTTTATGGAGGATTCCCAGGGGGATGGATGGGGGACAACGTGGAGGTGATGATCTTGGAAGGTATCCCGGCCCCAGCGGCCACCTTCACGAACGGATCCTAACAACGACTTTGCCTGACCAGATACGAAAGACATTGAAAACATGTTCCACCCCACGGTTTTAATTAGACTTTTTAGCGCACAAGGGTGTGCACTATGAGCACTCACCAAGCATTGTTGACGACATTCCCCTTTGGCCATCGGTGTTCGGATAGCGTGTTCACAGCTGGCGGATTGGGGCGACTATTGGTGAGTCTAACCGGGCTTTACCGGGTAGCAAGGCAGGTCAAAAAGGGGATCTATGTATCCAAATGTTACAAAACGTCAAAATTTATTAGCCATAAAAACCATTTAAAACAACATATTAAATGAAAACACCTAAATTCAGACACCGCTGATCGACAAAATAGTGACAAACAAAATAAGCGGATTTGATTATAAAAATAGCCACCAAAGCTAAAAGGAAATGCTGAAGCAAAAAACACTAATCAGGAGTTATCCCATCAAATAAAACGAAAAAAATAGCAACGTCTGTTTAAAAGCAAGCTGATACGCTGAATAACACAAAGAAACAATATAGTTACAAAAAGAAGTGACGCCGCAGAACCTAATGGCGCCCCGTTAACGACCGGCAAGATGACTCTTAAAAGGTGAATGCGATGGCTCGGCAGTCAGCATACTTTTCACTACCTCGCTCTGGAGCTTGGCCATGTTGAATTCTCGCGAAGGGTCCGACCTGCAGAAAGTACTTGGCACCTGCCGACGCAGCTTTATCTATGTAGGCACATTCAGCTTCTTCATCAACTTGCTGATGCTGGTTCCTCCGCTCTACATGCTGCAGGTCTACGACCGGGTCATTACTACACGCAGTCAGGAAACGCTGCTGATGCTGACCCTGGTAGTCGTGTTCCTGTTTATGGTGATGGGCGGACTGGAACTCATGCGCTCTCGCATATTGGTGAGAATCGGCAACAAACTCGACGTGCAGATCAGCCAGCGACTGTATGCCGCCATGTTCAAACGCTCCCTGATGATGCCCGGCAAGCCCTCGGCCCAACCATTGAATGACCTGACGACGCTGCGCCAATTCCTGTCCGGCAACGGACTTTTCGCTTTCTTCGATGCGCCCTGGGTGCCCATCTATATCGGCGTGCTCGCGCTGTTTCATCCGTGGTTCGGACTTTTTGCCCTGGGGGCGGGGATCATTCTGACAATCCTTGCCATCATCAACGAAGCCATCACTAAATCACTGCTGAACGATGCCAACAGTCAGCACGTCATGTCCCAGGACCTGGCCAACAGCAACCTGAGAAACGCCGAGGTGCTCCACGCCATGGGCATGCTGCCCGGCATCATGGGCCGCTGGAGCGCGCGCCATCGCGAATACCTCGTGCTGCAGTCAAAAGCCAGCGACCGGGCAGGCCTGATTACCAACACTTCCAAGGTCCTCAGGCTGATGTTTCAGTCATTGATTCTCGGGCTCGGGGCGTTCCTGGTACTGGCAGGCGACCTGACGCCCGGCATGATGATTGCCGGCTCCATCCTTATGGGCCGCGCGCTGGCCCCTATCGATCAGATGATCAATGGTTGGAAGGGCTTCTCGGGTGCGCGTACCGCCAAGGGCCGCCTTGAGGAGCTGTTGGCCACCATCCCGGCCGAAGAGCCGCGCATGCCGCTCCCCAATCCCAAGGGGCGCCTCGTATTCGAAGGTGTTAACGCCGCACCGCCGGGGCAAAAACTGCCTACCCTGCGCGGTATCAACCTTTCCGTTGCCAAGGGTGAGCATCTGGCCGTCGTGGGGCCCAGCGCTTCCGGCAAGTCGACGCTTGCGCGTGTGGCACTGGGCATCTGGCCAAGCCAGGTGGGCTGTGTGCGCCTGGACGGGGCCGACATCACCCAGTGGAACCGAACGGCACTGGGGCCGCATATCGGCTACCTGCCTCAGGATATCGAGCTGTTTGATGGCAGCATCGCGGAAAACATTGCCCGCTTTGAGGAGGTCGACCCTCAAGCGGTCGTGCTGGCTGCTCAGCGAGCCGGCGTACACGACATGATTCTCGAACAGCCGAACGGTTATGACACCTGGCTCTCCCATGGCGGCAACGCCCTTTCCGCAGGCCAGCGACAGCGCATCGGCATGGCGCGAGCGCTATACGGAAAGCCCGTTCTGCTGGTGCTCGACGAGCCGGACGCCAACCTGGACGAAGCCGGCGAGCAATCCCTGGCAGATTGCATGGTACGGCTGCGTCAGGAGGGCACCACCGCACTGATCATTACCCACCGGCCTGGCCTGCTCAAGAATGTCGATAGGGTGTTGGTGCTCAAAGAAGGGCAGATAGCGTCGCTCAAGCCGCCCACCAAAATGGCACCTGTTACTCGCATGACGGCGGATGGCGGACGCCCAGTGACCCCCCAGCGCGTGGCCTCACTGAAGCCTAGCGCAAGAGGCCGCAATGGCGGCGAGGATACCCAGTCATGAACATGAAAAAAACCCAAGGGCCCGGCCCGGCGCCAGGCAAAGACAACGAGCTGCCCCTCGAAGATACGCGCTACCGCCGACTGGGCGTTGCCATCTTGATACTGGCGATTGGCGGCTTCGGAAGTTGGTCGGTGTTCGCCAATCTCGCGGTCTCGGTGGTGGCGCCCGGCTCCGTCTCGGTGGAAAGTTTCACCAAAACCATCCAGCACCTGGAGGGCGGTATTGTCAAAAGCATTCAGGTCGAAGACGGCGACCATGTCGAAGCCGGGGATGTCCTGATCGTACTGGATGATACCCAGGCACGCTCCCAACTGCGGGTTACCCGCTCCGATTATCTGATCAGCCGCGCGACGGAAGTGCGGCTGCTCGCTGAACTCAGTGACGCCGACACCCTTCGCTTTCCTGAAGAATTAACCTCCTCCGATCACCCTCGAGTGAAAGAGGTACTCGAAGTACAACAACGCCTGTTTGTGTCACGACGCGATTCACTCACCGGCACGCTGGCCTCCCTGGATGAGCAGATCGTGCAAATGAACGAACAGATCGACGGTTTAACCAACACTCAGCGTATCAATCAACAACGCATCAACTCACTTAACGGTGATGTTGGCAATCACCGTAAACTGTTTCAAAAAGGCATGATAAGCAGCCAGCGAATGCACGAACTGGAGCGTGAGAGTCTTGAGTACCAGAGCATCAATGCCCAGCATGCCTCCGAAGTCGCCCGGCTGCATTCCCAGATCAGCGAGAACGCGCTGAAAAAGCAGGTGCGACTGCAGGAGTTTCAGCAGCAGGTGGGCGAGGCTCTACGTCAAACTCAGGCCGAAGTCGCCGACGCCGAGGAAAGGCTAACCGCCCTGATGGATAAGGTAGACCGCACCGAGGTATTGGCACCGGTTTCGGGAACGGTGGTCGGGCTAAAAGTGCACACCTTGGGCGGCGTTATCCGTTCGGGTGATCCACTGCTCGATATTGTGCCCACCGATGTCGGTTTCATTGTGGAAGCCAAGGTACCGGACCACGATGTTGACCACCTTTATATAGGCCAGCCTGCCGAGATCCGTTTCAGCGCTTTCAACCAGCGCCTGTCAAACGTCATTGACGGCGAGGTGGTTCACGTCAGTGCCAACAGCTTTGAAGACGAAGCGACACGAGCCCGCTATTACAAGGTGCGCCTACGCGTCACCACTGAAGGGCAAGAGAACATGACTGAAACCATGAAACTGCTCGCCGGCATGCCCGCTGAAGTGATGCTGCGTACTGGGGAAAGAAGCTTTTCCAGCTACCTGGCAAAACCCATTACGGACATGCTGGCCCGGGCCATGCGCGAGGATTGAAGTACTACACGACCATGCGGCATGACGGAATACGTCCTGCCGCCTCTCTTAATTTACAGGGCCGACGTTTTTAGAAGAACGCGCATGTTGTGAGCGCCTCCATCAGGCACCCTTGGCAACAAATCATTGCGGGCCCATCAGCCCCATTAACCTCTCCGAGCAGCAAGTAAACTTATACAACCTTTTTCCGGAAATACTACAATCAAATTGCCATCCACATGGGAATCGACTAGGTTAGGGTTAGAGTAGATGTGTTGAAAAGTTCCTACTGCTGACATGGTCGATCATCTCTAAACAACACTGACTGCGTCTTGCTTCATCTTGTACACCCCTATGTTGTCGCAGTCTGTCTCGGTTAACCCGCAAAGGAGAACATCGAATGTCGATAACATCAGAAAAGCAGTTACCCGAATCGGTAACCGCTTGGCGCGACCCGGAAATGGATTCGGTTAAAGGTACCGAGACCCCGAAGGACCCTAACAAGGGCTACATCGCCCTGCTCGGCTGGAGTGTCAACGCGATCAAGGCGGCGCAAAAATTTGACCGCCGTTATGTCGTGGTGGCCCCGGAATGGGCCGAAGATTTCTGCACCGCTAACAATATCCCCTTCATCGCCTGGGATTTTATCCGGCTGAATGACCGGTCCATGGAAATCGCCGAAAGGCTGAAAGCCGAAGGCGTCGACGTTGCGATCCCACTGTTTGAAGAAACCGTTGAGTGGTCCGGTGCGATAAACTCTGTCCTCCTGGACAGTCCACGCATGTATGGGCAATCCATCCTGTTCCGCGACAAGGCCCTCATGAAACGCCGTGCTCAGCTTGGCGGTATTCGCGTGGGGATTTTCGAGGAAGCCCACGAGAAAGAAGACGTTATTCGCTTCATGAAGCGCGTCAACCAGACACTGCTCAAGCTCGATGGTGACCCGGACGACCCGATTCACGTCAAGGCATTCGATAAAGCTGGCTGCCTCGGCCACCGCATGATCCGTACGGTGGAAGAAATTGAACACATTCCCGACGAAGAATATCCGCTGCTGATGGAAAGCCACCTGAGCGGCTGGGAATTTGCGGTGGAAGCCTGGATACACGATGGCAAGATCCAGTTCCTCAACATCTCGGAATACGTGACGCTGGGCTATTCGGTCTTCGTGCCCGCCACGCAAGAACTCGAAAGCTGGCGCAACGCGATTACCAAGCAGATCGAATTGCTGATTAAAACGTTCGACATCCAGTTCGGCCTGATTCACCCCGAGTACTTCGTCACCGCTGACGGCGAGATGTACTTTGGCGAGGTTGCCTATCGTCCGCCCGGCTTCAAGGCGTTCGAGCTTATCGAAAAAGCCTACGGGTTCAATGCGTACCAGGCCTCAATGCTGGTGTTCGACCCGAAAAGTACTAAAGAGGAAGTGGCCGCCTTCTTCCCACGCGAGGTGGTCGACGCGAAAGGCTACGCAGGCTGCTTCGGTGTGTACCCAAGGCGCCGCGTGGTCAGCAAGCTGGAGATGCCCAAAGAAACGATCGAGCATCCCTATTTCGAGTCCCATGAACTGGTCGCGCCGACGGAAGAGACCGTGCCAGACCGGTCGGCCTTCGGGACGCACTGGGGCCTGCTCTTCTTCTTTGGCGACGATCCCATCAAGATGCGGGATCTACTGAAAGCGCAGGAGGATCTGGACTTCTACGTCTAGCGTTCCTTTAACGCCATATGTATCACGATGGGCGCGTCTATCAGTCTCTGGAATACTCAAATTCCTGACGCTGGTAGGCGCGCCCTACGTTTTGTCCGTCATCACATAGCATGTATCAACACTATTCCTGAGTATCAACACTATCCCTGATATGGTGAACTCGCCACAGGGACATACAACGCTTGACCCTTTCCGAACAACTGGCGAGGTCATCCATATGGTTAAGGGTTTTTTGATACTGCTGATTTGCCAATTAATGGGCGAGTGGCTGATGGTATGGTTCGGCTGGCCAATTCCAGGCCCGGTAGCGGGAATGCTACTCCTGCTGATTGGGCTGATGTTCCATGGCCGCGTGCCCGATAGCCTGCGTTTACCTGCCGAGGGTTTGGTTCGGCATTTATCGCTGCTGTTTGTCCCGGCAGGCGTCGGTTTGATGCTATTTGCAGAGACACTCGCCCAGCAGTGGCTCACGATTCTGGCATCGCTGCTACTGAGCACCCTCATTACCTTGTCGCTAACCGGCTGGATGCTGCAGGCGTGGGAAAGACGTCAATACAAGCATAAGGAATAAGCGATGGAGCTCACCACTTTTTGGGTTTACTTCAACGCTCGGCCTTTGTTCTGGATTGTGATTACGCTGGGGGCTTACCTGTCAGCCAGCATGCTTAATCGTAAGGCAGGCGGCACTGCGCTGCTGCATCCGGTGCTGGTTGCGATGTTGATGATCATCCTGCTGCTGACCCTTAGCGGCACCGACTACGACACCTACTTTGAAGGGGCGCAGTTTATTCATTTTCTGCTGGGTCCCGCCACCGTGGCGCTGGCCGTGCCCCTTTATGACCACCGTGCACGTATCCGCCAAATGCTGCTGCCGTTGCTGGTCGTTTGCCTAAGCGGCAGCCTGACGGCCGTCGTGACCACCTTGCTGATTGGCCAGCTTTTTGGCGCCAGCGATGCGCTGTTGCTATCAATGGCCCCTAAATCGGTCACCTCTCCCATCGCCATTGGCATCTCGGAACAGATAGGCGGATTCCCATCACTATCCGCCGGTTTATCGTTGACCACCGGCGTGATGGGCTGCCTGCTAGCCCCGTTGGTATTTCGCGTTCTCAAGGTGCGTTCACATACGTCAAGCGGCTTCGCACTCGGCCTGGCCGCACACGGGTTCGGAACGGCCTATGCCATGCAACGCAACACCCTCGCGGGCGCCTTTGCCGGCCTGGCGATGGGCATGACGGGGATATTCAGCTCCGTGCTGATTCCGCTGATCAGCCAACTGTTCGGCTTGAACTGAATACCACTCACGGGATAAAAGTTATATTTTATGAAAAAAGTCGCCATATTTGTGGATATTCAAAACATCTATTACACGGTGCGATCAGCATACGGGAAAAACTTTGATTACAATAAGTTTTGGGCTCAAGCAACGACAGGAAGAGACGTTGTGAAAGCCGTTTGTTATGCCATCGACAAAGGCGATAAAAAACAACGCGAGTTTCAAACGATACTAAGGGCCATTGGGTTTGAAGTGAAGCTAAAGCCCTTCATTCAACGCTCGGACGGCTCCGCCAAGGGCGATTGGGATGTTGGCATTGCCCTTGATGCAATAGAGTACGCCGAACAGTCCGATATTATCGTGCTGGTAACCGGTGATGGGGACTTTGACCTACTCGTCAATAAAATCCGCACTCAACATGGTAAAACAGTTGAGGTTTACGGCGTCCCTCAGTTTACAGCCGCCTCACTGATAAACGAGGCAAATAGTTTTATACATATCGATAAAGAATTGCTGCTAGGTTAGCGTTAACAAAAACGGCATAACAGTGCATTAATCATCGCCGCGCTGATAGCGACTAAACTCACGCTGCCACCGTGCCATAAACGCATCCCGACGTAGGGCATCGACAAAGGCAAGCACCGAGGCGTTAAGGGTGATGGGATAGAGACGATCGCCGACCTGATCGCGCAAGCGTTGAGCGGTGTAAGGCCCGACCACATCTGGCCGCACGCTGAACAGCGGTGTTTGCGCCGCCAATACACGCTGACCATCCCGGCTGAGCAGAAAGTTCATAAAGGCTTGAGCTGCCCGCAGATTCGGCGCATCACGGTGGATGAACCCGGTTCGCATCATCACCAGGGCATAGTCCTGAGGTACCTGCACAATCACCTCGGGATTTTCCTGAGCCCACACCATGGCATAGGAACCCAGCAGGTTATAACCCAGCCAGTAGCGTCCCTCCGTCAGTCCCTCCAGCATCGAGCGGGTATTGGCTTCGAGCTCGGCGTCGGCATCCCCCAGTACCGTCACCAGATCCCAGAACCTGTCGGTATAACGGGCATCCTGCTGGAACAGGGTATAACCGATACCGCTTTCTGACGGGGAATAGGTGGTTACCTTACCCTGTAACACCTCACGCTGTTCGCTTAGCAGTGTGTGAAGGTCTGCATGCGTTTGCGGTGGCAGGATGTGGCGCGCTAGATCAAGCCGGTAAGCCATGACGATCGGCTCGAAGGTGAAGCCGAACAGCTCATTCCGCCATTTGGCCCAGTCGGGCCATTCACTGGCCTGTGCCGAATCCAGCTGTTGGGCATAGCCCTGGTTCACCCGGTTCATCTGCCAGGGCATGGCGGAGCTGATCACCACGTCGGGCGGTGGTTCCGCTGTCGCTATCAAGTCATTGACTTCCAATGTGGAACGATCACGGTAGATGAGCTCGATAGCGGGGTGGGCCTGCTCGAAAGCCGCCAAAAGAGGCGCGACGACCTGCCGATCCAAGGCGGCTTCCACCACCAGCGGCATCGCTTGCAAACGCTGAGAGGATGATAAAAAGACAACCAGCAGGGCCGTCGTCAGCCAAAGGCGGTGCATCAGGGTTCCCCTCTTATCGCCAGAAAGTGCAACTCAATCCGCAGCCCATGCGGTTGCCTCTCTTTGACCTGCAAATCGGCCTCATGGCGTTGCGCAATGGAATCCACAATCGCCAGACCGAGGCCTGACCCCTGCGTATCCTGGCGTCCGCCGCGTTCAAAGGGCTGAAACATCCGATGACGAACGTCGGGCTCCACCCCGGGGCCATTATCCTCGATATAGAGCATGATGTGATCGTCGCTGGCCTTGAGTCCCAGGGTAATCTCACTACCGGCGGGGGTATAGCGCAGCGCGTTGTCGATCAGGTTGCCCAGCAGCTCGCTGAGGGCCCAGGCTTGGCCCCGTATCATGGCAGGCCCGGCAGGCAGCTCGTCCAGCCCCAGGTCGTGGTTCATCGCCACCTCGCGCTGGGCCCATTCCAGCACGGTGTCATGGAGCGTCGTTTTCAGGTCGAGCGGCTTGAGCTCGTCAGCTTCTTCAATATGGCGCAGGCGCGCAAGGCTCAACAGCTGGCTGGCAAGGCGGCTGGTGCGTTTCGCCCCGTCGTGCACATCCGACAGGGCTCGATACCACTCATCAGGGTCGCGGCTATGCAGAGCCAGCTCGCTGGTACTCTGCAGGCCCGCTAGCGGGGTCTTGAGCTGATGGCTGGCGTCCGCCGTGAAGCGCAACAGGTTGTCGCGGCTCTCGCGCTGGCGGGTAAACAGCGTATCAAGCGCCTCGACCGTTTCACGCAATTCTTCCGGCACATTGCCATTGAGTGGCCGCGTGTCATCGGCGGTGCGTTGTCGCAATTGATGGCGCAACTGGCGCATCGGTTTCAATGCCACTCGCATTGCCAACAGCATCAGGATGCCTGCCAGCAGCACCATAGCGATAAATCGAATGACCGCTCGATCAAACAGCTCTTTTGCCAATGCCTGACGCCCACTGACCGTGTGCCCCACCCAGATCTGCACGGGATCCTGAATGTCCCATCCCGCCGAGTCGTATTCCCTCCCGTGCAACCGCCAGCGGGTACCCGCCTGCGTCAGATCAAGCCAGGTGGGCTCGATGGCCGCCTTGTCACGCCCTGCCCTGGGGATGGGGATATCGAGGTTGGCCGAGATACGTCGTCCGTCAGGGTCGAGCACGGCGTAGAAGACCCGTTCCTGATGAGAGGTTGCCAGAATTTGCAGGGCAGCGGGCGGAATCCTGACGACAGGTTCGCTGCCTTCCCATTGCACCGACTCGGCGGTCGTCAGTGCAGCCGCTTCAAGCTGACTGTCATAGGCGCGCTCGGCCGCGCGCTGGGTGGAATAATAAGCCTCCATCAGCAGTAGCGTACCGAGCCCCGAGACCATGACGAGCAGCCAGATAGCCAGACGCGCTTTTAGCGTGCCCTGAACGTGAATCACCTGGGCGCTTCCTCAAGGCGATAGCCCAGGCCACGAAAGGTTCGGATACGCAGACAGCTTCCTTGAAGTCGCTTGCGCAACCGACTCACGTAAACTTCCAGTGCGTTGGAGCCAACGTCCCCGAAGCTGAACACTCGCCCTTCAAGCATCTCACGCGGGGCGATATTGCCCGCGTGTAGCAGCAGCCCTTCAAGCAGGCGCAGCTCACGGCGGGGCAATTCAAGCACTGTGCCATCGAGTGTCGCGACGCCCGCCGTGGGATCCAGGCATAAAGGGCCGTATTTCAGTCGATTATCGCTGCGCTGCTGGCTGCGCCGTAGCAAGGCACGCACACGGGCTTCAAGCTCTGCCACCGAGAACGGCTTGGCAAGGTAGTCATCCGCACCCAGATCGAGACCGTGGACGCGATCGTCGATACCGTCCCGAGCCGTAAGGATCAGCACCGGTGTCCTGTCACCTCGCTCGCGTAATTCCCTCAGCAATTCAAGACCATCGCCATCAGGCAACCCCAGGTCGAGCAAAACAAGATCGAAAGCGTCATTTTGCAACGCCGTACGCGCCTCGCTGGCGCGCGTGAAGGCATCAACAGTATTGCTCAGACGAGCAAGCGCATTGTCCAGCGAGCGGGCGATCATCGGATCGTCTTCCACGATGATTAGGCGCATGTAACTAAAGTCTCAGAACAGTATTGGAAAGATGACAGGTTGGTGAAAGGTTGCCTGCCTAACATGGCGACTGTCATCTGGTATGACCGGGCTCGGACATTCCCCGCGCCCGACGACAACAAGAGAACAGGAGTTCGTCATGAAGATCAACCCAATCCTTCGCCGCGCCTCTGGCCTTGCCGTCCTAGGCAGTGCAATGTTGATGGGCCAGGCCCACGCTCAGACGATCCCGGAATCCACCGAGTGCATCGCGCCAGCCAAGCCCGGCGGTGGCTACGACCTGACCTGCCGCCTGGCCGCCAACGGCCTACAGGATACCGGCATGATCAACAAGCCGATGATGGTCAGCTACATGCCCGGTGGCATTGGCGCGGTGGCTTATAACCATGTCAACGGTGTACGTACCGATGACCCTGGCCTGATCGTTGCCGCCAGCACGGGTGCCGCCGTCAACTTGGCGCTTGGCAAGTTTGGCCAGTACGACGCTGATGAAGTCCGCTGGCTGGGCGCGCTCGGCGTCGACTATGGCGCGATCGTCGTCAGTGCCGATGCCCCTTGGGAAAATCTCGAAGAGCTGATGGCCGATCTCAAAGAAAATCCCAACGAGATTGCCTTCGGCGCTGGCGGAACCGTGGGCAGCCAGGACTGGATGAAGGCGGCCTTGATTGCCAAGTCCGGGGACATGTCACCGAGGGATCTGCGTTACGTGGCCTTCGAGGGTGGCGGCGAGGCCCTGGCGGCATTGCTCGGTGACCATATTCAAGTGTTCACCGGCGACCTCTCGGAACTCAAGTCTCAGCTTGAGAGCGGCAAGATCCGCGTACTGGCGTCACTTTCCGAAGAGCGGATGGGTGGCCCCTACGCCGACATCCCTACCGCGGCCGAGCAGGGCTACGACGTGGAATGGCCGATCTGGCGTGGCTATTACATGGGGCCGGAGGTCAGCGATGAAGCCTACCAGGCCTGGATCGAGCGCATGCAGGCACTGGCAGAAGACCCTGTCTTTGCTGAACTGCGTGAAGCGCGTGGTCTCTTCCCGATGTCACGCTTCGGTGACGACTTCGACAGCTACGTCAAGGAACAGGTTACCGAGTTCAAAGGGCTGGCCGAAGAAGTGGGTCTGACGCAATGAGCATCGCCGCCGACCGAGTATTGGGTATTGCCCTGATCGGTCTGGCGGCGTTTATCGCCGTTCAGGCCGTTCAGTTGGAGATACCTTTCAGCTATGAGCCCGTCGGCCCCAAGGCATTCCCGTTGGGGCTGTCGATTCTGCTGACCTTACTATCGCTGGTCATGATCTTAAGGCCCGGCGACAACGGTAGCTGGCCGCACAAGACACTGGCGCTCCGGTTGTTACTGGTGCTGGTTTTACTGCTGGTCTACGCCGTCTTGTTCAGACAGCTGGGGTTCATCGTCTCATCGATGCTGGTCGTCACCGCCCTGGCGCGGCTGTTTGATGCCACCTGGGGTAAGGCACTGATCACCGGCATTGTCATGTCGATTGTCGGCTATTTTCTGTTCACCGCCGCCCTCGGCATCAGTCTGCCTTCTGGCTACTTGTTCGCCAGCTTCATCTAAAGGATCGCTGAGATGTTCGATTTCCTGATCGACGGCTTCGGGGTTGCGCTAACCCCTCTCAACCTGGGCCTGGCCTTCCTTGGCGCCCTGCTGGGCACCCTGTTCGGGGCCTTGCCGGGTATTGGCCCGATCAACGGCATCGCCATTCTGATGCCGTTGGCCTACACCCTCGGCTTGCCGGCGGAGTCATCGCTGATCCTGCTGGCCGCCGTCTACACCGGCGCCGAATACGGCGGACGCATGTCGAGCATCCTGCTCAATGTGCCCGGTGATGCCGGTGCGGTCATGACCACCCTGGACGGCTACCCGCTGGCACAGAAAGGGCTTGCCGGCCCCGCGCTAGGCCTTTCGGCCGTTAGCTCCTTCATTGGCGCCACCATTGCCATTATCGGCCTGACACTTTTCGCACCGCTGCTGGCGGAAGTCGCGGTGATGTTCGGCCCGGCCGAATTTTTTGCGCTCATGATCTTCGCTTTCTCCTCCATGTCGGTGATGATGGGCAAGGATCCTATCAAGACCGCCATTGGCGCGGTGCTCGGCGTGCTGATTGCCACCGTGGGTATCGACTCCGGCAGCGGCGTGTTGCGCTATACCTTCGGTTTGCCCGAGCTCTATGACGGCATCGACTTTGTGGTGATGATCATCGGGCTGTTTGCCATCAGCGAAATTCTGCTGATGCTTGAGCATGCTCACCGCTCGGAGGACGACGGCAAGCTCCCGCCGCTGGGTCGTGTCTTTGTCACCCTCAAGGAAGTTATCGCGTGTAAAGGTGCTATCGGCCGGTCGGGATTGCTCGGCTTTATCATCGGCGTTCTCCCCGGGACCGGAGCGTCGGTGGCGGGCGCCGTCTCCTACACTACCGAAAAGCGCCTTTCCGACAAGGACAATACCTTTGGCAAGGGCGACATGCGCGGCCTGGCAGCACCAGAGTCAGCCAACAACGCGGCCGCGGTGGGCTCCTTCGTGCCCATGCTGACGCTTGGCATTCCCGGCTCGGGCACCACGGCCGTATTGCTGGGGGCGCTGATGCTTTACAACATCACCCCAGGACCGATGATGTTCACCGAGCGCCCGGAAGTGGCCGGTGGCCTGATCGCCTCGCTTTACATCGGTAACATTGTCCTGTTGATGCTGAACCTCCCGCTGGCTGGCGTCTTTGCCCGCGTGCTGACTATCCCGCGCTGGGTATTGGTACCCGCCATTGCTATCCTGGCGTTCGTCGGCGTCTACCAGTTGCACTCCGACCTGTTTGCCATCTACCTGATGCTGATCATCGGCGTGTTTGGTTACCTGCTGCGCAAGCTGGGGTTCTCTTTGGCCCCCGTGATTCTTGGCTACGTGCTGGGGGGCTTGATGGAGCAGAATCTGCGCCGCGCGCTGTCCATTAGCGGGGGTGATGTCGGCATCCTGTGGCAGTCGGGTATTTCACTGGGGCTGTGGATAGCCGCTGCCTTGCTGCTGGTGCTGCCCTGGGCAGTGCCAAAGATGCTTGCGGCCAGACGCTGATTGACGAAAAGCCAAACGCCGATCGCTCGACACGACCGCCCCGGCAGATGTTCTCAACTGCCGGGGTTTTAACGCTAAAAGGAGATTGAAAGCCATGCTGGCAGCACGGATAGGCTCGCTGGGTCGTTTTCTGCCGACGTTGGCGCTCGGGATTGTCGGCGGTGGGCTGGCTTACTGGCTACAACTTCCCCTCCCCTGGTTACTGGGCGCCATGATCGCCACCACCGTGGCCTCTCTGGCGGGCGTCCCCCTTGAGTCACAGCGCAGGGGGCGCAAGGGGGTACTAGTGGTCATTGGGGTCATGCTCGGTTCAGCGTTCACACCAGAGATGACCGGAGACGCCAGCCTGTGGGGTATCAGCCTTGCCGTCATGCTGATCGCCACGGCGGTAATGATGACCTTCTCGGTTTGGTTCTCCTGCCGCGTGGCCGGGCATTCCTGGGAGACGTCGCTCTACTCTGGCGTGCCTGGCGGGGTCTCCACGGTGACGGGGATGGCGCTCTCCTCCGGGGCCGATCTACGCATTATCGGCATTACCCACGCCGTGCGTATCCTGGTGCTGCTGGTGGCCATTCCGCCTGCGCTGCAGTTTATCGGCCATGTCGATATTGGCGGTGCCACGCCCGCATTGTCACAGTGGCTATGGATGCCAACCCCGATAGATATCGGCTGGCTGTTGGCGGCGGGCATCAGCGGCGTATGGCTGGGCAAGATCCTTCGGCTGCCCAGCCCGCTGCTGTTCGGCCCGGCGCTGGTTTCAGGGGTACTGCACTTCTCCGGCCTCACCCACGCCGCGGTGCCCCCGGCGATCATTGCGTTCGCCCAGGTGATCATCGGTATCTCCGTGGGCGTGCGCTTTGCTGGCGCCAAGCTTGGCGCGGTGGGCATGGCGCTACTGATGGCCGTCATTCAGGCCCTGGTACTGTTGTTTCTCGCCATTATCGCGGCCTGGGCAGGCCACCTGCTCACCGGGTATTCCGCCGCGGCAGCGCTGCTCGCCTACATGCCCGGCGGTGCCCCGGAGTTAAGCCTGGTTGCACTGAGCCTGGGTATCGACCCTGCCTTTGTTACCACTCACCACCTGCTACGTATCACGCTACTGATGTTGCTGCTGCCCCTGCTGCTCAGGCGGATGGTAGTCAAAGACTAGCGATTCGCTGTGAGTGCCCAGGCCTGCATTACAGCAACCGCCCTGAGCGTTGGCCCCCTGCTCGCTCGAACCAACTCTCTTCGCGCGCTTGATGGGGGCACTGAGCGCCGCTGAATGCAGCGGCTGGAACATGGCAGGGCCACCATCGCGAGCCAGCCGAGGCGGCGGTGACCAGATGGGGCTCGTCGAGCAAGTGGCGGGCAGAGTAGCAAACCATGAACGCCATGGTTCTTTGATTCATGAGTTCGTAAACTAAAAAGGCCCCGACAGTGTGTCGGGGCCCCGAGGCTCATAAGCCAAATAGCACGTCGGTATTCGATCGCGTTTAGGTGGTCGCTTCGCGCGCCAGTTCCAGTTGATCAGCGCTCAACTGGATATCTGTCTCGTGCTGATTTTCCGTTCTAAGGCTAGCGCGTGCTTTTTTCATGGCAGCGCTGTCGCCTTCGCTCACGATATCCTGGGATAAATCCATGACCGATACCGACGTATCAGCGTCCTGTTGCGTTACCTGGCCAGTCTTCAGAGGCTCGTTCAGTTGAATGGCACGCTCAGTGGCCGGGTCGGCCTGGGCGACCATGGGAATGGCGACAATGACAAGAGCTGAAAGCGTTGTCCTGAGTTTCATGATACGTCTCCTTGGGTTGGTACGGAGAAATGCTCTCCACTAGGTGGTTAGCATGCTAATGTAATGATCATTCCATAAAAAGGTACTTTTCTCGCTTTTCATATTCGAAAAAATTTACCTAAAAGTTGTATTGACACTAAAAACCTCGCCACTTTCCTTGCCCGCCCGGGACGGGATAAAACACAGACGCTTTACGCAAAAGGTGACGCCGACGAGCTCGAAACCTATGGCCGCCACTTTGATGACAATAAGTTTTGGGCGATATCCACCACCAACAGAGGCGTCGTGAACGCCTTTTAGTCAGCGTTCAGACGGTTCTGCAAAAGGGGATTGGGATGTTGGCATCGTGCTCGATGTCATGGAGCGCGCGGAGACAGCCGAGGTCATCGTGCTGACCTCAGGCGCTGGAGACTTTGATCTGCTCGTCAACAAAATCAGGGGGCAATACGGAAAACAGTTGACGTTCATGGCGCCCCGCCGTTGAGCGCCGCGTTTCTGATGGGCCAGGCCAGCAGGTTCATCGCGATGGATGGAACACTTTTACTGAATCCACATCAGTTTAAATAGAACTAATAGAACCCATTTCGCTTTAGTAAATCCACGGATAACGCCTTGACGCTTGTTACGCCGAGCAGCGCCATATCGCGTTCTATTTCGTCACCCAAGAGCGTGACCGCTTTCTCCACACCGGCGTCGCCCGCGATGCTGGCCGCATAATTAAAGGGACGGCCCAGAAACACGAAGCTGGCGCCCAAGGACAACGCCTTGAGCACTTGGCTGCCACGCCGGAAGCTGCCATCAATCATCACCGGCACCGCTTCACCAACTGCCTCCACCACCTCGGGCAGCATGGTCAGCGGTGCCACGGTGGCATCGAGCTGACGGCCACCATGGTTGGAAACAATCACCCCATCGGCACCGGCACTGACGGCCCGTCGTGCATCGTCTGGGTGGAGAATACCTTTCACTATCAGGTTACCCTTCCAGCACGCCCGAACCCGATCAAGCGTTGACCAATCCAGGTGCCGACGGCCCGAGAAATCCCGGTTAACGTTTTTTGCCAGCACCGGCACGCCTCGCGTTGCCGCGTTATTCTCGAAGTGCGGAACGCCGTGGTACCACAATGTCTTTAAAAAGGTCCCGAATAGCCAACGTGGCCGTACCAGGCCATCCAAGGCGAGCCGGAGGCTGGGGCGCAGCGGCGAAGAGAAACCCGCTCGCCGGTGATTTTCAGGATTGGGCGGCACGGCGTAGTCCACGGTGATCACCAGATTGCTAAATCCGGCCTTCTCGACACGCGCCAGTAGGGCATCAATCTCCTCTGGCGTTCCAGGCAGATAGGCCTGGAACCAATCCGAGCCATTCGGACCTGCCAATTTTTCCATAGGAATCAACGAGGTACCGCTGACGATCATGGGAATGCCAGCGTTTGACGCCGCCCGCGCCAGCACCCGGTCGCCCCGATAGGCCGTCAGGGCACTTATCCCCATTGGGGCAATGCCAAACGGATAGGCATAGCGGCAACCAAAGAGCTCGGTTTCCGTCGATACATCGGCCACATTGACCAGCGCCCGCGGTAGAAACACGTAGTGATCGAAAGCATCACGACTGGCGCGGGCGGTCATGCCGTCTTCGGCGACGCTCGCGACATAGCCAAACAGCGGTCGCGGTAAATGCCGCTTGGCGGCCCGCTCGAAGTCATCCAGGCTCAGAATATGGTCCAATCGTCGGGGCATTATGTCTCCTGGGCTTCAGAGAAGGTCCGTCGCCAGACATCCTCATTAACGGGGGTAAGCGGTCCACTGCCAACCAGCGCACCCACCAGGTTATCGACGGCCAGTTGCGCCATGGCGTCACGCGTTTCATGGGTCGCCGAGCCAATATGCGGGGCAACCACCACATTGTCCATGGCGGACAACGGTGAGTCGGCAGGCAATGGTTCTTCGGCGAACACATCGAGCCCTGCGGCACGAATACGACCGCGGCGTAGTGCCTCGATCAACGCCGGTTCATCCACCACTTTTCCCCTTGCCACATTGACCAGTGCCGCCGTCGGCTTCATAAGGGACAGGGCATCGGCGTCAATCAGGTGATGGGTGTCGGCGTTGTAGGGCACGCTCAAACAGACGATATCCGCTTGGGCTAACAATGCCTCAAGATCACGCCGCTGTGCGCCGAGCTCCTGCTCGAGCGCCGGTTTGGGCGATGCCGCCGTGTACAGGATCGGCATGCCGAAGCCCAGTGCCCCGCGCCGGGCAATCGCCGCGCCAATCCGCCCTGCGCCTACGATGCCCAGGGTTTTACCGTGCACATCAACGCCGAAATGCTCGGGGCCGATATGGGCCTGCCAGCCACCGTCACGGACAAGATTGGAAAGCTCGACCAGGCGCCGCTGAGTCGCCATGATCAGCGCAAACGCCGTATCGGCGGTGGTCTCGGTCAGCACATCCGGTGTATTGCAGAGCAGAATGCCGCGCCGGCTCAGCGCTTCAAGGGGCAAATGGTCATAGCCTACCGAAATAGTGGCGACCACCTGTAGCGCTGGTGCTTTGGCCAACATCGCCTCGCTGAGCTCCAGCTTACCGCCGATCAGGCCATGGGCCTTGGAAAGTGCTGCCATAAAGTCGGCGTGATTGGAGGCGTCCACATCCTCGAAGTAGTCAACCTCCGCCATGCCGGAAAGCGCCTCAAGCTGGGCTTCGCTGAGTCGGCGTACGGCGACAATCCGCCACGGTTTTATTTGCTCAGCCATGGCGCGCCTCACCCACTCCTTGCATTTGGAAACCCGTCGCTTTGAGCGCAGACATAAGTTCAGCGGTACGTTGGTCGTCCAGCTCCACCAAGGGTGGGCGCAAGCGCCGCCAATCGTCGATTCCCGAAAAATACGCCGTCGCCGCTTTCATGGCAGGGATCAGCGGATAAGTTTCAAACAGGTCGCGTACCACGTTAAGGCGCTGCTGACGCTCGTCGGCATCACCCTCCTGCCAATGCCGTGCCAACTCAACGATGGCCGCCGGATTAACGTTGGCCGTGGCACTGATGCAGCCAGCGCCACCGGCCCGCAAGGTATCCAGCAGAAACCGTTCGCTACCCGCGTACACGGCGAAATCCTGCCCGGCAAAGCGCTCGGTCAACGCTTGGGTGTGGGCCCAATCACCGCCGCTGTCCTTGATGCCGGCAATGATGCCAGGGAAAGCATCGCGTAACCGTTCGATCAGTTCGAGCGAAAGCGGCACCTGAGTGACCGGCGGAATATGGTAGAGGTAGATCCGCAGGCGTGAATCGGCAACGCGGTTGATCACTTCACTGTAGTAGCGGAACAAGCCCTCATCGCTGACCCCCTTGTAATAGAAAGGCGGCAGCATCAGCACACCGGCACAGCCCGCCTCCACCGCCGCGCGGGTCAATGAGACGCAGTCGTCAATCGCGCAGTTGCCGGTGCCGGGCATCACTCGGGCAGGATCGATACCGCCATCCACCAGCGCCTGCAACAACGCCTGCTTTTCAGCCACCGTCATTGAATTGGCCTCGGAATTGGTGCCGAACACCGCCAAGCCGACGCCATTCGAGGCCAGCCATTGGCAATGCGCCACAAAACGCTGCCCGTCCGGCGCCAGGTCGGCGTCGAAGGGGGTAATGACCGGTGACCAGACGTCTCCACTCACTTGAGACATGACATTCTCCTTGTTGTAAGACGGTTAGTGCCAGGGTTCGATGGCATAGCGCTCAAGCGCCGCCTGATTAAAGCCGAAGCCAAGTCCCGGAGCGGTGGGCAGCAGCAGTTGGCCGTCGGCAAACTGCAACTGTGTATCCACCAGACGCCTGAAGTTAAGCACCTGATCGTCAGCGAAGAACTCGACCATGGTCACGTTGGGTGCCGACGCCACCAGGTGAATATGCAGGTCGTGGAACCAGTGCGGGTAAATGTCGACACCGTAACTGGCCGCTGTGGCGGCGATGCGCCGAAACTCGGTAATACCGCCACATACGGCGGCATCGGTCTGCAGAATCATTGCCGCTTCCTTATCCAGCAACTCCTTGAAGCGCCAGCGGCCCGCCTCTATTTCACCCGTGGCGACCGGCACCGGCGTACGCTCCGCCAGGCGACGATGGTTGTCGATATCATCGGGGCTGAACGGCTCCTCGATCCAGAAAGGGTCGTAGGGTTCGGCCATGCGCATAAAGGCCAGCGCCGACGGCAGATCCCGCCAGGCATTGTTGGCATCCATCATTACCTGCACATTGGGGCCTACTGCCTCGCGCACCGCCACCAGTCGCGCTTCCTCGCCAGCCAAGTCTTCGCGGCCGACCTTCATCTTGACCGCCTTGAACCCCTTCGCCACGTAGCCGGCCATTTCTTCACCCAGCATCGCGGGGGTCTTGCCGTCCAGGTAGTAACCCCCGCTGGCATACGCTGGCACGCTTTGCGTGTCGCTTGCGCCCAGGAATTTATAAAGCGGCAGTTGCGCGGCCCGGGCATTTCGGTCCCAAAGCGCTGTATCCAGAATACTGATCGCACGCATTACCGAACCGCAGCGACCATGCAGCAGCGATTCCTGATACATTGCCTGCCACAGTGCCTCGGTCGAATGGGCGTCCGCTCCGATCAGCACCGGCTTGAGCAGTTCCCTGACGGCATTGGCCACAAGCGAACCCGCATTGTTGCCGCCATAGCAAAAACCAATGCCCACATGGCCATCATCGCCCACCACCTCAACCAGCACGTAATCGCGCTTGAGTACCTGGCGATTGGAAAAGCTGGTGGGAGTATCCAGCGGTACATTGACCGTCCGAGCTCGTACGTCAGTTATCGTTGTCATGGTAAATCCTTACATTGAGAGTGGGTCATTCCGGCTGAGTACGGCTTCTCAGCGTTCCCCGTAGCCAGCGGAAAAACGGGGTCGCCTGCAGTACTGAGAAAGCGGCAATGCACAGCAACACAACGGCGATAGGGCTGGTCAAAAAGATGCCCAGATTGCCCTGACCGATCAGCATTGACTGCTGGAAACTGGTTTCCATGACCGGCCCAAGAATCAGCCCGATCACCATCGGCGCTGGCGACACGCCCGCCTTGTTCATCCAGTAACCGAACAGCCCAAAACCGAGCATCATCCCTACCTCGAACAGGCTGTTGTTAATCGCAAAGGCACCGATCACACACAGCGTTATAATCGAGCAGGCCACAAAGCTGTCAGGGATCCGCGTCACACTCACGCACAGGCGGGTAAACAAAAGACCCACCAGCAGTAAGCCAATGTTGGCGAAAATGACCGCCCAGATCAGGGTGTAGGTAACATCGCCATAATCTGTGAGCAGATTGGGGCCGGGCAGGATGCCCTGCACCATGAGGGCCCCCAATAGAATCGCAGTGGAGGAACTGCCAGGAATGCCCAGGGCAATCGTGGGAATCAGGGCACCGCCGACCACCGCATTGTTGGCGGCTTCAGGAGCGGCCACCCCGGCGATGTCACCCTTGCCGAAGCGGCTCTTGTCCTTGGCAAAACGTTTCGCCTCGTTATAGGCGAACCAGCTCGCCGTATCACCGCCGGTTCCCGGAATCAGGCCGGTAATGATGCCAATGCCGCCGGAGCGGAAAATATTGGGGAGCAAACGGCGAAGCTCGGCCAGTGGCGGAATCAACCGGTCGGTGATCTTGCTCGCCACCTTTTGTTTACCATGCGCATTCTCGATCAGGATCAGCGCCTGGGGGATCGAGAACAGTCCGATCAGCGCCACCGTGAACTCAATGCCCGAGAAAAGATTAATGATGCCGTAGGTCATGCGTGGCGTACCGGTGATCAGGTCCATGCCGACAGTACTCACCAGCAGCCCCAGGGCCCCGGAAAGCAGACCACTGATGACCGAGCCCTGGGCCAGCGAGCCGATGATGGTAATGCCCAGTACGGCAATGGCGAAAAGCTCAATCGGGCCGAACTTGAGTACTAGCACACCGAGTAGAGGCGCTGCTGTGAGCAGTGCAATACCGCTCATCAGACCACCGATGAAAGACGCGAAGATCGAGACCCCCAACGCCTTGCCGGCTTGCCCCTGTTGCGATAGTGGGTAGCCATCAAGCACTGTCGCCGCCGCCGACGGCGTACCGGGTGTCCGCAACAAAATGGCGGCGATCGAACCACCGTATGAGGCCCCCACGTAGAGCGACGCCAGCATACTGAGCCCCGAGGCCGGGTCCATACCGAAGGTGAGCGGCAGCAACAAAGCCAGCGCCATCGTGGCAGAGAGCCCTGGCATGGCCCCCACAAATAGCCCCAGCAGCGTGCCACCCAGAATCAGGGCAATATTGGTGAACGAGATGACGTTGGTCAGGCCCACCAGAACAAGGTTATCCATATGACTAGACTCCAGAAGCCTGCGTCAGGCACCCACCCCCAACTCGCTGACAGGCTGGGCCGATAAAGGCGAGCTGAGGATAAGAAGTGCGCACAATGTCGTTATGAGGACAGCAATGGCGGCAGCAGCGGCACAGGCAGACCCAAAAAGCCGATGAAAACCGTACACACCAGCGTGACCAGCAACACGATACCGATTGCGGCGAAACGCCATGAGAGATGTCCGATGATCGACAGGGCCACGACCATGAAGCCCACCGTGGCGCCCAGGTACCCCAGTATCGAAATGCTATAGAGGTAGACGGCGGCCAGCAGGAAGATCAGCATGGCCTTCCATGGCTTGCGTTGGTGCTCCTGCTCGCTAACGGCTGTCTCCTCTGGGTCAGCATCGGAAGCGGTGGCCGCCCCCTCGACCGACACCTTGCGGCGACGCAGGGTACTGATGATCTCTTGCCCCACCATCGCCGCGCCTAACAAGGCCACGACGACCGAGTAGATAAGAGGCATGTTCGCCGCCTTATCGGGGTAGCCAAGCGCAGTGACATAGAACGTCGCTGCTAAGCCAATGGCAAACACCCCCAACACCAGACGACTTATGTTCATCTCACACCCCCTTGTCGATCGCCGTATTGCGCCTTTGGCGCCGTTGCCTTACTGGTTGACCTCATCTTTGACATCTGCCCAGATTTCTACGAACTGGCCTTCCATGTCCTGCATCATCTGGCCGTAATCGTCACCAGTCTGGATGTCGAGGTTCATGGCACGCTCCTGGGCAGTCTTCTGGAACTCCTCGTTCTCTCCCAGCGCCTCAAAGGCAGCGATCAGCTCATCGCGAGCCTCGTCCGGAATGCCCGCTGGCGCGCTGTAACCGCGTGAGGAACCTGCCACGACGTCGATATCCATCTCTACCATGGTGGGCACATCAGGCAGGATATCCAGACGCTCTTCGGCAAATACCGCTAGCGGCCGCAGGCTGCCCGACTCGATGTGGCCATAGACGTTACCCAGGTTGTTGAAGCTGGCATCGATCTTGCCGCCCAGCGCCGCCGTGGCCGATGGACCATCGCCCTGGAAAGGTACCTTCTGGAAGGACAGGCCGGTCGCCTTCTCGATCATGATGGTCGAGAAGAAGTCATCCCCCCCAACGCCCGAGTTGCCCACCGTAATCTCACCGGGTCTTTCCTCAGCGGCAGCGAGGAACTCTTCCACGGTTTCATAGGGGCTATCCTCTGGCACCACGATGATGCCTGGGTCGGTGACCACGTTGGCGATTGGCGTCAGTTCCTCGATCGAATAATTGATGGCGTCATTCATGATGTAGTTGGTCATCAACATCGGCGTATTGGTGATGCTGATAACGCTGCCATCATTCGGCGACTGGTGGGCTAGACGGGTCCAGGCAATCGCGCCTGTGGCCCCAGGCAAGTACTCGTTAATAAATTCCACACCCAGCGACTCCCGCAAGAACGGTTGGGTCAACTGAGCCAGGGCATCACTGCCCCCACCGGCCTTGAAACCTTGCAGCACCTTGATCTCATCAGCGGCTGAATAATCGGCTTGGGCGGCCCCTGAAAACATCAGGGCGGACAGTAGGGTTGCGGCGTAAGCGCTACGGATTTGCATCGTTGTTACCTCACGTGCTGTTTGTCGTTGTATCGCACATTGTCGTGCAAGGCGTGCTTGCAAGATCAAACGTAGTTGCCTATCAACAATATTGTCAATAATATTATTAATAATCTTGCCAAGCCGATTTTTACCGCCTAGCCTTGCGTTCAAGAACCGTAATCAACGGACCTCCGACAAGCCGCGAACAACATAGAGGAAACCGCGATGAGCCAGGACTTCCGAAACAACCGCCAAGGCAGTGACCATCAGCAATCTGGCGCCGACGGCCCTACTCTGGGCATGTCCAATCGCCTAACCAACTACGGCGATGCCGACTTTTCGCTGTTCCTGCGCAAGGCCTTTATCAAGGGAATGGGCTACACGGATGACGCGCTTTCACGCCCGGTCATTGGCATTGCCAATACCTATAGCGGCTACAACGCCTGTCACGGCAACGTGCCGGGGTTAGTCGAGAGCGTAAAACGCGGAGTGATGCTCGCGGGCGGCTTGCCGGTCGATTTTCCTACCATCACCCTCCATGAGTCCTTCGCCAACCCCACCAGCATGTACCTGCGCAACCTCATGGCGTTGGATACTGAAGAGATGATTCGCGCTCAGCCGATGGATGCCGTGGTACTGATCGGCGGCTGCGACAAGACCGTTCCCGCTCAGTTGATGGCTGCTTCAAGCGCCGGTGTTCCCACAGTTCAGGTCGTCACGGGTCCCATGCTCTCCGGCTCACATCGCGGGACGCGCGTTGGCGCCTGCACCGACTGCCGCCGTTACTGGGCGGCCTATCGCGGCAAGGACATCGACGAGGCGGAGATCAACGAGGTCAACGACAAGCTGGTCCCCACCGTAGGCACCTGCTCGGTAATGGGTACCGCCAGCACCATGGCTTGCCTGGCTGAGACACTGGGTATCATGCTGCCCAACAGCGCTACTGCACCGGCGGTGTATGCCGACCGGCAACGCATCGCCGAGCAATCCGGTGCCCAGGCCGTAGCGCTCGCTCGGGCTGGTGTTACCCCCGATCAAATTCTGACCCCTGAGGCATTCGAGAACGCCCTGCGGGTTCTGCTCGCGTTAGGCGGCTCGACCAACGCCTTGATTCACCTGACCGCCATCGCCGGGCGGCTAGGCATCGACATCGACCTTGAAGCCTTCGACCGCATGAGCCAGGAAACCCCGGTACTGGTGGACCTCAAGCCCTCAGGTGAGGGCTACATGGAGGACCTGCACCGCGCCGGCGGCCTGCCCACACTGCTGCGCGAGCTAAAACCGCTATTGCACCTGAATGCCATGACCATCAACGGCCACACCCTGGGTGAAAACATCGATGCCGCCGTGCACCTTATCGACCAGAAGATCGTGCGCCCCAAGCAAAGCCCTATCTATGCCCAGGGGGGCATCGCGGTGTTGCGCGGCAATCTGGCCCCCGCCGGCGCCATCATCAAGCAGTCGGCTGCCTCCGCCGAGTTGATGACCCATCGTGGCCGCGCCGTGGTGTTCACCGGGCTTGAGGACCTGGCCAACCGCATTGACGATCCCGACCTGGATGTTAACGCCGACGACGTGCTGATACTGCAGAATATCGGGCCCAAGGGCGCACCGGGCATGCCCGAAGCTGGCTACATCCCGATTCCCAAGAAACTGGCCGCCCAGGGCGTCAAAGATATGGTGCGTATATCCGATGGGCGCATGAGCGGCACGGCGGCAGGTACCGTGGTGCTCCACGTTTCCCCGGAATCTGCCGAGGGCGGCCCACTAGGACTGGTGCGCGATGGTGACGTCATATCGCTGGATGTCAGCAACAATCGGCTAAGTCTGGAAGTGGATGAAAAGGAGATTGATGCACGCCGACAGGCGTTCAAAACCGAGACGAGCGAAGCGCCGCTGTTGGGCTATCGTCGCCTGTTTATGGAGCAGATCCTGCAAGCCGAGGAAGGCTGCGACTTCCGCGCCTGTCGACCGGCGCCCACCTGCAGGATTCCGAGGCAGCATGAAGCGTGAAGGCGAGTTTGGTACACTTCTTAACCATATGCCCTGCCATGGAGGCTGAGAAACCGATCATGAGCCGAACCGCCCAGCCGTCAACACGCGGTGCCGAAACCCAAGCCTCGCAACCTGCCCATGGTGTCAGTGACATCGTGGCCGCGGTAGAAGAGGATATTGTGCTCGGCCGCCTGCACCCCCGCGAGCGGCTGGTCGAGGAAACCATGATGGAACGCTTCAATTGCAAGCGGCACGTCGTCCGTCAGGCGCTATTCCAACTCGATAGCATCGGCCTGACGGAGCGCATCAAAAACCGGGGCGCCTTCGTCAGGAGCTATCCACCGGATGAAGTCGAAGAGATCTACGCCATGCGCGAGATTCTCGAGCTGGCCGCCGTCAACAAGCTGCCCTTGCCAGCTCCGCCGGAATGGCTTGCTGAACTGGAAGCGGTTCATCAGCAGCATAGCGAGGCCGTGTATGCCCACGACCTGCGTCAGGTGTTTCATATGAACATCGCTTTTCATCGCACGCTTTTCCGGGCCTGCGGCAACACCTACCTCTACGCCACCATCAACGAGTTCGCCCAGAAAGCCCATGGCATCCGTTTCATTGCGATCACTGACCGCGACGCCCTCGCTCAAGCCCGCCGCGAGCACGAATTGATGATTGAGGCGATTCGTGACGAAGACCGCGAACGTTTAGCTGACCTGTGTCGCCAGCATCTGCTACCTTCCAAAAACCGCTATCTGGCGCTTTATACCTAAGCCAATGCAATAGCTGCAGCAACGGCTGCATGTGTTGTCTGTGTACATAGCGCCCTCGTTGAAGACTTTCTTATCCAAGACGGCTCCCCTACCCGACGGAATAAGCGTTGATAGCTCGCCCCTCGACTCTCAGCCAACTTAACCAGCCTGTGCTAGGCTGGACTCAAGTCAGTTGAAGCGGCAGACGCTTGGCGAAGGTCATTCGGTACAGAGGCTTGGGAATACAGTGGCTGATAACGACCCTGAGCAAACATTCGGGAAAATGCCGCAGGAGCGCGAATTTTGGCGATGCGTCCTAATGGAAATTAATATCCCAAAGGATCATAGGCTTGGGAGAACCTGGCAGGCTGCATTTACCGGAAAAAAGTGCCAGCACGTTCATTCCATCATAGAACGCGCCGTCTAATAAGCTGTTAAGCCTTCACAGTACAACCCTAAAAGTGATTATCACGTAGGAGTCAATTATGTTTGAGCCAGTATCAATTCAGGAAGTTCGGCAAGCATTAAAGGCAGTAGAGGATATTGAGCGCCCTGATGCGGATAATGAAGGAGATCCGTTGAATTCACCGCTCGTGTACGACTACCTCTCACCAGAAGATCAAAATAAGGTAGATCGTGCAGTAGAGGTAGTCAGCGGCTATGTCAGAGATCCATCGGGTGAACCCAATAATCGATCCATCACGACTCTAAATAAAAATGGCTTTCGGACGAACTTTAACCAAGACCAGTATGACCCATATCGTTATGTCGGTAGTGTGAGCGTCGGAGAATGGGACATTGATGTTAGCGATCCATCCTCGGATGAAGAAGACTAAATTCCGGAGTAAAACCCGGGAACATTGCTTAACAAAGTGCTGCACGCGGATAAATTACTCGCTACGCTCGCAATTTAACGGTGGGCACGGCGTTAAAGCGCTACATCAGTGACACCTAAAAGACCGCTCTTGGCCGAATGAAGCTGTTAGCGACAGGAGCTATGCAAGAAAGCTTATTGCTTGAAGAATTAACTAGCGGGTTATTTGGTAAAGGCCCAATCGAATATTCTGATTGGGCCTCATCTTCTCAAATAAGTGCCGCTTCACCCCAAATTCCAGATAATAAAAGAACCTAATCCACAAGCAAATTCGTTTCTTCTGGCACTGGAAAAGTCCGCATTGTCTGTTGATTCCATGTCTCGAAGTGATCATGCATCGATTGACGAGCCAGCTCCCGATCACGCGTTTTAACAGCGTCGACAATCGCAATATGGGTTTCGTTGGTTTTCTTCTGTGCTTCGCGGGACTGCCTCGCTAAGATTCTGCGCTGGTGTAGCACTTTTTTGAGCACCGAGGAAAGACCCTGGAAGATAATCAGCACCGCTGGGTTTTTGGCCATAACGGCAAGTAGCTCGTGGAAGTCGTAATCTGCCTGAATACCCTCAAGCACATCGGTAGACGTCACAATTTTATCGCAGAGAGCCTCCAGCTTCTTAAGTTCATGTGGTTGATGGTTGACTGCAGCAGCCTGGACAATCTCTTTTTCGAACATCTCCCTAGCGGTTTCAAGATGATCGACAGATATGTAGTTGAGCTTAAGCGCCAGTTCAAAATAGAGCTGTATAAAAACCGGCTCAGGCATTTTAAGAAAGGTGCCACTACCCTGCTTGCGCTCGATGAACCCAAGGCTATGCAATAGGGAAAGGACATTTCTAACCGAAGAGCGGTGCATGTCAAAATGCTCACAAAGAGCCCTTTCTGGCGGCAGTTTCAACCGGCCATCCTTAGACAGTTCGGAGACAGAAACAAACTCCTTAAGCCTATCCAACAGGTTCGGATCAATCTGGCTCATATCGTCATCCAAGTGCCGCCCCTATAGCGTGTCGTGCATACAGGGGCAGCGTATCATAGTCAGTGAATGTGCATACCGCCGTTAACATCCAAGGTAGCCCCGGTGATGTAACTGGAGAGGTCGCTTGCCAAGAAGAGGAAGGCATTGGCAACGTCATCGGGCGCCCCCAGGCGGTTTAAGGGGATCCCTTCCAGAATCTTAGCCTTCATCTGGTCGTCGAGCTTGCCGGCGGTAATGTCGGTGGCGATCAGTCCTGGTGTAACAGCATTAACGCGAATACCATTTGCTCCAAGTTCGCGTGCCATCGCTTTGCCAAGCCCCAGCATGCCAGCCTTAGCGGCACTATAATGGGGGCCGCCAAAAATACCACCGCCACGCTGTGCGGAAACCGAGGATGTATTGATGATAGAGCCGACGCCGCTTTGCTTCATGTGCGGTACCACGGCTTGTGACATATACATCATGCCGCGGAGATTTACATCCAGAATGCGGTCGTAATCTTCGGGGGAGATCTCTTCAAATTTCACCGGCTGAGTGATACCCGCGTTATTGACGAGCACATCGATACGGCCGAATTTGTCGATTACCGCTTTTGCCAGATTGAAACAATCTTCGCGATTGGCCACGTTGCCGGTAACCACCAGAGAGCGGTCTGCATCAAATTCACTGCGCACTTTTTCGCAGGCTTGCTCATTAATATCGGAAATTACAATTGACGCACCTTGCTCGTAAAACAGCCTAGCGGTTCTGAGGCCGATGCCTTTCTCACCTGCAGCGCCAGTGACGATACATACTTTATCTTTAAGCAGCATGACTTAGTCCTTTATGGATTTTCAGTAACGAAAGCAAGCTCCTCAAGGGAGCGGGAAATGTGCGACTCGATCACATCGAGTGGCAGTGGTTGTTCATCTCGCCATGGCTGGGCATTACGGTCTCGATGAAGGCGGAACGGAAGCTCCAGCGAGAACGGTTTACCCTGGCGAAGAAGCTCAGACGCCCATGTGGAGTCATCAACGTCCCCTTCACCGAATGTAACGAAGTCGATCCCACCATTCCGTCGTGTGCATGGCTTGATGTGCAAGTGATCGGCTAGTGCCATTGCCTGACGTGCATCCCTAAGCGGTTCTCGTTTCGGGCAGTGGGCCAGCAGGTTGCCGATGTCGTAGTTGATACCGAAGGTATGGTCATCAAGACGTGCAAGTAGCCCTTGTGCGTCGCCCGCGTGGTCAAATAGGTTGGGAACCCCGTTTCCAGGGTTTTCAAGCAGAATACGAATGCCATGCTCACGAGCGATGGCAGCCAGTGTGCCCGACTGCCGAAAGAAAGTGCCAGCACGATCGCGCGTGGCAGCGTTGGTGATGACATAGGAGGCACCCAGTGAGGCGGCAAAACGACAGCGTGCTTTAAGCCTTTCAGCCGCATTCTCCAAGCCTAAGTCGATGTGCCCAGAGAAGTAGCGGCATTGCTGTCCATGCCGATGCATTTCGCTTTTTAGCTCGTTTGCAAAAGCTTCAGTAAAGTCACTATCTGTAAAGGCCTCTACGTAGCCATCAATGAATGCAAATTCAATATTTTGCACGCCGCAACGCGCCATAGAAGAGAGGATCGTACCAAACTCATAGCCGTCATAAGCTGCCGTGCTGACAGATACATAGCTGTTTTTTGCGTCGTTGCTCATAGCTGCCTCCGCTTAACCCTTGCCATTCAACAGCCGGTAGGTACGAATCACCTGGCTGTCGTCAAGCTTTCCCTCACCCCGTTCTGAGGAAGCTACAAATAGCTGATAGGCAGCAGACGCCAACGGTGTGTAGGAGCGAGATTGCTTGGCTGCGTCGCAGACGATACCGAGATCCTTGCAGAATATGTCAACCATGCTTGTGATATCGTCCGGCGGTAAAATCATCCGCGGACCCCGGTCCTTCAGCATCCAGCTGGATGCTGCGGAACCACCAAGCATTTCGACCATAACCTCCAGGTCCAGGCCATTTTTCTCTGCCAGAGCCAAGGCCTCTGCTGCCGCAGCGATATGGACACCACATAGAAGTTGGTTGACTGCCTTGAAGGCTGAGCCTTGGCCAGCGCTGTACCCCGCCTGAAAAATGGAACTACCGAGTACCTCAAAGACGCTACGGCAGGCTGCCAAGGCATCGGGATTTCCGGCACACATGATGGTTAAGGAGCCCTGTTCAGCCCCGACAACACCGCCGGACACCGGGGCATCTACGTAATATAGATCTTCCCGGATAGCCCTGACTTCACGGCTGATCTGAGCCGAGTCTCCAGGCGAAACAGTGGACATTTGCACAATGCAAGCACCCTGCTTGAGTTTCTCCGCCATCCCCTTATCAAACAACAGACTGCGGACTTGCTCAGCATTGACGACCATGATGAGCAACCCATCGGCTTCAGCAAGATGGGTGCTCAACTCTCCCCCAGTACCACCGAGACGCTCGAACTGTTCCACCTTCTTGGTATCGACATCGTAAGGCGTAATGTCGAAGCCTGCGCCGAGCAGGTTGCTCGCCATAGGCCAGCCCATGGAGCCGAGCCCAGCAACAATTAACTTCTTCATAAAAACCTCTTCAGTAGACGATTAGCGCAGGCACGAAGGAAACGAGCACCAGTACTACCAGCGCCACAAGATAGAAAGGCAATAGCTCCTTGACGACCGAGCCAATTTTTTCCTTAGCGATAGCTGAGGCAACGAAAAGGGTGGTGCCGATGGGAGGCGTAAATAAGCCGATGCTCAAGTTGACACACATCATGATCCCGAGCTGTACCAGGTCCAGATCGATAGCATTGGCGATGGGCACCAGGGTCGGGCCCAGCAGCAGAATAGCTGCAGGCAGATCCAGAAACATGCCGATCATCAACAACAAGAGGTTGATGGCGAGAATGATCAACAGCGGATGTTGGAGATATTCTAACGCCCAATTGGCAACGGTCTGGGGTACGCCACCTGATGTCAGGATATAGCCGATGATGTTAGCTGCGGCGATGATCAACATTACGACGCCGGTCGTTATTACGGTATTAGTCAGAGCCGCCATCACTCTTGTACCACTCAAGTCACGGTAAATCAGGACACTAACCAACAGAGCGTAGGCAACGGCAATGATGCTGACCTCAGTCGGCGTGGCAATACCAGCACGCAGCAGCACAACAATAAAAACCGGCATCAGCAGTGCGGGTAGCGCACTTATGAGTGTCGACCTCACCTCGTCGCGCGTGTGCTTGTCCTTGAGCCTTGGAAAGCCGCGACGTTTGCCAATGACATAGCAGGCGATCATCATGCCACTGGCCAGCAGCAAGGCGGGTATCACGGCGGCGATGAATAGCGAGGCGATTGATGTGTTGGATACCACCGCAAAAAGAATGAGTGGAATAGAAGGTGGCATTAGACCGGCGATGACGGAAGACGAGGCGGTGACCGCCGCACCGAAAGCCCCCGGATAGCCCTCTCTCTTTTGCCACGGGATCAACATGGAACCTAACGCCGATGCCTCGGCCACGGAGGAGCCGGAAACCCCGCCAAAAACGGTGGAACCCACGACGGTCACCTGGCCAAGGCCGCCATGGTATTTGCCTACCAGCATGGATGCGAGCCCGACGAGTTTCTGGCCCAGCTTGCCGGACATCATCAAACTGCCCGACAGGATGAAAAAGGGAATAGCGAGCAGCGGAAAGCTCTGAGTCGGCTGAAAAATCTTCATTACCGCCATGCTCGATGGCATAGACCCGAATACCGAGAGTGCCGCCCAGCCACTAATGACCAGGGAGAACCCTACTGGCATGGCCAGAAGCATGAAGATAATAAAGCCCAGTAACATGTGGACGGTCATAGCACTTCCTCCCCTTGAGGAACCTGAGATGCGTCGTGTTCATCGTGACCCGTCAGCAACAGAGCGATGTTGATCAAGGAAACGATTGCCAGTGCGATGAATCCGATCACTACCGACCAGTAGGCCCAGGACATGGGAACCTTGGTGATTGGCAGCCGTTGACCACCAGCGATCTCGATGACATCAAGGCCGTAATAGGCCATGACACCAAAGGCAGTCACGGCTAGGGCATTAGTGGCGAAAGTCACTAGATGCCGAGCGGCCGATGGAAGATTATCGACGATCAAGTTGATACCGATGTGCTCGTTCTTGGCCGCTGCGGCGACGATGGCGCTCATGGTCAGCCAAGGAAAGAACAGATTGGGTACTTCGGAAACCCAGCCCAGGTTAGTGGATAGTACATAGCGAACAATTACGCCCGTCATCAAGGACAGGAACATGGCCATGATGGATAGGATGGCGACCCACTTGGATAGCTTATAGACCGCCGACTTGGAGCCCAGTAACAGTGAAGTGGCCTTGGCCACTCCACTGACATGGCTCTCATCAGAGAGCTTTGTCACAGCGTCCTCCCGCTCACTGAGCGTCGCTTTGAGCTGCTTTAACGACCATATCCACTAGCTCTGGATACTGTTCACGCCAATCGTCATAAACTGATGCTGTAGCGTCGATGAAAGGCTGCTTTTCGACTTCATTGAACTCGACACCAGCCTCAATCATCTCGCTTTTCAGCGTTTCATCAGCCTGAAGCGATGCTTGACGGTTGAACTCGCCAGCTTCCAGCGCTGCTTCCTGGATAGCTTCCTGATGATCCGCTGACAGCGAGTCCCAGATCATCTTGCTCATCAGAAGTGGCGTTGACTCGTACTTGTGACCAGTCATCGAGATGTAGTCCTGCACCTCATAGAGCTTGGATGAATAGATATTCATCAGCGGATTTTCCTGTCCATCCACTACCCCTTGCTGGAGTGCGATATACAGTTCGGAGAAGTTCATCGGCGTTGGGTTAGCGCCTAGTGCCTCGAATATATCGACGGTCATTTCGTCCGGGGGCGTACGAATCTTGAGGCCATCAAGGTCTTCTGGCGTCTCAATAGGATGAACGTTGTTGCTGACGTGGCGAATGCCGTTATCCCACATTGCAAGGAGAACCAAGCCCTGTTCTTCTGCAAGTTCTTTCAGCGCGTCGCCAACCTCGCCATCCATCACTTTCCAGGCCGTGGGAAGCGAGTCGAAGAGAAAGGGAAGGCCGAGTACAGAAAACTGGGGCACCACAGAGGAGGTGGCTCCTTGAGAGTTGGTGCTTAAAGCCAAGGTACCCAGACGCATCTGGGATAAGGCTTCCATGTCGTCGCCATACTGAGCATTGCCGCCCACATCGACGATCAACTCACCATCAGTGGCCTCTTCAACCAACTCTGCGAAGAGTTCGGAAGCGTCCCACTTTGGGTTACCCTCCGCTGCATTATGGGCAAGCTGGAGTGTTTGCTGAGCGGCGGCGATCCCGCTGAATAAAAAGGCGCTGGCGACCGCAGTTGCAAGAACTGTTTTTTTCATGACGTTTCTCTCTGTTCAGATAATTGTTGTATGTACAGATAGTTTGAGTGGATGCAGATAACGTTTTATATGGTTGGCTTCACTTCCTCCTCTATGGAGACATTTTTCTCTACCGTTTTCACCACCTCTCTGGTAGAGATACCGTAGCGATCGTGAAGGGTGGGTAGAGCACCCGCATCCAAGAATTCATCCGGAAGGCCGATTTGGCGGAACTTGACTGCTACCCCTTCTTTCATCAGTAGGGAGGCAATGCTTTCGCCTAAGCCGCCAACAACCGAATGGTTTTCCGCCACGAACACAGGACGGTCGGTATTGGAGCGCACCTCTTCCAAAATGGCTTTCGTATCCAGCGGCTTGATCGTGGCGCAATGCATGACAGCCACTTCAATACCCTTTTCTTTAAGCTCATCGGCGGCTTCAATCGCCCGCGTCGTCATGAGTCCCGAAGAAATAATCAAGGCGTCCTTGCCGTTCATCAGCCGCTTGGCCTTGCCAATCTCGAAGCGATAGTCAGCAAAACGGTCCAAGACACGCGGAACCTTGCCACGCAATAGCCGCAAGTAGACAGGGCCATCAAATTCAGCCATTGCATGCACCGACTGCTCAATGTCTACCGCATCGCAAGGGTCAATGATGGTCAGGTTCGGCATACCACGGAAAATGGCGACATCTTCTGTAGCCTGATGGCTTGGTCCATAACCCGTTGTCAGCCCTGGAAGCCCACCGATGATTTTGACGTTCAGTTTCTCTTCAGCGATCGCCAGGCAGATGAAGTCATAGGCCCTACGTGAAGCAAAGACGCTGTAGGTGGTCACGAAAGGGATGAACCCCTCACGAGCCATACCAGCGCCTGCCATCATCAGCAGCTGCTCGGCCATGCCCATCTGGTAATAGCGATCAGGATAGGCCTGGGCAAATATATGTAGATCTGTGTATTTACCGAGATCCGCCGTCATGCCCACAATCTTGGGATTTTTCTCGGCAGCTTCTACCAGTGCGTGACCAAAAGGAGCCGCTGTTACCGGCTGACCTTCACCCGCGATAGAGGCAATCATGGCCGACGTTTTTAACTTTTTCTTGGCGCTCATCTCATTTACTCCTTACTGGACACCGTAGACTTCATCGAGCTGCTTGAGCGCCACACTCCACTCATCCTCATCAACGCGAATGAAGTGGTTCTTATCACGCTCTTCGAGGAAAGGTACGCCGCGGCCCATTAGGGTGTCGCAAATAATCACTCGGGGCTTGTCGGAGTTGCTTGCCAAAGCGCTGTCGAAAGCCTCGACAAGCGCCTCAAGGTCATTCCCATCGGCGCGATAGGCTTCCCACCCAAAAGCGGTCCATTTATCAGCGATGGGCTCGTAGTTCAGAACGGTAGAAGACTTATCATCAGCTTGCTGGTCGTTGACGTCGACAATCGCAATCAAGTTATCCAACTTCCAATGGGCTGCAGAAGCAACGGCTTCCCAGGTTGAGCCTTCATTCAGCTCACCGTCCGAAAGCAGGTTAAAGATCCGCGAAGCACTTTCCTTGCGTTTGAGGCCAAGGGCCATGCCTACCCCAATGCCCAGACCGTGCCCTAAAGAGCCACCGGTGATTTCCATACCCGGCGTGTAGTCAGCCATGCCTGACATCGGCAGGATGCTGTCATCGCTGCCGTAATCTTCTATTTCCTCTTCGGCGATAACGCCGGCCTCAATCAGGGCTGCATACAGCGCAATGGCGTAATGTCCGATCGACAGCAGGAAACGATCTCGGTCTTCCCACTCAGGGTTCTTGGGGTCCAGTTTCAGAGCACGGAAATAAGAGACTGCAAGCACATCGGCAACTCCCAAAGCCTGACCAACGTACCCCTGCCCTTGCACTTCGCCCATACGCAACGCATGTCGACGAATCTTGTAGGCCCGCTGACGAAGCTCTTCGACTTCACCGGCCAGCGATGCCGCAGCTGTTTGACTCATTAAAGCCACCTCCAATTGGTTGACCATTTGAAGGTAGAGGTAGTTGCCCTCGCACGAAATAAGACCATCGTCTATTTTTTATTTTAATTATATAAAATTTAGAAAACATAAATACTAAGCTTTCAGCTAGTAAAAAACTGCATAAGCCTTCAATTTATGACAAAAATATCTTTAAAACAATATTTTATTTTCTACCCTCTATTATAGAAACAGCTAGACGCATCTTTTAAATCAAGAACTGCAAGTTTTCTCCCTGCATCACCCTCACATACCCGGGAATCTTCCTTATCACTAAATTGGTCAACCATTCAGAAAACCCACCTCTACCCTAGCTCTCGTCACAAGGCACAAAGGGCATCGAGAAATTCTCGAAAGATAGCGCTGAGCAGAAAACACTAGAAAATCGAAGAGGTCAGTCAGATTAGCTTGAAACCAGGAGCATAGGCATCGGTAATCCCCCGACAACCAGGGTGCTCAAAAGTAGAATTTTTCGTGAGCTAAGCGCAGGGAGATCCTGCATGAAAAAATCACGTTTTTCTGATGGCCAGACCATGGCAACCCTGAAGCCAGCCGAAAGTGGTGTCCCGGTGCCTGAGCTCTGCCGTGAACACGGCATGAACAGTGCTAGCTTTTACAAGCGGCGAGCCAAATTCGGCGCCATGAATACCTACATGATCAAACGAATGAAAGAGCTCAGGGATGAAAACCGGCGGCTGAAGAAAATGTATGCCGAAGAACGCCTCAAATCCGAGCTGCGTAAGGAAGCCCTGAAGGGAAAGCTGTAAAGCCCTCTCTTCACCGTGAAGTGGCATACAAAGCGGCGGCGAATGCTCGCTGCAACAGAACGCTTATATCGAGCACTACAACCTCACCACGCGTTATGACTGACTGGCTCAATACATGATCAGCTCCATCGGGAAAATGAAGGAATATGCAACGCGATGACTATGAACCTATAATCACGAACAACCTAACATGGCGCTCGAGGCGTGACCCCGCACAAAAAACTGGCTGCTGGGGTATGACCTCTACTTTTGAAGCCCTATAAAAATGGGGATTACCAGACCATGACAGCATGGCGCGCCCACAGAATTCCTTTCCATTATTCGTACGAATGGCGCTAGGTAGGCCACGTTATAAAGTCAGGTGATCCAGAGTACGTGTTAAAAACAGCCCTCCAATGGCACGTTCTGGCACGATAGCCACGGCTTCATGGGTAGCGTCATCGACAACAGTGAGGACCTTTATCACTCGACACTACCTATCACTTTATCCCGATTAATATCGACCACTATCCTTCGCCACTATCCTTCGCCACTATCAAAGAGGTGATAGAACGTGGTTTTAAATGTCCGATTTTTTGACGTTTTGACCCTTGGCGGCAATGCCTTAATTGTGATTTTTAACACATCTTGATGGCCTACTTGTAAACGCTTCTTCTCCCCCATTCTGGCAGCTGGATAAATTACCGAAACTTCCGAAGATGCCATCATTAGGTGCCAGAAAATTAACCACTGATCTCGGCAATCTTTCAATTGACCTGAATCCGTGAGACCGGCCCCCGGAAGCACTTCTAACCCACTGACCTGCATGGCAATATAGCCATTATCGCCATTCACCCAGACAGTGCCATGCCCAACATAAAGTTCCGCGCCAGTTGCCGCACCCTCACCAGCCACGCCGGGCTGTCCATCATCGGGCAATGCTTCGAGATCGCTGGCGTCGACAGCATCGACAGCCGCTTCCCCACCACGCTGGGCATGCGCACCAGTGACGTGATCAAGAGCTACCTGGGCCTGCTGTGTCTGGGCATGAGCGACTATGACGCTGTCGAGAACTTCCGCCGCGACAAGCCCTTCCAACAACTGCTGACCCTGCAGAAGGTGCCGAGCGCGGCGACGCTGCGACAGCGGCTGGAAAAACTTGCCGCCAACGACCTGCAGGCGCGCACCGCCACCTGGTCCACGACCCTGCTGTCACTGATCGAAGCACCGATCACCGCCGAGACGACGCACGTCTGCCTGGACATCGACACCTTCGTCATGGACAACAGCAACTCGAAGAAGGAAGGCGTCTCGCGGACCTACCAGAAGGTCGATGGCTACACCCCGATCGCCGCCTATCTGGGCAACGAAGGGTGGTGCCTGGGTCTGGAACTGCGGCCTGGCAAGCAGCACACCATGAAGGAGAGCAACGCCTTCCTGGAGCGGGTACTGCCTCGCGCCCAATGCYTGACCAAGCAACCGATCCTGTTACGCGAGGACAGCGGCTTCGACAGCCAGGCGCACCTGGCGCTTCTCGAACAGCAACGCCAGGTCTTTGCCGACGAGGGGCGCCGGCTCGACTATGTCGTCAAATGGAACCCGCGTGGCTCGGCCACGGCTGATCGAGATACCTGGCTGGCGGTGGCGGCGGACTACTGGGAAGAGCTGCGTCCTGGCAAGCGCCAGGCGCTGTGGACGCAGACCGTCTCGATCCACGACGACAACAAGACCGAATACGTCGTCCAACGCGTGATGCGCCTGGTAGAGCGCACCGCCGATGGCGATGGCCAGTTGCTGCTCGAACCGGACTATGAGTTGGAAGGCTGGTGGACCAGCCTGGACGAGGCGCCGGAGGCGGTGATCAAACGCTACCATGACCGATCACGACAAGGTCGAGATCGTCAGCATGGAAAATTCCGCTTTGGCTCGTATTGATTATTGTAGGATTCAGCGGTCTAATTGACAGTGTGCTTCTCTAAGCGGGGCAAGAGTGGGAGAAGCGACTGACCACGCCTAGTAAG
>NZ_NBYR01000054.1:0-1226 GCF_002119345.1 Halomonas sp. CSM-2 | reverse complement strand
CGGTTGTGGAGATGCCTGGGATTACCTTACCTAGCAACAAAGAAAAAGATCGCGCCTGCCAGGGCGTGCGTGATGATGTCGTCCAGCCATCGACATCGTTCTGTATAGGTTTTGTTTTGAGTCGTTAGGAGATTTGCGACAACCTCGAATGGGCGAGGGTTTACGCGGATTTTCGCTGAGACAGATTTATTCTTTATCTTTGTGCTTGAACACGCATTTCTATCAGTAAGGGCTAAAGTTTCTTTCCTATCGGTCGTAAAATATAACTAATCATTCACGGAAGACGAACGAGTTACCCATGGCCGTCATCAACACCAACGTTACCGCGCAAGCCAGCCAGCAGTATCTAAGTAGGGCCCAGTCCTCTCTTGCGACGAGCATGGAGAGGCTGTCTTCTGGTTTGCGTGTGAATAGCGCAAAAGATGATGCGGCCGGTCAGGCCATTGGCAACCGAATGCAGGCTCAGCAGACCGGCCTTGGGCAGGCTGCGCGCAATGCTAATGATGGCATTTCAATGTCACAAACGGCGCAAGGTGTGCTGGATGAGATCAATGATCGCCTTCAACGGGTGCGCGAGCTCACCGTGCAGGGGCTGAACGGCACTAACCAAATCAGTGACAGCGATTCGATCCAAGCTGAAATCAACCAGAACTTGCAAGAAATCGATCGATTAGCCAGCGAGAGCGAGTACAACGGTATTCCGCTGATGACGGGCGAAGCAGGCAAAGTCGACTTGCAAGTGGGTGCCAATGACAAGCAAACCCTTGGCATGGACTTAAGCCCACCCGGGTTCACTGTGGATGCACTGGGGTTGACCGATTTTAATGTAGCTGGGGTTGCAGGTGATGTCGCTCCGCGTGACACATTAGAAGGTCGAGCTCGTGATATCGTACTAGACGACGTGGATACGGAGCTAACCTACCAGCCCGGCACTCAATCACCGCTTTACCGTTCCTCTGAGGTAAGCGTTCATTCCAGGACGTCCTGCCACCCCGCTGAAAATCGCCCTACAGTAACCTCATATTTTCCAACACGAGGTTACCCCCATGAAAAAGCACCGTACGCCGGAACAGTGGCAGGCCCTGGTTGATCAGCAGCACGCCAGCGGCTTGGCAGCTCCGCAATTTTGTAAACAAGAGAGCATTGGCTATGCCAGCTTCTGCCACTGGCGCAAGCGTTTGTCCGGCCCCTCSGCCAAGGAGTCGGCAGGATCCGGTGACGCCAGC
>NZ_NBYR01000049.1:0-2863 GCF_002119345.1 Halomonas sp. CSM-2 | reverse complement strand
CTGAAGGGCTGGATGAAGCGTTTTAAGGGGGTGGGGACAGCGTATTTACCCAATTATTTGGCATGGCGACGATTGTTTGAAACAGCGAAGCCAGCCGAGGAAGCGTGGCTACTGGCGGTGATTGGCGCTGACCAACAACAGATACCAACATAGCCCCATAAATACAGTATTTGGGAGGGTGTCATGTCTTTACCTGTGTCTCTTTTTGGGCGTGCTGACCCCACTGCCATACCTTGCCCGCTGCCGCTTTTCTCCAGCGCCGTCCGCGCGGGGTTTCCCAGCCCGGCGGATGACCACCTCGATACCGACCTGGACCTGCATCGCCATGTGGTGAAACGCCCGGCGTCGACGTACTTTGTCCGCGCCGAAGGCGACTCGATGATCGGCGACGGTATCCATCACGGGGACCTACTGGTCGTTGATCGCAGCTTGGAAGCACTGCCCGGGCGCATCATTGTGATCGCTGTCGATGGCGAGCTTACGGTCAAGCGGCTAGAGCGTGTCGGGCAGCGGGCGTACCTGCGGGCCAGTAACCCGGCGTACCAACCCATTCCACTGGAGGGACGCGAATCCCATGTTTGGGGTGTGGTTACCCATGTGCTGCACAGCCTGCCGGGAGCACCGCTGCCATGATGGCCCTGGTGGACTGCAACAACTTCTACGTGTCGTGCGAGCGGGTGTTCAACCCGGCGTTGGAAGGCCGCCCGGTCGGGGTACTCTCCAATAACGACGGCTGCATTGTCGCGCGCTCAAATGAACTTAAAGCGCTGGGTGTGGAGATGGGCACCGCCATGCACTTGTTGTCCCCACCGATACGTCGCCAAACGATACTGCTATCGAGCAATTATGCGCTGTATGGCGATATGTCCCGGCGCGTCACCGAGGTGCTTGCCACGTTCTCCCCGCATGTCGAGGTTTATTCCATCGACGAGAGCTTTGTGGGATTTCAGGGGTTTGATCTGGCGACGTTGGAAACCCGAGGTCAGCAGCTACGCGACACCGTGCGGCAATGGACGGGTATCCCGGTCTCCGTGGGCTTTGCCCCGACGCGGGTGCTGGCCAAAATCGCCAACCACATGGCCAAAAAACACCCGGCTTACCAGGCCGCAGGCGTTTGCCGATTAGACGCCAACAGCCCCACTACTCGCGAATTGCTCAAACAGCTACCGGTCACCGAGCTTTGGGGCGTGGCGCGGCGTACCGCCGAACGGCTCAACGTCATGGGGATTAACACTGCCTGGCAGCTACGCCAAGCCGATCCGAAACAAATCCGCCAACGGTTCTCCGTGGTACAGGAGCGAATCGTATGGGAGCTGCGCGGCCAGCCCTCCATTCAGTTGGATGATATGAGCGCGCCCAAGCAGCAGATTATGGTCTCGCGTTCATTTGGACAGCTCACCGGCAACCCGCACGACCTACGCGAAGCGCTGCGCCATCATGCCGCCCGCGCCGGAGAGAAGCTGCGCAGACAAGCGAGCGTCACCAGCGCCGTGATGGTATTTGTGCGCACCAACCTGTTTCGCACCGATTTACCCCAGTACCGCAACCGCGTCATCGTCTCGCTGGATCGCCCCACTGATGACAGCCGCGAACTTATTGCCGCCGCTGTTCAAGGGCTCAGGCACCTATGGCGCAAGGGGTATCGATACCAAAAAGTCGGCGTGATGCTGCTCGATCTGTCTCCCAAAGCCCATCGCCAGCTCACGCTGACCGAAACGCCGCAAACGGCCACCGAGGCAAAACGCAGCGAACGGCTCATGGCCACGGTCGATAAACTCAACCGTGAGCTGGGCAAGGGTACGATACAGCTAGGCTTACCTCGCCAAGACAACGCCTGGGCGCTGCGCAGTGAACGCCGCACGCCGCGATACACAACCCAGTGGAGTGAGCTGGTCAGCGTGAAGCTCTAAGGTTCCGGATGGTCATAGGCGCGGGAGCGCGCTGTGTATACTCTCCACACGGGAGATACGACAAGGAGGCGAGAAACAGCGACGTAGGTGGTAGGTATCGCCGCCAACTTTCGCTACAGTGAAAAGCGACTTAACCATCATGAGGAAGGGAGGGCAGAATGCCGACATTAGCCCCATCAACGGACATTCTAACCTCGGCCATTTTTGCTTACCGGGCGTTTGACCTACGCGATCACTTCCCTCAGCCGCTAGCGACGTTCCGTGATGCGTTGGAATGCCAGCAAAGCGATGGTGCTTATCTCCCCGCGATGAGCGGTGAAATCGTGGCATATCTTCGTGATGGCAGTGCGCTACCTATCCCTGAGCACTTCTTTATCCGTCGTTCTGGTAACGATGCCGCCCTCGCGACTCTCGAAGACAATGACGCGGCCTGCGAAGCAGTGGAAACCTGGCTTCGAGAAGCCCTCAGGCAAAAAGACTCTACCGCTATTGTACAGAACGCTTCCACCCTACGGCCCGGCAGGCTTGACCTGTTGCTGGAGCAATGTGACCCGGATGCCCCTGAGCCTGACGAGCTGAAAGCATGGAGCGACATGCCAGATGTTGGCAGGGAAGTGTTAGATACACCCAGCGAGCAAGACGTATGGGTAGCCGCCGTCAACATACTGGGCGAAGCACACGCCCAGCGCTGGATGGCAACCCCGCATCCTCAACTCGAAAACCAACGTCCAGAAGCATGGTTGGTGGAAAATCCACAGAGCGTTTATGCGTTACTGGTAAGAGAAACGAAGGGTGAAAACGAATGAGAGTTATTGTCAAATTCTGTGTATGGCCGGTCAGGCGGCAGTCCTGTCTGACTGATCGGTCAAGGGTTCGCCGTCCTTGAACTGGACGTTGTTCACGACCAGCTCCAGCTTGTTGAACCCCTTGATCCGCTTCCAGCGCTTCTGGGC
>NZ_NBYR01000055.1:0-1178 GCF_002119345.1 Halomonas sp. CSM-2 | reverse complement strand
GCGTGGCTGGTGAGGGTGCGGCAACTGGCGCGGAACTTTATGTTGGGCATGGCACTGTCTGGGTGAATGGCGATAATGGCTATATTGCCATGCAGGTCAGTGGGTTAGAAGTGCTTCCGGGGGCCGGTCTCACGGATTCAGGAATAAGGCATACTCCCGTCGGCCCAACTTTACGTCTTTACCCCGCCAACTCACCACATGACGAGCCTCATCAATACTCAGCGCCCCCAGCGTCAATATCTGCGAGGCCCGCCCCTCAGCGCGTCGCATTACGACACGCAAACGGGCGAGCAGCTCCTGCAAATTGAAAGGCTTGAGCACATAGTCATCTGCCCCGGCATCTAAACCACCAATACGGTCTTCCATCGCATCGCGGGCGGTCAAAATCAGAATAGGTAGGATGGATTGCTGACGGAGTAACTGGAGCACCTGCATGCCGTCCATATCAGGCAGGCCAAGATCCAGGATGATCACACTGAAAGTCTCGCTTCCGATAGCGCGGATGGCCTCGCGGCCAAGCATAAACCAATCGACCGTGTACCCCTCGCGTTCCAGCGCCGTTTTAATCCCATCCCCAAGCAAGGGATCATCTTCTATTAGCAGTGCACGCATGCTGCTCCCCCAATCCACGAACCGCTATCTTCGCTACCAAAACTTAAGCTTTTCTTAAATACGGCAACTTATACCCCACAAAGCATACGTATCTGAATTCAACCAGTAAGCCAGCCCCCTTTTTTTGCAAACCTCTTATGCAGCTTAACTCTTCTTTAAGTTATTTAGGCTCAAGCTGCCTCTTTCGCCATGGGCAAGGCCAAAGTATCGCCTTCAATGGTAGTCATTTTGAATCTTCCTTGTCGCTGCCGCGGGCAGACCATTGTCTATTAACTGAACAGAGCGCAATAGCATGCACTTACTAACACTTATTAGATCAAACTATTATTTAAAAATAATGGCCCGTTTTTTAGAAAAAAGAATGAAGCGATATTTGCTGGGAGCCATGCGGCACATCCTCAAACAGCCTGCACCAGAAACCATTGTGAATCGCCCCTGGTTTTGTAGACACCTCCAGGCCTTATACTGAAGGCACCTAGGAGGACGCATGAGCCGAGTACGATACACCGAAGAATTCAAGATCGAAGCCGTTAAACAGGTGGTAAACCGAGGTCACCGTGTTGCTG